>NZ_JCAKRV010000009.1:0-197758 GCF_059515165.1 Chryseobacterium sp. CS3K3.1 | reverse complement strand
TGTTGTGTCAAAAAATGATTATTTTGCTCCAGCGGCTGTAAGTTCAGCTTCTTTAGCTTTCATTTCTTTAACTTTATCCATGTTTTTAGTTACAATGTAGATTTCTTTTAACGCAGTAACCGCATCAAGACTCTTTGGATTTGCTTTATACCATCCTTCAGCATATGGTAGTGCTTTTCCGAATCTTTCTCTTCTTGCATCAATCAGCTTAGAAGCTTCGTCCGGCTTGTCTTTTCTTAATGCATTGATCTCTCCTACTACTTTAGCATCATCACCAATAGTCGTATATACTAAATTCTGATATGCATCAGAGAAATCAGGCTTCAGCTCAACAGCTTTTTTGAACGCTTCCAAAGCATCGTTAACAGTAGCCGGGTTTTTAGCCTGCATTACCCCAAGGTTATACCAGTTTGTAGCATCGTTAGGGTTTTTAGCCAACTGTTCTTTCAATCCTGAAACGAATTTGTCTGTATTTCCAGACTGAAGATATGCTGTAGTCTGAGCTTCTTTAAGCTTAGCATTGTTTGGGAATTTCACCAAACCTTTTTCGATAATCGTAAGAGCCTCAGTTGGTTTTTTAGCATTCAAAAGCAATGAAGACAAAGTTTCATACAAATCAGACTCTATACTTTTAGTCTGTTCTGTTTTGAAATCACTGTAATCAGGGTTCTTTTTCATCAGTTCCCACGTCGCTTTATCAAGATTTACAACCTGACCTGTCTTCTTCTCTTTTGCAGTGTATGTAGTTTCTACTCCTGTAAATCCGGAATTGATAAGGTCTGTATATATTTTGATAGACTGATCACTGTTATTAGCTAATGCGTGGCTCAATCCGGCATAATACATATATATTTTATTATCCTGCCCGTTAGCCTTTAACAAGTCGTAGACTTCTATAAACTTAGGCGCTGCAGCAGCATAGTTTTTTGCATTATATGCATCCATAGCCACTTTGTTAGCTTCCTGAAGCTGAGCATTTAAAGCTGCCGCATCTTTTTTCTGCCCAAAAGCAAAAGCAGATGCTACGATAGCCATTCCTAAAATTAGTTTCTTCATAATAACTATTTTATATTTATATTGTACAATTTATTCGGAATCAGAATTCTCATTTTCCTCTGCAGAATTTTCATTTTCAGCCTGAGGAGCCTCTTCGTTTTCCTGGTTATCAAATAGTGATCCTACAACACCTTCTTCTGTTTCTTCAAGTTCTTCAGAATCTTCCTCTACATCTTTATCCATTTCTACTTTTGCAATGGCAGCAATTTCGTCATTTTTCTTAAGGTTGATCAGTTTTACACCCTGAGTATTTCTACCCATTACTCTCATTTCATCCATTCCCATTCTGATGGCAACACCGGATTTGTTGATAATCATCAATCCGTCTTCGTCTGTTACGTTCTGAATAGCAATTAGATTTCCTGTTTTTTCAGTAATATTAAGCGTAATAACTCCTTTTCCTCCTCTGTTGGTAATTCTGTAGTCTTCTACCGCAGTTCTCTTACCATATCCTTTTTCAGATACTACAAGTACTGTTTCGTTCTCTACATCGTTCACAACAATCATACCAATAGCTTCGTCACCATCTTCAAGCAGGATTCCTCTTACCCCGATAGATCCTCTACCTACTTCTCTTACTTTCTCCTCAGGGAAACGGATACACTTACCGTTTTTAGTGGCAATCATGATCTGAGAAGTTCCATTCGTTAGGTAAGCTCCTAATAGCTGGTCATTATCTCTGATTTCGATAGCATTCACCCCGTTTACTCTTGGTCTTGAATATGCTTCCAACGATGTTTTCTTGATGGTTCCGTTTTTAGTTACCATCACTACGCTCATCTGATTTACATATTCGGAATCCTTAAGGTTGTTGGTTCTGATATATGCTTTGATCTTATCATCCGGTTCAATGTTGATAAGGTTTTGTACTGCTCTTCCTTTTGCCGTTTTGGAGCCTTCAGGAATTTCAAATACTCTTAACCAGTAACATCTTCCTTTTTCAGTGAAGAATAGCATATACTGGTGGTTGGTTGCAGAAACAATATATTCAAGGAAATCGGAATCCCTTGTCGTTGCCGCTTTATTACCTACACCACCTCTACTTTGGATTTTATATTCTGAAAGAGAAGTTCTCTTGATGTATCCTGCATGAGAAATAGTAAGAACTACAGATTCATTCGGGATAATATCTTCGATAGACATTTCTCCTCCTGAGTAATCTATTTCAGTTCTTCTTTCGTCTCCGTATTTTTCTTTGATTTCAAGCAATTCTTCTTTAATGATCTGGAATCTTCTCGGCTCGTTCGCTAAGATGTCTTCCAAATTCGCGATTTCTTTCATAATCGCATCATACTCATCACGGATCTTATCAAGCTCCATTCCTGTAAGACGGGCTAATCTAAGATCAAGAATTGCCTGAGCCTGAATATCAGAAAGTTCAAAAGCTTCGATCAAGCCTTCTTTTGCAGCCTGAGGGTTGGCACTGTGACGGATAATAGAGATTGCTCTGTCTAAAGCATCCTGAGTTCCGATCACCTTCATAAATCCTTCAAGGATATGTGCTCTCTCTTTTGCTTTCTTAAGCTCATACTGAGTTCTTCTTACGATGACCTCGTGTCTGTGCTCTACAAAGTGATGAATGATATCTTTAAGGTTCAGCTGCTCCGGTCTTCCGTGTACCAATGCAATATTGTTTACACTGAAAGAAGTCTGAAGTGCCGTATATTTATATAATAGGTTAAGAACGACATTCGGGATTGCATCGTTTTTCAGTTCGTATACAATGCGAAGTCCTTTTCTATCCGATTCGTCTCTGATCTCGTGGATTCCAGGGATTTTTTCGTCTTTAACAAGTTCTGCTGTTCTGGCGATCATTTCAGCTTTGTTCACCTGATAAGGGATTTCAGTAACGATGATAGCGTTTCTGTTTCCGATTTCATCAAAGTTAACTTTAGCTCTTAAAACAACTCTACCTCTTCCTGTATGGAAAGCATCTCTTACTCCGTCGTATCCGTAGATGATACCACCTGTAGGGAAATCCGGAGCAATGATGTGCTGCATCAGTTCGTCAATCGTAATTTCTTTATTATCGATATAAGCACAGATTGCATCTACAGATTCTGAAAGGTTATGAGGCGCCATATTCGTTGCCATACCTACGGCGATACCTGAAGTACCATTTACCAAAAGATTCGGAATTTTAGTAGGCATTACGGTCGGTTCCTGTAAACTGTCGTCGAAGTTATTCTGGAAATCAACTGTTTCTTTGTCCAGGTCTGAAAGAACCTCATCAGAGATTTTTTTCAATCTAGCCTCGGTATAACGCATTGCTGCAGGCGGGTCACCATCCATGGAACCAAAGTTACCCTGTCCGTCTACCTGAGGATAACGTAAGCTCCAGTCCTGAGCCATTCTTACCATAGCATCATATACAGAGGAATCTCCGTGCGGGTGATATTTACCCAAAACATCCCCAACAATTCTCGCAGATTTCAAATATTTTCTATTAGAAAACACCCCTAATCCATACATACCGTATAATACTCTTCTATGAACGGGTTTCAAGCCGTCTCTTACATCCGGTAACGCTCTTGAAACGATAACCGACATCGAATAATCGATATAAGACGACTTCATTTCATCAACAATGTTGATAGGAATCAGTCTTTCTCCTTCTTTTTGCATAAACAAATTTTATTGTAATGATATTCAAACTCTTAGCTGTAAGTTTGAAAATTATTTATTTCCAATTTTTATTAACGGGCTAATTTACGAAAAAAAAGCCGATTTTTGTGGTAGAATTTATCCAAAAAATCTTAAAAATTCATAAAAATATGAGCGTATTAAGTATAACTTTCCACTGCACAAAAGATAACCTGGAAGAATGGGAAAATTATATTGATGAAACCCTGGTTTTAATGACTGAAAACCTTATGGATGTCAACAAATATATTCTTTCTGAAGTGCACAGTGACTTTATTGAGGAAGGTAAAAATTATAATCTCCTGCTAATTTTTGATAATGATGAACTGAGGGAAGATTTTATTAAAAGTGAACTTTTAAATATTTCCGAAAGGATTGAGAAAAAGTTCGGACAGGAAGTTATGGTTTTCAACACTTTCCTTAATCCCAAAAAATCGAGATTATAATAGATCATAAAAAAGCACTGAAAAAATTCAGTGCTTTTCTTTTTATCTGTGATGTCCATGACCGCGGCCTTTGTGATGATGCCCTCGATCGTCATAAATATACACTTTCTTTACCTGTCCTGGCGCGTAGTACCTCGCGCTTCCGCCATAATACCTTTTTGCATGGCCCGGAGGCATTCTCCTTCCATGATGCTCATGTACCACACATGAAGACAGCAATAATACTACTACAGCTACTCCAGCCACTTTAAACATACTTTTCATTATTTTCACTTTTTCAATTTCGATAGCGAAATATATCAATGTTAATGCCAAAAGAAATTGAAATTAAGCTAATGTATGTTAAAACTAACTGCTAATTTTTTATTTTTTGTGCTGTTAGTAACCGCTTCTTTTTTTCACCTGCCCAGGAGCATAGTCTTTTGCGCTTCCTCCAAAGACTTTTTTAGCCTGTCCTGGCGGAACTGTTTTCACCCGGCGTCCATTGTCATGCACCACACAAGATGATAACATGAATGCTACAATAAGAACTCCTGTAATTTTAATCAAATTTTTCATTATTTCTATTTTTCAACTTTATTTAATATAACAATGGTAATGCCAAAGGTTAAAAAATTTAAAGTTCAAAGCTCAAAGTTTAAGGTTGGAATAGATGGTCTTTGATTGTCAAAAGTCAATTTTGCTTCGCAAGTCAATGGTGAATTTTGTTATGGAGAATTATATTACCAAACAAAATCACCAATCATCTATTATCTATTATCTATCATCTATCATCTATCATCTATCATCTATCATCTATTATCTATTATCAATTATAGTTCTCTAGATGATTTCGCTTCTTTTTTCCATCAGGATAATGTCTTTCCACTCTCCATTGAGTTTTCCGATTTTTTTACGGACGCCTACGATTCTGAAACCGTTTTTCTGATGAAATTTGATAGAAGTTTCATTTTCAGAGAAGATATTGGTCTGTAATGTCCAGAATCCGTGATCCTCGCTATCCAAAATCAATTTTTTAAGCAATACGGACCCCAATCCCTTTCCCTGATATTCGTTATCAAAATAAATGCTTACCTCTGCAACTCCTTTATAGCATTCTCTTTTGCTGACCGGTTTTAAGGCACACCATCCTACAACTTCATTTTTTTCATTTTCCAGTACCCAGCGGCAGTCGTTAAAATAGCCCATGCTCCAGGCTTCAGCAGTTGGAACTTCTGTTTCAAAAGTGGAAATCCCACCGTCTATTCCCTGGCGGAAAATTTCAAGGACCCTGGCTTCATCAGTAGGAAGCATTTCTCTTAATTCGTAATTCATCGTATTTAATGGTATTTTCTTTTGATTTTTCTTTTAATTCTTGAATAGTGTGTCTGCTTGCTTTTTTCATCCTGAGAAACCACACTGATATTTCCATCCACTTCCAGAACGGAAAGCTTTACATTGTTTATATTTTCAATTCCGTGTTCTCTTATCGCTTCTTCCAATTCGCTTTCTGTAATCTTTACCCGATTCAGGGCTGCCTGATCGGCAATTCCATCCCTGATCAGAATAACCGGCTCATCTTCCATAAAAGTTTGAAAGGAACGGCTGGAAAACATGAGTCTCTTCAGAATGAAATTAGCAACAAACAAAACCAATGCCGCCACGATTCCTCCCTGAAGAGAGGTATCAGGACCTACCATTGCATTCTGAACAGCATTTGAAATTAACAACAGCAATACAACATCCCCTGCATTGAGCTGGGAAAGCTGATTTTTGCCAAATAAACGAATGGCAATTACCATGAATAGGTAAACGCAGAGGGAACGGACAGCAACGTTAAGAATAGGATCCACAATTTTTTTATCTACTCAAATGTATTGATTTTTGTGATTCGTGAGAAATATTTTACAGACAGATTTTGGTATACATTTTGAGCCTGGAATTCACATAATACCACAAAATAATACCAATGAAAAAATTACTTCTCTGTTTAGGAATATTCCTGTTTTTTGTATCCTGCAAGAAGAACGAGCCTCAACCTACCCGGCCTTCAGAAACAGCCATTATTGAAAAAGTAAATGAACTGTATACTCAATATGGAAAATCCAACGAAGCTGTTTATAACCAGCCGATTCCCGATACTTTATTTTCTCAGGAGCTAAAAAAAGTTTTAGACGAGGCCATCAATGCATCAAAAGCAGATATTGAAAAGGTAAAAAAAAGTAATCATCCTGATGAGAAACCTTTAATATTCGAAGGGGCTATGTTTTCCAGCCTGTATGAAGGATTTACAGATTATAAAATCAAGTCTGTTAAGATACAGGATAAGACTGCTGAAGCATTGGTAGCCTTCGAATATAATGAAGCTTCCCCCAAAGAAACCTGGATGGACACCGTGCATCTTATCAAGACAGAGAAAGGATGGAGAATAGATAATGTTACTTTTGATACAATAGGAAATTCTAAAGATCTTAAAGCAAGATTAACAGAGTTTGTTCAGAGTACACAACAATAGAAAAGCCGCTTTTTGTAAGCGGCTTTATTTTTTACGGGCATTGAACGATTGGAATATCGCTGCAGATTACTTTATTTGCCCACTCGCAAAACGTACAGTATTTTACAGGTTCTCCTCCGTTCACTGACTTCAACTCTGACTTTGTCAGCTTCTTTAAATTTTTCATATCGTTTTAATTTTATGGTAGCCCAAAACTAAAACATATCTGTTTATTCTTCATTACAATTTAATCTGATAAGGTTTCATTATTCACACATTCATGAATAATATGCAATAAATATTATCTGCTGTGGATCTCTACTGTCACAGGCATTACATAGGTGTAAGCCACCATGTTATCAGTTAGTTTTTTGCGGTCTACTCTATAGTCAAGATCGCTTAACACGGTTTCAATTTCCTTGCTAACGGTTTTACAGTCACCACTGGAATGAACATTAACGATTTTTCCGTTTTTTGCAATATCAAATTTTACCACAGAGTTTACGGTTCCCTGTTTGTAATCAGGATTCGTAAGGTCAAAATTAGCTTCTAATTTATTTCTGATATCATTAAATGTTTCACTCCTGTTCAACTGAATTTCCTGAATGGTATTATGATCTGTAGTTTGAGCTTTAGCAGTGTTCAAAACAGCAGCAAATCCGCAAACGAAAAGTGAAGCCATCAATATTTGAATTCTATTTTCCATAACTAACTGGTTTTAAATATTATACTAACCTATTTTTGTATCTCTTAACCAAAGTTATTAAAAATAATTCATATTAATTTTACATTCAGTTAACATTGAGTTAACATTAAAATTTAATCAACTGATTATCAGAGTAATAAATTTTAAAAATAATTGAAAATTTAACATTGGAAGCTTATTTTAGGCATAAAAAAGGCTAAACCTGATGAGTTTAGCCAATTATTATCTCGATTTTTATTTTAAATGTTGATCAATATTCTGAAGTAAATTATTTAGATTCTTTGGAATGACAAAAAAGCTGCATAATTTTATGAATACTTACTCCAGTTCTCTTTTCAGGAACTTCCCTGTCAAGCTCTTCTTAGACTTCACAATTTCCTCAGGAGTTCCCTGTGCAACGATCTGTCCGCCGTGTTTTCCTCCTTCCGGACCAACGTCGATAATATGGTCTGCTAATTTGATGACATCCATATTATGTTCGATGATGATGAATGAGTTTCCGAGTTCTACCAACTGATTGATGGCATCCATCAGGATTTTTACATCTTCAAAATGTAGTCCTGTTGTTGGTTCATCAAGGATATAAAGGGTATTTCCGGTTTGTCTTTTTGCCAGTTCGGTTGCTAACTTGATACGTTGCGCTTCACCTCCCGAAAGGGTTGTCGACTGCTGTCCAAGCGTAATATATCCTAAACCGACATCCTGTAATGTTTTTACTTTTGCAAAAATCTTAGGAATCGGCTGGAAGAAATCTACGGCTTCATCAATCGTCATATCCAATACATCAGAAATTGATTTTCCTTTGTAACGGACTTCCAGGGTTTCTCTGTTGAAACGTTTTCCGTTGCAGGTTTCACAGTGCACGTATACATCCGGAAGGAAATTCATTTCGATCACTTTCAATCCTCCGCCCTGACAGGTTTCGCATCTTCCGCCTTTTACATTGAAAGAGAATCTTCCTGGCTTATACCCACGGATTTTACTTTCCGGCAGTTCTGCAAAAAGGTTTCTGATATCGGTAAACATTCCGGTATAGGTTGCAGGGTTCGAACGTGGCGTTCTTCCGATTGGAGTCTGATCTACGTCTACAATTTTATCAATATTCTCTAACCCTTCAATTTTCTTGTAAGGTAACGGTTCCTGAACCGCTCTGTAGAAATGTTTGTTAAGGATCGGATACAATGTTCCGTTAATCAGAGAAGATTTTCCGCTACCTGAAATTCCTGTTACTACAACCAGTTTTCCAAGAGGAATATCCAGGGTTACGTTTTTAAGATTGTTCCCTGTAGCGCCTTTTAACACAATATTTTTACCGCTTCCTGCTCTTCTTTCTGCAGGAATTTCTATTTTTCTTTTTCCATTAATATACTGAGCCGTGATGGTATCAGCTTTCAAAAGATCTTTTGGTTTTCCCTGCCAAAGAATCTCTCCTCCGAATTTTCCTGCTCTCGGACCAATATCCAGCACCTCATCGGCTTCCAGGATCATGTCTTTATCATGCTCTACCACCAATACAGAGTTTCCGATATCTCTCAGGTTTTTCAGAGAATGGATCAATCTCTCGTTATCTCTCTGGTGAAGCCCAATACTTGGTTCATCAAGAATATACAATACATTCACCAACTGAGATCCGATCTGCGTTGCCAGACGGATTCTCTGTGATTCTCCTCCGGAAAGTGTTTTTGAACTTCTGCTCAAACTTAAATAATCCAATCCTACATCCAGCAAAAACTGAAGCCTGGTTTCAATTTCTTTTAAGATCTCGTGAGCAATGATTTTATTCTTTTCTGAGAATTTATCTTTAACATCGGCTAACCAGTCTTTTAAATCTGCTAAGCTTAATCCATTAACCTCAGCAATGTTCTTTCCATCAATTTTAAAACTTAAACTTGAAGGCTGAAGACGGGTTCCGTGACATTCAGGACATATTTCTTCTGTAGTGAAATGTCTTTCCAGTAAAACAGCTTCATAGGAATCTCTTTCATCAATAATCTCCTCCATGAAAGCAATCAGACCATCGAAACCTATTTTTATTTTCTTGGTAATTCCTGCGTATTTCAGGTCTTTATTGAATTCCTTGTGACATCCGTTGTAGATATAATCCAGTGCTTCTTCCGGAATATCCTGCAATGGCGTTGTTAATCCTAATCCAAAGATCTCAAGAATGTTTTTGATCTGTGACAGGATCCATTTGTTGGACTTGATATCTTCCAACGGCAGTAATCCTCCCTGATTGATGGATAATTTCGGATTGTCTATAAAGTAATCGGTATTGATTTTTTTAATGGTTCCCAGACCTTTACAATTCGGGCAGCTTCCTTTTGGAGAGTTGAATGAGAAGGTATTGGGTTCAGGCAGCGCCAGAGAGTGTCCTGTTTCCGCATCCATCAGGTTCTTGGAAAAGTATTCAATATCTGTACTTCCCAGTTTCTGAATTCCGATAATTCCTTCCCCCATTTCCATTGCTGTTCGCAACGATTTTTCCATTCTGCTTTCCGAAGCATTCTCCCCGATAATCCAACGGTCGATTACAATGTCGATGTCGTGGGTTTTATAACGGTCAAGTTTTAAATCATATTCAATATCCTGCAGCTCACCATCAATTCTTGCCTGCCCGTAACCTTTTTTGGCCATCTGAACAAAAAGCTCATGATAATGTCCCTTTCTGGAACGCACCACGGGCGCCAAAAGCATGATTTTCTCTTTTTTATAATTTTCTTTGATGGTTTCAAGGATCTGATCTTCAGTATAGCTTACCAACTTCTGCCCTGTGGACAAAGAGTACGCATCCGAAACTCTGGCATACAGAAGACGCAGAAAATCATACAGTTCGGTGACCGTTCCTACGGTGGAACGCGGGTTTTTATTGGTTGTTTTCTGCTCAATGGCAATAACCGGGGAAAGTCCTTCGATTTTATCTACATCGGGACGCTCCAATCCGCCCAGAAACTGGCGTGCATAAGCAGAGAAAGTTTCTATATAACGACGCTGGCCTTCTGCAAAAATAGTATCAAAAGCCAACGACGATTTTCCACTTCCGGAAAGGCCGGTAATCACGACCAATTCGTTGCGCGGAATTTTTACGTTAATATTTTTAAGATTGTGTTCACGGGCTCCGTAAACTTCTATATATTCTGTTGATTTACTCATAATTTGGGGTGATTTTGCCTGAAAATCACAACGTGCAAAAATACGAAATTTTATAGACTTTTTTTGAATATAAAAGGGATAAAAGTTTCATAAAAAATTCTTAGGTTTTGTTAATGCATTGAACCCAATGTTATTGAATTTTTCCGGAGAGATTTTATAAGTTTTGGCTGAAGCCAATGAAAAGCTCATTTATTAAAAAAACGGGTCAAAGCCCGTTCCTATTGATTCAAAAATGCCGCAATTGATACGGCATTTTATATTTTAAACTGATTTATTTTTTTAAGGATTACATATCCTGGAAGTCAACATCTTCATTGGTGATTCTTACAATATATTCAATTCCGTCGATAGCTTTAGCAATAATCTGATTCCTGATAATATTGGCCATATTTTCCCAATAGGCTCTTCCATAGAAAGAATAGTTCTGCGGAATGATTTCTACCTCAACCGTTCTTACAAATCCTTCTTTTGGCTTGTTGCTGATCATCGTTCCTCTTCTTACCCTTACTTCTCTTACCTCATCTTTCAGAATCATGCGGCAATAATTTTTAACGTCTTCCAAAGAAATGATCTTATCTCTGGTTGTTAATGCATATTTATACGCCTGAATACTATCCGTTCCTTTTTGTTCTTCGGCCCCTCCCAATGTTTCGGTAAGCAGTACCACAGTCTGAGATTTCAGCTGGTTGGAAAGTTCAGTTCCCGGACGCATATGATTGGCCAGCGTACAGTGTGTAATCCAAAAAGAAGCATAGGTATGATCGGTTTTTTCTACCGGTTCCATGATCACGTAATTCAGTTCCTGTCTGATATTCCTTTTGGCATTATTTACTTTCTGCACCATGGATTTCATTTTGTCAGACATTTCGCTGAGAACTCCTTTTACATTATCTCTGTTCAAAAGGGAAAATGCAGCAATTTCATCTCTCGTCAGTTCCAGAACATTGGCAATCATATCTACTGCATTTCGGCTGGTAAAACGTTCCATTCCTCCCTTTCTTACAGTATATAATCCTTTTTTAAGATCATCGGCCGGAGTGAAAGGAATTTCGGTATATCTTCTACCGTCACCATCCTGTACCTCATCTACATAAAGGAAATGCTCGCCTTCGTCTGTCACCAAAGGGATATTATTCCCCATGATATCAAGGCTGTATTCTGTTTTTTTCCAGCCTCTGTTATAGATTGGAAAAGCATTCAATACAAATGAGAAATTATCCAGGATTTCTGCTGAAAACTGTGGTGGAAACTCAAACGTAAGCCACAGATAACTTTTATTATCCAGGAATTTAGTAATTTCTTCTTTTCCGGCAAGAAAATCAAGGTTCTGTGGAAGCTGTCCCGGTTCTGAGAACAGACTTTGAGAGATTCCTGTTACTTCAATAAATTTATGACGATAGATACTTTTAATATCTTCAATCACCTTATTTCTGATGGATTGTTCTTTGAACATCTGCTCATAACCATCGTTCTGACTTTCCGTAAGATAGCTTAATCCTTCTCTTACAAACAGAGGGTTACCATTGCTTGAAACCGTGATATAAGGTAATAATTTATATACGAAATCAAGGTGCTCAAAAGCCGGATTGGAGCAGAATATGCTCAGGTATTTGGGAAAGTTTTCACTTACATATTTGCTTACATCTACTCCTATTGTGATTTTTCTGTAATCTTCAGGTCTTCCCTGAAATCTTGCAATAGGAATTTTGTTGAATCTGTCGTCGATGCTGTAGCAGGTATTTCCTACAAACATGATCGAAGTGTGAACTTTATTGATTCTTACATTTCCTACGGGAGTAAACGGAATGTTCAGCTGTTTGTCCGATTCCGATTTCACCGTGGAAGTCATCTGTTTACGGAAGAAAAATTCCGTGTGTTCCAATAAAATTTCAGAAGACTCATAAGGCTGTGTAAAAGCTACGGAATGAGCCGGAATAGGATGTGTATAAATGGACGGTGTAAGCAGTTTTGCCAGTTTTTCCAATATACGGGCATTCACTGTCTGTATTTCATTATTCGCTTTGAAAACCTCTGTACTGAATGCGTCTATCAGCAGTTTTACAAAAGGATCTAAAGACTGTGGGCTCCTTAATCCCCATACTTTAGTTGCATTCTGCAGCATTCTCGCTTTTACAGATTCTTTGGAATAAATATTCTGATCTAAATTCATAATTTTCTTTCGCTGTTAAAAATATTAATCAATAGACATCGGGCTTAGAAACAGCTCTGTTGAGAAACTGAACCGTTCTCCTGTTTCTTCCATTTTTGCATTGATGGCAATTCTTACTTTCTTTTTAATTTCGGTGTGTTCTTTAGTATCGTAGCTGTGCTCTACAAATTGTATGTGAGCATCGATCTGCGGGTTTACGATTCTTGGTTCATATTCCTGAATCTGTCTTCTTAAGCTTTTGATAAAAACGCTTTCCCAGATGGCACTTGTAACTCCATTATCGAATTCAAGGTTCCAGACATCATTTCCATAGTTTTCATCATATCTGTTCTCCCCTTTTTTGGTGGTGATCAGCAGCATAATATTGTGGGCAATACTTTCGCCCATATCGCAGGTATCGATACTTCCGCCTTCGGTCATTAAAGTAGACGGTACGAAAGGCATTCTGTAATTTGGTGTATCCATAACTTATTGTTTTTACTTCATGGTCCTGTTCTAAAAACGAAATACCAAATTACACATTTTCGACAAATAATAATGATATACTTTAAAATATTATTCAAAAACAAGGGCCTTCAAACTGAATTGAAAGCCCTTTAATCTGTTATATTTTTGTTTTATTTTAAGTATTTGCTTTTTTTCTGTTGATAAAATAGTACACAGGAAGTCCCAGCAATACCAAAACAAAACCAGGCCATGTATATTGCTGCTTGTAAATAAGCAAGAGGATACAGAAACATGTTCCTATGACAAGATAAATAACCGGCGTTACAGGATAAAGCCATGTTTTATAAGGTCTTTCCAGCTGCGGCTGTTTGATTCTTAAATAAATAACTCCAAAAACCGTAATCATATAGAAAAGGACGATCACGAAAGAGATCATATCCAGTAAATTTCCATACTGCCCGCTCAGACACAAAAGGGAAGCCCAGACTCCCTGCATCCACAATGCATTTTCAGGAACTTCATTTTTATTATTTTTTACTGCTGACTTAAAGAACATACCGTCTTTGGCCATCGTCTGGAAAACTCTTGCTCCTGCCAGAATCAGTCCGTTGTTACATCCAAATGTAGAAATCATGACCAATAAGGCAATGATGATAGTTCCTGCACTTCCAAATATATTCTGGGATGCCGCTACCGCTACTCTGTCATTAGCAGCAAATGCAATTCCGTCTCTGTCCAGAGCATTTAAGTAGACATAGTTTACCGCGATATAAAGGATCATTACAGCAGAAGTTCCGTAAATCATTGATTTGACTACATTCTTTTTAGGGTTTTCAATTTCACCGGAAACAAATGTTACACTTTCCCAGGCCACAGAGCTGAAAACAGAGCCTACCATCGCAGCAGCAATTCCGCCTAGAAGAGTCATTCCTCCAATCGGTTCCCAGCCTTCTTTAAGGAAATTTCCGCTCAAATCTTTTTTAAGGTTATTGAAAGAATCTGTTCCCCAGCTAAAGTTGTCTGCTAAATGAGAAATGTCTACTAAAATAAAACCGGCCGCAATCAGCCCAAGTAATGCAATAATTTTGGAACCGGTAAAGATATTCTGAAGGATTTTTCCGCTTTCTACACCTCTGGTATTGATATAGGTGAGCAAAATAATGACAGCAATTGCAAGAATCTGTATCCAGGTTATTTTAAATTCACCACTCTGGAAAATAGGAGCTGCATCGTTTAATGACGGAATCAGATAAGCGGTAAATTTCCCAAAAGCCATTGCCACCGCAGCAATAGTTCCGGTTTGTATCACCGTAAACAATCCCCATCCGTAAAGAAATCCCATTTTTTTTCCGAAAATCTCTTTCAGGTAAGTATATTGCCCTCCGGCTTTCGGAAACAGTGCAGACAGTTCTCCATAGCTTATGGCTGCAGCTACTGTCATCACTCCTGTAATTACCCATACGATAATCAGCCAAAACCCGGATCCCAGGTTTCGCATCATATCAGCACTTACAATAAAGATCCCGCTTCCGATCATAGATCCCATCACAAGCATGATGGCATCCCATAGTTTCAGTTTTTTTTGCATAGTCAAGTATAGGGGTCAAATATAATCAAATCTGTCTTTGATTTTCAAATTTGTTGAAAATTCATCAAAACACCTGTCTTTTGTCATTTTTTATTCCTTTATGATTCAATTTTAATTAGTATTTTTGAGAAAAATATTAAACATGAAATTTAAAGCAATATTATTGGGTGCAGCTTTAACAGCTTCTTCGTTAGCTTTTGCTCAATCCGGACCACCGGAAGGGAAAGCGTTGGTAGGTGATACTTACGGAGATCAGGTAACTTCATCCGCTGAATCTAAAGCGATCACCGCAGATAAATTGAATAAGCAGCTTAAAAAAGATAACAAAAAAGTTGAGAATGTTTCCGTTAAGGGAAAAGTAACAGACGTATGCGACAAAAAAGGCTGCTGGCTTACGATCCAGACAGAAGATAATTCTAATTTTTTTGTGAAAATGAAGGATTATGCTTTCTTTGTACCTACCGCATTAAAAGGAAAAAATGTTGTGTTGGAAGGGAATGCAGAAAGAAAAGTAACTTCTGTAAATGAACAGAAACATTACGCCGAAGATGCTAAAAAGCCTCAGTCTGAAATTGATGCTATCACTCAGCCAAAAGAAGAAATCAGGTTTGTAGCTAACGGAATTAAAGTAGTTAACTAAACTTTATATTCTGAAATTAAGTTTTGGTTAAGCCGTATGAATATTCATTAAATTGAATGGGCTAAAGCCCACTCCTATTGAATCACATTATAATTTAGTGCATAGCCATTTAAATTTTGGAAATTAGTTATAAAAATAAAAGTTTCGGCAGCCCTGAAGGGGCTGCCGAAACTTTTTTATATGGAGATATTTAAAGTCTTTTAATCTTCAATTTTAAAATCCACAACTGAGTCCAGTTTCGGATATTTAGTTGCAGAAATAAATTTCTTTCCGGTACAGTCTATTTCCAGCCAGCCCTTCTTTTGTTTCACATCTCCGGCTTCCATTACGAAAGGTATAAATGAGATGTCACTTTTCCCATCTTCTTTGATTTCCCTGTACTGTACTGCAATATCCAGAATACATTCATGCTCTGTATTCAGCTTTACATTTCTGTAAATCAAGTCATAATGGGTTTCCTGGTTTTCAGGGATTTCAAGGTAAGTTTCCCAGCCTGTAGTATCAGAGTTCAGTTCACTGATTGCTTTCAAAGCATAATAAAGAGCAATTGTATAGTATTTTCTTGTTCCTGTACGGGTATAATCTTCTACAAAGTGCCCGCCTTCAAATAAGATGGTTGGCATTCCTGCTTTGATAAAGTTATCTCCGGTAGAAGTCGGATAAAATTCATCAGAATATCTTCCGATCTGGTTGGGGATCATTTCTTTTAAATGATTGTACACGCTTCCAATGACTGCCATACATTTTTTTCTGTTTTCGGTAACGGTACGTTCTACATTTTCAGAAGGTGCCAAAAAGGAAAGCGTGGCAGGATGAATACCATCAGTGGTAAAAATGGTCCTCTGCTCATGAAGATTTAAAGCATAATCATATTTTTTGGAAGCTGCTGCTTTTTTCAGGAATTTAATCTCCTTACTTGCTTCGTTATGAAAATCTCTGTTCAGGTCAATATCGGCAGCATTCAGTCTGGTCCATCTTGCGGATCCATCCGGATTCAGCATGAATATAAAATCAAGTGTTATTTTACTAAACAAATCATCTTTCATTCCGGGAGCTTTATCAAGACTTATCAGAAGGTCAAGCATAGCATGGGTGGCATTGGATTCATTTCCGTGCATTTGTGACCAGGCCAATACCTGAATGTTTCCGGTTCCGATACTTAACTGATAAATCGGTTTATCTAAATAGGATGTTCCGATCTCCCGAATATAATCGCTGAGATTGGCCTGTAGATAAGAAAATAATTTTTCAGGGGAAATATAGCGATTTGAGAAATCGGGGTTTTGAGAATAGATCTGTTCAAAATTCATTGTAGGAATAGTTTACAAGAATCAAATTTAGCCATTTTTAGCCAAAAACTTAAATTAACATTTGTAAATATTAGCAAAATTCACAAATTTACATTTGACATTCGCTTTGAAAACTGTTTACAAAGTTTAAATTATTCAAATTGAGCGTTATAAAAGTAAGTTGACACTTGTAACATTATTAAACAGCACTGAAGGACAATTTGTCTGTGGATAAAATTGTGGATTGCGAATAATTCAATAACAAATATTTAAAATATTAAAATTCAGCACTTTATAAAGTTTAATTCAACTGTATTTATAACTGTACTTTAAGTGTAAAAATAGAGCATTTTTGCTATTTGAGAGTTATTTTACTAAACATAAAAATTGTGGAAAACCAAGTTGTTTAGTAGTGTATACATATGTAAAATCACAGAAAAATCAAATGGATGTCTGAAAATTATTCAAATAATACTTTTTATCAGGAGTTTTAATCTTTGATAAAATGAGTTGCTTAACAGGAACAGTATTTTCCCCTCAATTTGGCCAAATATGGGCCAAAATAGTGTATTTACATCAGTAATTTACTACTGTAAACTCTATTAAAATTGCTTTATATGTGTTTTATAAGGTATTTATCGATAATCTTATTTCCGGAAACGATTTAAGTGGTTTAATAATGTATATTCTGTTTTTAAAGCTATTTAATGGATAAAATAGCTCCATCGATGGGCTTAATTTACATTTTTAAACCAGTTTTTTTAAAGAATCGTAGTCTTTTACCAGATCGAAACTATCTGTCTACAGCGGTAATGGTAGATTCATCTGATAAGTAAATACAATTGTAATTTACATATAATGATTTGATTTTAAAACAATTAAAACCTTGTTACAAATGTATACAAAAGGAATTTCAAATTATTTACATTTGTATTTTGCATTTGTAAATTATATATGTTACATTTGTAAAATAATTAAAGGCTTATTTTTATGAGTTTAAATGAAAGAATTTCCAAAATTATAGAGTATTCTCGTCTTACTCCTTCTGAGTTTGCAGATGAGATTGATGTACAGCGTTCATCCATTTCACATATCACATCAGGAAGAAACAAACCGTCTCTTGAATTTATCATAAAAATAAAATCCCGTTTCCCGGAACTTCTTTGGGACTGGCTGGTTACTGGTGAAGGTGAGATGCTGAAATCTCAACTGCCGGAATCAGAAATTAACGAAGAGCATACCGAAGAGGAAAAAATAAAGACAACTCCACTACCCGATCTTTTTACTATGATGAATGATGATGATGAATTCGGAAGTGATGAAACGGAAGCAGAACCTTCAATATCAAGTCCTGGAGAATCGTTTATACCGGCCCATGATAAAGCTCCGGAAAAAATATCGGATTCTCAGCGATTAGAAAATTCGGGTGATCATATTTTGGGACAACTATTTGGTAATCAACAAAGTAAGATAAAACGTATTGTTCTGTTCTATGAAAACGGAAAATTTGAAAGTTTTGAGCCTTAAAAAACCTGATCAAGGAAATGATCAGGTTAAAAAAATATTTGAAGAAGAAAACTAAAGCTATTGCTTTATTTTATTTTTAAAAAATTTTCACGGATACCAGTGACAGAGTTTTTACCTTTTATGATCGTCTGATCCCCTACTATATTTTTATAATTTAGTTTTAATAAGAGTGATTAGTGTATTGGATAGTTACTGTCATAGGACAGAAGTGTATTAGTAAATGAAGATATTGTTTTATGTTTTTTTATAGCTTTATCAAATATAACTATTTTAAATCAAATCAGCAATAAAAACTGAATTATTTTACACTATAACCAACACATCTTATCATTACATTCATTATCATTAATTTACTTTTCATTTCCATCTTTTAATTCCAATAAAAAAGACCTGCAAAACTGCAGGCCCAATATATATTGTGGACAATATTATTATTTCTTTCTTCTTTCCAATTCTTTTTTGATCAGTCCAAGCTCTCTTCCGGTTTGTCCGGCTACAGAGGTGTTTTCTTGGGCTCTTCTCGTCAAATAAGGCACGACATCCTTTACAGGTCCGTATGGAAGATATTTAGCCACATTGTAGCCTTTATCAGACAAATAGAAGGTGATATTATCACTCATCCCGTAAAGCTGTCCGAAATAGACGTGCGGATTGCCGTTTTCCAGAGATTTTGCCTTCATTTTATCCATAATCAACTCTGAGGAGATTTCATTATGGGTACCAAAGAATGCTGAAACCTTATCCAGGTGATCCATCACAAAATCAATTCCTGCATTATAGTTCTTATCTGAAGCCTCTTTGGTTGGCTGAATAGGATCTGCGTACCCTTTTTCTGCGGCTCTGGCTCTTTCTTTTTCCATGTAAGCACCACGAACGATTTTGTAACCGATGAAGTAATTTTTCTCTCTTGCTCTCTGAAGATGTGCCTCCATATACTCCAGTCTTCCGGTTCTGTACATCTGGATGGTATTCCAAACGATAGGTTTCTGCTGGTTATATTTCTCCATCATTTCTTCACAAAGATGGTCTGCTGCATCCTGCATCCAGGTTTCTTCAGCATCTACCATTACTTTTTTATCATGTTCGTGACAAAGACTGCATACTTCATCAAATCTTTTTACCACTCTTTCCCATTCTTCTTTCTGGCTGGTAGTAAGCTCAGCGCCTTTTCCAACAGCTTCATAAAGATCAATTCTTCCGAATGCGGTAGGTTTAAATACAATAAAAGGAATTGCCGGATTTCCTACTGAGAATCGTACAATGTCCTTGATTTCTTTGCAAACCGCATCAAAAGTTTCTTCATCTTCTTTCCCTTCGATGGAATAATCAAAAATACTCCCAACTCCTCTTTTGAACAGTTGCTTTACAACTTTCATGCTTTCTTCACGGGTTTCACCACCACAGAACTGCTCAAATAAGGTATTTTTTACAATTCCGGTAACGAAAGGGAAATTATTGTGTACTGTGAAATTCAGAACAGATGTTCCAAGGCTTGTAAGAGCGGGCTGTTCAATCATTTTAAACATCCAGTAAGCCTTTCTCAGTTGTGCATCAGACTTGTCTGCAAATGCAATTTTAGTATCATTAAAAATGGGCATTCCTATTTATTAAATTTAGTTATGCAAAGGTAATAATAACCTCAGTTTATTTAAAGATTTTTTTTACAATTTATGCTCTATTCCATTTAAAAGCATGGCGATGATTCCCACAAAAACCCAGAATCGTAACACGTTCAATGTAAGAAAGTTACTTCTTCTGGAAGCATTTAAAAGAAGATATATGCATACAATCATGACAAAAAGCCCGCCGGCAAAATAATAAGCCATGAATCCGGTAGTGCTGGTTTTCGTAATAATATTCATTGAAACTGCCATGGTAATGATCAATAAAGAAGTCAGAATAATTTTTGTATTTCTGCTTTTAAAATAATTGGGAATGGTAGTATATCCGAAAGCTTTATCCACACTTCTGGTAAGAGTATCTTTCACAATATCAATACATAACAGGATAAGGAATAGAAAAACAGCCATCAGGAAAACCTTTTTGGAAAAGGTTTCGTAATACACCATCATTCCAAAGAACGGATATAGCGTCAGACTGACAAAAGTAAGATTGTTCAGGATCAGTATTCTGCTCAGTTTATGGCTGTAAAACCACATAAAGAACTGATAGACCAGGAAAAAAACAAATACATTATGAGAAATTATCCAGGCTACCCCCAGAGAAATTGCACTTAGTGCCAGGTAGGCATAGAGAAAATATTTCTGTTTGATGAAGCTCTGAACCCTTGTTCTGAAAGGCTTTACTACATGATCTTTCTCCAGATCGTAAAACTGGTTGATAATACCACCTGCCAGAATTGTAAGGACGGTACAAAAAATAATACCGTGAACTTTAAAATCAAAGACAAATTTTCTGAAGGATTCATCCTGATTGAACAGGAAAAAAGTAGAAACATAGAGAGCAAACGTCAGCAGAGCCGCTACAAAAAACCGTGCTCCGAGAAGAAAGCCCACGAATTGTGAAAATCTGTAGAATAGAGATTTTGAGAGATAATTTTTAGATTGGAAAGGTTCTTTTTCAGAATTCATTCCAATCTGTTTAAAATCTGTAAATCACTTCTTTTTGGAAGCCGTCAAGCATTTTTTCTGCTTTTGCATAGTCTTTGGTAAATCCTAAGATATAGCCGCCTCCACCGCTACCGCACAGTTTCAGATAATAAGCGTTAGAATCCAGACCTTTTTTCCAGATGTTAAAAATACTTTCAGGGATCATAGGACGGAAATGTTCATAAGCCCAGTGAGAAAGCTTTTTAAGATTTCTGAAGAATGGATTCATGTCTTTTTTAAGGAAAGATTCGATACATGCGTTGTTATAACGGATGAACTCTTCTTTCAGGGTTTTACGGAAACCTTCTGTTTTCATTTTTTCGAAGAAAATCTGGATCATAGGACCTGTTTCACCAGTCATTCCGGAATCGATCAGGAAAATAGCTCCTTTTCCTTCTTCGCCTTCGGGAATATTTACCCTGTCTAAATTTTCTTTATTTTCGATAAGGATTGGCAGATTCATATAACAGATCAGTGGATCCATTCCTGAACTTTTTCCATGGAAATAACTTTCCATTTCACCGAAAACAGCTTTTAATTTTTTAAGATTATCTTTTGAAATGTTTTCAGGATTTAGTTTGCTGACTGAATATTTTTCAAAAATAGCAGCTACCAAAGCCCCGGAACTTCCCACTCCATATCCCTGAGGAATATTGGAATCAAAGAAAAGTCCGTTTGAAATATCATTTTTAAAGCTCTCGATATCCAGCTTAAAGTCGTCGGAAAGATCAAGTGCTGTAAGAAATTCAGAATATTTCTGCAAATGTCTGTTGGAATTAAGTTCGAAATCAGAACTCAAATCTGAGAATTTCAAAGTCCCTTTATAGAAGCTGTAAGGTACAACAAGCCCCTGGGAATCTTCAATCATTCCGTATTCTCCAAACAGGATTATTTTTGCATAAAATAAAGGATTGGTCATATTGACAATAAATCTTTTTGCAAAGTTAAAATTATTCCGCTGAATATAAGCAAAACTCAGGCCGAATTGTCTTCTATTTTACTTTCTTCAGTTCTCTATTTATTAAAAATAGGAAAAAGCCTGATATTTTCAGGCTTTTATTTAAAATTACTGCTTGATCAATTTCTTATTCACAGTTTGCTTTTCAGTTTCAATACTGATTACATAATTTCCTGTTTTAATAGAAGATAAATTAATCTCGGTTTTATTACCTTTCAGGGAAGAAGTTGATGTAACCAATCTCCCTGCTTCATCAAAGATTTTATAAGATTTTAAATTTTCTTTTGATGAAATAATGATTGTTGTTTTTGCAGGATTTGGATATATGGAGACTATATTATCCTTCACATCTATATCTTCAACTCCTAAAAATTTACATAGAAACCCTGCATTCCATCCGTTTGCTGTGCCAGCTTCATTGGAGAAAAACTCGACAGTAATAGCTCCGGTAGGATCTGTGGAGACAAACGGTCCAGGAAGTAGTGTTCCTGTCAAATTATTACCGTTTGGAAATAATGGAGCCCCTGCTGAAGGTCCATTATATACATACATATAGTCTTTAAAATTTTCCAAATTAAATTCATTGAAATACAATGTCAATTTTGAGTTGGAAAGTGGGTAAAAAGTTTTGGTTAATTTTTCATTATTGGTATATCCTCCTGAAAGACCTCCAGAGTCTGTAAAGCGTACACCTGAACACCAATCTCCATCCGTTAAAAATGTTCTATGCTTCTGAAATGCCAGAGGTCCAGAGCATTCACTTCCAATGAATATATTGTAGTAAGTATTTGGAGTCAAATTATTTAAAACAAAGCTATTAGAATTAGTAGTTCCTGACTGTACAACTGTTCCATCAATTTTGCAAAGTTTATATCTCCAGGACGACATACTTCCATCTAGAATAAAAATATCTGCAGAATTTTGAGTTACACCAGAAACACTAACATCCAGTACGGTAATCTCACATGAAGAAGTACAGTTCATCCCAAGACAAGATTTAGAATTAATGATATTTCGTATTAGTTCGGCAGGCTGCGTTCCAAAACCATTACTAAAATTGATTCCAACCCCAGAAACCAGGTGACAATAGCTCATTATTGTTCCTCCTGCATTTCCCGGCAGTGGTCCGGGGCATGTACTTCCCTGAGATCCGGCCAAAACTCCACATCCATCAATAGCAGTATTATTTCCATTCCATGCACAGGCGTGCGTATGTGGAGATCCTAAACCATGTCCCATTTCATGTGCAATTATAAAGATATTCCAGGAATACAGTGGAAACTGCTCATAGTTTGGGCGAACAGGAGAATAGCAATATTTCAAATCCGAACAAAGTGAATTAATATAGGCTACCCCTGTACTTGAAGGAGAAGTTACTAAGCTTGCAATATCTCCATTAAACAAAATTCTATTATTACTAAACATGGCTAAATTCGCATCATGCCCTGCTATATAAGGATCCTGTGTTGTCCATACATAAATTTCACTTAAAGATATCCTGATATCATCATTAAAATACAATGTTTCAACGTTATTATGCATAGCCGTCATCCAATTAACAGTAGCTGTCATATTGAAACCGTTATTTTCATAGGGTTTATATCCTACCTCATAATAGGTCCTGACGCAATTGTCAGTTACTGTCTTTTGGGTTAACTGAGAAGGTTGAGGAGATTTTTGCAACTTGTTTTTCATCAATTCATCTGCTTTGCAAACAAAACTGTTTTGTATGGCCAGTTTAGAGTCTGAATAGCTTACAAAAGTTTCTGAGTCTTTAAGCTTTCCAACAACCACATTCCCCAGAGCAGGTGTGGAAATAATTCCTACCACATCATTATCAAAAAAACTAAAGGCTGCGAGGGAATTATCGTCCCCTTTCACAATACCCCGATAATAGATCCCAGGTTTGTAAGAGACCAGTTCATCCTTTTTGGTTTTGACATTAAATCCTTCTGCAAAAATTGATTGTTTATAAAGTTGAACTATTATTTCTTTATCATCCTCAAAAGGAAAAGACACTTCGAGAAGTTCAGGGCTTTCCGCGAGTAATCTCATCAGCTTAGGCATATTCAGCCTGAATACTGTTGCATCGGCAGCTGTTTTCCTCAAATCTGACATGTCACCGTCATCTTTCACATCAAATAAATCATACTTAGGTGCCCGGTAGTTTAATTTTTCGTATTCATGGATTTTACGGGCTAAAGGTTTTAAATTTTGCCCAATACAAAAAATGCCCAATAGTAATGAGCCTAATAGTAAGAGTTTTCGCATTATTAGTTTTTTTTATAAAAATAAGAATATTCTCTCAATTATAGCAATGTAAAATGTTTAAATACAAAAATTTGTAAATAATAGACAATAATCAAAACAATAATGGAAATTATTATTTCAGTGCAATAAAAAAGACGTTAAAAATAACGTCTTTCAATTTTATAATGTTTCTCTGTCTTTTCTCATTTTAACCTTCAGGAATCTGATTAAAATCAATCCTGCGGCGAAGAATATAGTCATGGACAATGCTGCAATACGCATATTATTGAAATGCTCGATCAATGTTGCAAAGATAAATGTTCCAATGATAATAGCTATTTTTTCCAACACATCATAGAAGCTGAAATAGGTTGTATTCTCCATTGAGTTCTCAGGAAGTAGTTTTGAATAGGTGGATCTCGACATAGCCTGAAGACCACCCATTACCAACCCTACTACTGCAGCAACTCCATAAAACTGGTATTCTACTGTTGGGTTTTCTTTGTTCAGGAAATAAGCCCAAAGACAAGCTACAATCCATAGGATGATCGCAATTGAAATAACATTTTTGTTACCGATTCTCTTAGATAATCTTGAGAAAATAACGGCTCCAATGATCGCTTCAATCTGAATCACCAAAAGAGTTCCGATCAGCTTATCCTGAGCAAGGTTAATTTCACTTTTTCCAAATAATGTTGCCATAAGGAAAATCGTCTGCATTCCTACACTGTAAAAGAAGAAGCTCGACAGGAAGAATTTCAGATTTCTATCTTTGAAAAGCTCTCCTCCTACTTTAAACAGTTCGTGGAAACTTTCTTTTGCAATATCTTTATAGAAGCTCAGGTTATCTTTAAATACTTCAAAGAATCCTCCCTGTTCTTCATGTTTTTTGAAGATATTCTTATAGTTCAGCAGTACTAAATCTTTAGGCAGTTTATCTTTCACATCCCCAAACTGAGGAAGGTGCTTGAAGGTATATTGAGAAAACCCGAACCACCATGCTCCTGTTAAAAGGAAACTGATTCTCGTAAACAGTAACTGCTGCGCGGCTCCTTTCGCAAAAACCTGAATCAGTACCAAACAGATTACGACCAAAACTACGGAACCGATGTATCCGTAAACATATCCTCTTGCAGAAAGAGCGTCCTGTCTGTCCGGTGTGGCAATATCCGGAAGGAAAGAGTTGTAAAAGACTAAACTTCCCCAGAAACCTACACTGGCTGTAATACTGAATAAAAGTCCTAAAAATACGTTATGCATTCCCGTAAACATAGCCAATCCCATACAAGATGTGGCACCAAGATAGCAGAAAAACTGCAGGAAAGATTTTTTGTTTCCGATGGTATCGGCCAGAGAAGACAAAAACGGAGATAACAATACTACGATAAAGAATGATATCGTGAGAGAATATCCATACACGGCATCCGGCTGATATTCCTCACCGAAAATTCTGATCATATGCCTTACCGGAACATCAATCCATGTTTTTGTTTCCGCTACATATTCCTTTTTCTCGTAAGCAGTAGTAAGAATTGAGTAGTAAATGGGGAAAATGGTAGAGGTAATCACCAGGGAATAAACAGAATTTGCCCAGTCATATACAGCCCAGGCTTTCATAATTTTCGGATTATTCTTTATGTTTTTAGGCTGTCGATTCTCAGTTTCAGACATTTCAAATATATATTAGTAGCACAAAAATAGAAAAACTACGGAATATTCTACAGTTTTTAATATTATTTTGAAAATAATAATTTTAAAGTATTGAAATAATTCAGCAAAGTTTTAATCCTATTTTATACCATCAGAGGTTAAATCATATCTGTTGAAGGTATACGGCCTGCTATATCTATGTCGATAAATTATCTGGCTGAAATGGTAATTTTCAGACCCTGTAACTAAAAAATCGGGGTTTTTGAACCCCGATTTTTATATTTTAAACCACAAAATGCGGTTATGTACTTATCAATTATAAGTTTTCAATTACAATAGCAGAAGCACCACCACCACCATTACAGATAGCAGCAGCTCCGTATTTCGCATTATTTTGCTTCAATACATTGATCAATGTAACGATGATTCTTGAACCTGAACTTCCCAGTGGATGCCCTAATGCTACCGCTCCTCCGTTTACGTTTACTTTAGCAGCATCCAGTCCTAAAATCTTGTTGTTTGCCAGTCCTACCACTGAGAAAGCTTCGTTGAATTCGAAGAAATCGATATCGGAAACTTCTAATCCTGCTTTTTTAAGCGCGATAGGTAACGCTTTTGCCGGAGCTGTTGTAAAGTTTTCAGGCTCCTGTGCTGCATCAGCATAAGAAACGATTTTTGCCAGAGGCTTCAATCCAAGTTCTTCCATTTTTTCTTTGGAAACAAGGATTAATGCAGAAGCACCATCGTTCAGAGTAGATGCGTTTGCTGCTGTTACTGTTCCTTCTTCTTTTTTGAATACGGTAGGAAGTGTTGAAATTCTGTCAAAGTTGACTGCTTTGTATTCTTCATCTTCAGCAAAAATCACAGGCTCTCCTTTTCTCTGAGGGATAGAAACCGGTACAATTTCTTCGCTGAATTTACCTTCGCTCCAGGCTTTTGCTGATCTTTTGTAAGATTCGATAGCGAAGTTATCCTGATCTTCTCTTGTAATATTATAGTCTGTAGCACATTTTTCTGCACATACTCCCATATGTACTTTATTGTACACGTCTGTAAGTCCGTCAAGTACCATTCCGTCAAGCATCTTGATATCGCCTAACTTTGTAGCCACTCTTGCATTGTAATAATGAGGAACTAAAGACATGTTTTCCATACCTCCGGCAACAATTACATCAGCATCACCAGCTTTGATCGCCTGCGCTGCCATTGTTACAGCCTTCATTCCTGAAGCACAAACTTTATTAACTGTAGTAGAAGGTGTATTGATTGAAAGACCTGCTCCTATAGCAACCTGACGAGCCGGCGCCTGGCCTTCTCCAGCCTGAAGAACATTCCCCATATAGATTTCCTGAACAATATTAGGATCTAAACCAATTTTATCTAATGCTCCTTTTACGGCAGTTGCTCCCAGTTTTGTAGCCGGAACTGTTGATAAGCTTCCCATAAAACTCCCCATAGGTGTTCTTACCGCGGAAACAATGAATACTTCTTTCATGTATATAATTTTTATTTAGCTGAAACGGAATAAAAATCCCGTTTTATAGTTAGAATTTATTTCACTTTTATATATACCACGTCAAATTGAGTCCCTTCAATTTTGGTATTCACTTTCAGAAGATTATCCTGAGTAGCGACTATTTTATTATTGAAGACGTCTCCTATCTGTGCAGGATCATTTTTATCGGATTTCTCTATCACGATTGCTTTATAATTGCAGTCATCCACAAAAACCAATGTCGATTTGATATAATCTTTTCCATTATTGAAATATTCGGTTTGAACATTGTCTTTAATGGTCATATGCCATATTGATTCCGGATAATTGGGTCTTAGAAATTTTCCTTCTTTTATGTTAGTACACTTAGGCGGATTATCCGGTTTTTTCTGTTCTGTTGTCTGAGCATGCACCTGTACAGCGGTCGTCAACAAAATTCCTGCTGAAAATATTTTTAAAAAGTTCATATTATATTTGTGTTCTGTTATTTACTTTTTTATTTCCTCCTGCAAAAACCATCAGAAAAGCACCTAAAAACTCTACAGCCCAACCCCATTTCAGCTTAACGATCCCTGCAAAAGTTTCCTGCCAGGATTTGAATGGTAAAAAGCTAAAGTATTGCAGCGACTGCATTTTCACAGCAACTAAGGTAAATCCGAATAGAAGAATAAGGAGAATACCAAAGAACCTTACAATTTTTGCACTATTGTTTACGATCCCAAAAACGGCACATGCGGAGAAAATCCAGCATGCGATAGCCAGATAATGATCAAGCTTCCAATAGTTCCAGTTCCCTATTACAGGTACATGTACCAAGGGTAGAAAACTACCTACAATTACTAACAGTAATCCTAATAACTGAATATTTTTCATATTTACTAAAGTGCCAAAATACAAAAAAAAACACAGTTTTAAATAGGGTGATTTAAAAATAGAAATTCTGCACCCGAACACTTGTTAGTCATAAAAATGATTCAATATTTTTAATTATTATATAAAGAAAAATACAATTTATTATCAAATTAAAAATTAACATTTACTGTTCTATATCCATCTGAAGTCCATAATTTTCTTCTGCAAAGCTTTATTTGATAAAAGGATATTGGAATATAAAAAAATTGCATCTTTTTTCAAAAATGCAATTTAATATTTTAATAAAAATAAGTTTCAATTAATGTTTCACTGAGGATACATCTTCCGGGTTATGTTTATGCTTGAACAATACCGCAAAGAAAATCGCCAGTATTAATGCGTAGATTGCGAAAGAAAGCCATATCTGCTGCCAGTCTTTCACCATTACTATAGAAGAAAGAGTTCCATCTGTATTCACAGCTGCATTGAAGCTGTTCTTTAAAATGTTCAGGAAAGTAGGATTATCAGGTGTCGTTTGCAGATAAGCAGACAGATCTGAAGCTGTAGAAAACTTATGGGTAAAGAACTTGTCAATAGCCCATCCTGCGGCATAACTTCCGAAAACTGCTCCAAAACCGTTCGTCATCATCATGAATAATCCCTGAGCTGAAGAACGTATCTTTTTGTCAGTAGTTGTTTCTACGAAAAGCGATCCTGAGATATTAAAGAAATCGAAAGCCATTCCGTATACAATACACGAAAGGATGATTAACGAAAGTCCAAATCCGTCCGGCACCCCATACGCAAAGAAACCGAACCTTAATACCCAGGCCAGCATAGACATCAGCATTACTTTTTTAATTCCGAATTTCTTCAGGAAGAAAGGAATTGCCAAAATAAACAGGGTTTCTGAAACCTGGGAAATTGACATAATGATGGTAGATCTCTGTACCACGAATGAGTCTGCATATTTAGGGAAATTAGCAAATTCACTTAAGAATACGTCACCATAGGCATTGGTAAGCTGAAGCGCAGCTCCCAAAAGCATTGAAAACATAAAGAATAATGCCATTTTATAGTTTCCAAAAAGCTTAAATGCATTCAAGCCTAATTGCTCGGATAATGGTGAGTTTTTATCAATCAGTTTTTGTGGTGGGCATTTTGGAAGTGTAAGGGCATAAATTCCTAAGAAAATTGCTACAACACCTCCGATATAAAACTGACCTTCTGTTGCTTTATTTCCACTAAGGTTGGTGATCCACATGGCAACAATAAAACCAATAGTTCCCCATACACGAATCGGCGGGAAGTCTTTCACCACATCCAGATTGTTATTTTTCAGGATTGTATAAGAAATTGAATTGGCCAATGCGATGGTAGGCATGTAGAAACACATGGCCACGAGCATTACCGAAAAGAAGGAATTCGGATCTGCAGAATGAGGCAGTATAAAAAGAATAACCCCATAAAGAATGTGTAATACTGAAAATATGCGCTCCGCATTTACCCAGCGGTCAGCGATAATTCCAGTAATGGTTGGCATAAAGATGGAAGCTATTCCCATTGTTCCGAACACAGCTCCAAACTGAGTCCCGTCCCAATGCTTTGTACCAAACCAGAAGTTAGCCATCGTAATCAGCCAGGCTCCCCAAACAAAAAACTGGAGAAAACTGAGGATGGTCAGTCGTAATTTTAAATTCATAGTTTATAAAAAAAGTATCTCTTTAGTCAATTTTCTTTTTCCTCCTCTTGATTTCTTCCTGGATTTCAAGGGCGGTATCATAGTCTTCTTCTTTAACGGCTTCATCCAATAATTTCTGAAGTTCTTCCATTGAAAGAGATTTTAAGTTATCTTCTGTCTGTACAGTTTCTGAGAAAGATTGATCTTCTTTTGAAACATCTTCCAGTTCCAGTAAAATTCCGGCTTCATTTAAAACCTGCTGTGTTGTAAATATAGGCGCATCAAATCTTACGGCCATTGCAACGGCATCGGAAGTTCTGGCATCAAGGATCAGTTCTTCGTCGGTTACTTTATTTTTAAAGTTGATATTGGAGAAGAAAACTCCGTCTACAATCTGATAGATAATGACAGAAATCAGCTCATAATTGGCAGAAACTATAAATTTTGTAAATAAATCATGAGTAAGAGGACGCGGTGGATGAATATCTTTCTCCAATCCGAGAGAGATAGACTGAGCTTCGAAATTTCCTATAACAACAGGTAATTTTATGTGTGTTTCTTCATGCTCCAGTAACAATGCGTACGCCCCCGACTGGGTCTGGCTGTACGATATTCCGCGAATAATTAGCTGCTTATAATCCATAGCTACAAATATAGATTAATTTTTTGTTGTGTTTTCACTTTTTTACGCAAAAATAAAAGCCCGGAAAGCCGAGCTTTTATCTGTATTGTTGATGATTGTCAAACGTCAATAGTGAATTTTGCTTCGCAAGTGAATTATTTCATTAAAAAATTGACGAGCAAAGCGAATTGACTATTCACAATTCACTTTCTTATCCTTTAATTGCTTTAATTTTCTCTGTTAGTGCAGGAATAATCTGGAAAGCATCTCCTACTACTCCGTAGTCAGCAGACTTGAAGAACGGTGCTTCAGGATCACTGTTGATTACTACGATAGTTTTTGAAGAGTTAACTCCCGCAAGGTGCTGAATCGCTCCTGAAATTCCTACTGCAACATAAAGATTCGGAGAAATTGCTTTACCTGTTTGTCCTACGTGTTCCGTGTGAGGTCTCCATCCGATATCAGAAACCGGTTTAGAACAAGCTGTAGCTGCTCCTAAAACGTTTGCCAGATCTTCAATCATTCCCCAGTTTTCAGGTCCTTTCATACCTCTACCTGCAGAAACAACAATTTCAGCTTCTTTAAGGTCTAATTTACCTGAACTCTGCTCGTGAGAAATCACCTTAGTATCTTCATTGGCAACAGATAAGTTTTTCACTTCTTCTGAACCTGACACTGCATTTTCTTTAACACCGAAAGCGTTTTGAGAAACAGTAACGATTACTCCGCTTCCTTCTGCTTTTGCGTGCATGAAACCTTTTCCTGAGAATGCTCTTCTTTTTACCTGGAAAGGAGAAAGGCTTTCTGGAGCTTCCAATGCATTGGTAATTAAAGAATAGTTCTTCATCACAGCAAGCATAGGAGCTACGGAAGAAGCGTCAGTAGTGTGAGGGAAAACGATAATATTTCCATCTGCTACTTCACTTACAGCCTGTGCAAATGCTTTTGCTGAGAAATTTTTAAGACCTTCGTCTTTGATATTGATAACGTTTGATGCTCCATATTTGTATAATAAATCTGAAGAATCAGTTGGGTTTACAGAGATTGCCGTAACGGTATCTCCCGCCTTATCAGCGATAGCTTTAGCATAAGAAACTGCTTCGAAAGCTGCTTTTTTGTAAACTCCGTTTATATTTTCTGCGTATACGAATACTGCCATTGTTTTACATTTAAGATTTAAAGATTGAAAAATTTAAAGATTAGATTACTTTAGCTTCTTCGTGAAGTAATCTTACCAACTCATCCAGATTATCAGGAGAAACCATTTTCACTGCGGCTCTTGGCGGAACGCTGTCATAAGATACTCCCTGAACTTTTACTTCTGAAGAAGAAGGCTCTACTACCTGCAAAGGTTTTGTTCTTGCAGACATAATTCCTCTCATATTCGGGATGATAAGATCTTTTTCATCTACCAATCCTTTCTGACCTGCAATAACTGCCGGTAATTTTACTGAAATAGTTTCTTTTCCTCCTTCAATTTCTCTTACTGCTGTAGCTTCACTTCCGTTCACGTCTAGTCCTACAGAAGCGTTTACGAAAGGCTGGTTTAATAGCTGAGCTACCATTCCCGGAACAGAACCTCCGTTATAATCGATGGATTCTTTTCCACAAAGGATAAGATCATATCCTCCGTTCTGAGCCACAGCTGCAATTTCTTTTGCTGTAGAATAGCTGTCTTTCGGGTCAAGATTTACTCTTACCGCATCGTTAGCTCCAATTGCCAAAGCTTTTCTGATTACAGGCTCTGTAGCAGCATCACCTACGTTGATTACCGTTACTGTTGCTCCCTGAGATTCCTGAAGTTTAACCGCTTTTGTCAACGCAAATTCGTCTAGAGGATTGATTACCCACTGAATTCCGTTTTTGTCGAAAGCAGATTTGTCTGCTGTAAAGTTAATTTTGGAAGTAGTATCCGGAACACTACTAATACAAACTAATATTTTCATATGTTGTTCTTAATTTTTTTATTGGTCATATGTAACCTTAAGGTTTCATGTGTCTATTTTATTTTTTCCCTTTTGATGCATAAAATTGTGACAGTTTATGCAGAGATTTTGTTTGAATTAATTTTTGCTAATATAAATAAAAAATATATTATGCATGCATAATACTTAGTAAATTATTATTCAATACATTAGATGTAGTTACTTCGCTGGTTTTGTTGCCCTAAACTCTATTTTACTCGGCAAAACCCTTGGGTTCATCTTTAAAATATCCAGCACAAGATTCCCCATATCTTCGGGCTGAATCTTCCAATTATCCTTTTCAGACGGAATATTTCCATTAAAATGAGTGGCTACTGATCCAGGCATAATTACAGTAGACTTAATATTGTATTTTCTTAAATCGATCATGGCAGCCTGAGTGAAGCCTACCACTCCGAATTTGGAAGCATTGTATCCAGTTCCGTTTTCAAAGAAATTGGCACCTGCAAGACTGGAAATGGTAATATAGTAGCCTTCTGTCTTTTTCAACTCTTCTACAGAGGCTTTTAAAGTATAGAAAACCCCTGTAAGATTGGTATCTATCATATCATTCCATTCTGCTGCGGTAAGTTCATCTACGGGCTTAAAAATCCCTAATCCTGCATTAGCAATAACATAATCCAGCCTTCCGAACTTTTCAACGGTATATTTTACAGCTTCCTGTTCGCTTTCGAGACTTCTTACATCAGAAACAATTCCCAAAACATTTTCTGAATATTGCTTAAGTTCTTCTTCCGCCTTCATCACATCTTCTCTTTTTCTTCCTGAAAATGCTACAGAAATGCCGTTTTCAATTAAAATTTTCGCAATCCCGAAACCTATTCCTTTGGTTCCGCCTGTTATATAAGCTGTTTTATGATCTGACATATGATTAAAATTTTTAATTCTCTAAAATAACAAAAACGCTCCAATTGGAGCGTTTTGCAGATACTAAGATTTATCAGTAATTATTTTTTGATGAACTTCTCTGTAAAGTTTCTTCCTTCTGTTTCCACATTCAATAAATAAGCTCCGGCAGATAGATTTCTAACGTTTACCTGATCACCATTGAGTGTTACATCCACTCTTTTTCCTGACATATCATATACTTCAACATGTTTGATTTTGTTAGGCGTTGTAATTTTTATCACATCAGTAGCCGGGTTTGGATAGATGGACAGTTTCACATCATTTTTAACGGCATCTTTCGTAGATAACGCTGCTTCATTATTGATTTTGATATTATCGATATAGGCCGAACCTCCATAGTTATCATGTACAAAATCCATTCTGTTAATATTATTGTTGCTGAATGGCTGTCCTGTATAGATCAGAGCATCATTCAGGAAATATTGGATTCCCGTAGCCGTAGAAACTATTTTTACCCTGTACCAAGTATTGGCATTCCAGGTCTGGTTGGTATTGACTAAATTATTTGAACCCGCTGTTGCAATCAGAATGCTTCCATCATAAGAAAAATCAATATAAGTAACGATCCCTCCTGCCCCTGTTGTACTTACTGTTCTAAACACAAAATCTGAACTTGATGTACTTTTCTGGGTAAGTCTTACATCAAATGATTGCGTAAAGCTGTTATATGTCAGGGGTGTCGCAAAGGTATAGAATCCACCCATTACCGGGTTCTGTTGCGGCCCATACGCTGGATCCGGAGTGATTTTAAAACTATTTGATCCCTGGCTTGCTATTTCAGATGATACCAATTGGCTTGTAATATACACCGGCGGCACTCCTCCGTCGTTGGTCGTAACCCAACCCTGCTGTCCATTAATGTTTCCTGCTGTATATCCTTCGCTGGCTTCGAAAGAAATGGTCTGCTGTGCAAAAGATGATATTGAAATCAACGAAATTGCGAAAATGTAAAGTTTCTTCATGATATTTTTTTAGTTTAAAGCAAATATATACGTTTTAAACCTAAAAAGCAAAACACGTTAATTTTTTACACGTATTAACAAATTAACATAATATTTTTAATCAAAAATAGTAAAGATATTAAATCCAAGAAAGAAGATCAATTCCGAAAAATCATCCATGAATACATTAAAACGCTAAAAAGATCCCATGTTTCCAGAGGTAAGAAATAATTTATCGGATGATCACTTTTTCTGTAAAATTTCCTCCTTCGGTTTTAACATTGACACTATATATTCCTGCGCTTAAGCCTTTTACCTCTATTTTATTGTTGTTTATTTCCGTCTTTATGAGTTTTCCTGTCTCGTCATAGAGGTCAATACTTTTTACTTTGGTGGCTGTATTAATATTGATAAAATCATGGGCGGGATTAGGATAAACCGCAATTTCCTTAGTATTTACTTTAGAATCATGTACCGCCATTACCCCCAGTTCACTATTAATTTTGATATGATCGATATAAGCTGATCCCAATGAATTATTATGAACGAAACGAAGCTGGTCTATATTTAAAGAATTGGCGGCTGTTCCTGTGTAGATCAGCACATTATTAAGGTAATACCGCACATCTGTGGCGCTTCCAACTATTTTTAACCGAAACCAGGTGTTAGGTATCCAGATTGAAGGCAGGGAAATCAGATCCGGTATACCTGAAACCGTGTTTAAAATCTTTACCGATCCTGTTTTTTCAAAATCCAATCTCACCACAGACTGGTCATCAATACTGTTTACGCCCTGAAAACCAAAATCAGAGCCGTTGAACTGTGATATACTGATATCGAATGATACAGAAAAATTGTTGGAAACCAACGGTGCCGGAAGGTTATAAAACCCTCCTATGATCGGATCATTCTGGGTTCCATATGTATTTTCTTTTACAATTCTAAGGGAACGGCTTCCATCACTGGCTTTATCCATGCTGATGGTCTGATGAGTAACATTTTGCGGTATACCTCCTGTGGGAGTACTGATCCAGCCTGCCTGACCATTGATATCTCCGGTGTTATATCCTTCATTAGGCTCAAAGGAAATGGTCTGCTGGGCTAAAATGCATATTGAAGATAGCAAAATTGCAATTGAGTAGTATTTTTTCATAGTAAATCAAGTTTTGTATTAAAAATATAAACTTTCAATGAATAGTGAAATAACTTATTGCAAATAAAAATTAACCCTTTTATTTTCAGTGAATTTAATTTTTAAAACTCTTAAAAAGGCTTTGCCGGCAGTTGATAACAGAATAATATAAAGCAAAAAAATAAGGTATCTCTTTTCAGAAATACCTTATGATATTGTAATATTGATCAATTACTTTGAATAATTCTCAAAGAACAATGGAATACTTTCAATCCCTTTATAGAAATTGAACAGCCCATAATGCTCGTTTGGAGAGTGGATCGCATCAGAATCCAATCCGAATCCCATCAATACAGACTTAGCTCCTAAAACCTGCTCAAACATGGCTGTAATCGGAATACTTCCTCCTCCTCTGTATGGAAGAACTTCTTTTCCGAATGCTGATTCCATTGCCTGTTTCGCAGCAGCAAATTCTTTTGTATTGGTTGGTAAAACGTACGGCATTCCTCCATGGTGAGGAGTTACTTTTACTTTTACTGTATCCGGAGCGATTTTTTCAAAATATTTCGTGAACTTTTCCGTGATTTCCTGAGGAGTCTGGTAAGGAACCAAACGCATTGAAATTTTAGCAAAAGCTTTTGAAGGAATTACTGTTTTTGCCCCTTCTCCTGTGTAACCACCCCAGATTCCGTTGCAGTCTAAAGTAGGACGGATAGAAGTTCTTTCTAAAGTAGTATATCCTTTTTCACCTTCGATATTGCTTAATCCGATTGATTTCTTGAATTCTTCCGGATTGTCTTTCAGTTTGTTCATTTCAGCTCTTTCAGCATCTGAAACAGTTTCTACATTGTCGTAGAACCCATCAATAGTGATATGACCGTTTTCATCAATCAGATTAGCGATCATTCTTGAAAGGACATGGATAGGATTTGGAACCGCTCCACCGTAAAGGCCTGAGTGTAAATCTCTGTTTGGACCTTCCACTTCTACTTCTACATAGCTTAAACCTCTTAATCCTGTTGTTACAGTAGGTTGTTCATTGCTGTAAATATGGGTATCGGAAATTAAGATACAATCGCAAGCTAACTTCTCCTTGTTCTCGTTTACCCAGTCTCCTAAGCTTACAGAACCCACTTCTTCTTCACCTTCTAAGATAAATTTAACATTGCAGGGAAGAGCATTGGTTTTCATCATGGCCTCAAAAGCCTTCAGATGCATGAAGAACTGTCCTTTATCATCAGCAGAACCTCTTGCGAAGATAGCTCCTTCAGGGTGTAATTCAGTTTTTTCAATATAAGGCTCAAAAGGTGGCTTTGTCCATAATTCCAACGGATCTGCCGGCTGAACATCGTAGTGTCCGTATACCAATACTGTAGGTAAGCTTTTATCTAAAATTTTCTCCCCGAAAACAATTGGATATCCTTTTGTCTGGCAAACTTCAACATTGTCAGCTCCAGCAGTCTTAAGGTGCGCCGCCACTACATCTGCACATTTCAAAACGTCATCTTTATACGCCGGATCCGCAGAAATAGAAGGAATTCTCAATAACTCAAATAATTCATCCACGAAACGCTGTTTGTTTTCGTTGATGTAATTTAATGTCTCTTGCATTGTAAAAATTTATTTTGTTAAAATTAAAAAAAATGCCTGGCAGGGACAAACAAAAAGAAAGGATTTTCCCAATCCCATGCTAATGAACCCTATAGCCCTCTTTTTAATAAAAAAATGCCCTGCAGAAACAGGGCACTTATATATTTTGTACTTCTAATTAGTGTTCAGCTTTTGGAGCTTTATCAGCTTCAGCAGGTTTTGCAGCAGCAGTACTGTCTGTTTTTGGAGCAGCAGCTTCTTCTTTATGCACTGCAGCAGCAGCTTCATGTCCGTGAGCTTCTCCCTGAGGAGCGTCAGAATATCTTTCTACTCCTTCTTCAAGTTTCAAAGTAGCTTTGTTTCCTCCTTGCGGAACTTTTTTACAGCTTACCGCTACCGTTGCAATCGCTAAACAGATAACTAATTTTTTCATATGTAAAATTATTTTTTTTAAAAGGTAATATGGAACCGCGCTATTTTTAATCTATTCTGACTCTCCAAACAGCAAGCGATTACATGCTTCAATTTTTGATTGCCCAAAAGTAAGAAATCCTGCTTTTTTCGGCAACATTTTTATACTGATTTTAATATTATTTTCCCTTTTTTGGATTGGGTAAAAATAAGATACTGATCTCCTCCGTCTTTTAAACCGTATTTCTTTTTAATTTCTTCAGGTTTTAAAGGGTAATTTTTTGCAATGATATTAAACTGCCCTTTCTTTTTAATACTTTTAGAATCAACAGATTCCATTTCCAAAATCCTTCCCGGAAAATTTTCAATCTTTTCAGTGGAAGTGTAAAGATGGCTGTTGGGATGAAGTTTTTTCAATCCGAATTTCAGGGAAATCAAATTAAAGACTCCCGCCTTCAAAATAGAATGGTTGGGAATATAAATGTATTTTTCCGGTTCAGAATATTCCGATTCTGCAGTTTCTTCTTCCCCAAATGTAAAGCTAAAGACAGATTCATTGCTTTCAAGGTTCACACAGTTACAGATGATCTCATCCGTATTTTCGCTGGAAAGAAATACGACAACTTCTTTCACATCATTTTTCAGAGCAATAATATCCACTCTTGAAATACCTGGCAGCACCGAAACAAGATACTTAAGATCAATTAGCGGGGAAAGCTTTATCACCACAAGATCGGATATAGAGCATAATTTTTCCTGAATTTCAAGAATATCAGGAGACAGATCTTCCAAAAGAAAAACTTTATTTTTTTGCTCGTCTCTTCTGGCCGGGTCAAGATAAATGACATCAAAGTGTTCCTGATTCTCATTCAGAAAATCTTCGAGTTTTCTGTTGATAAATTTTGCCTTACGGCCCAGGACGTTCCAGTTATTTTCAACAATATTTAAAAGCGCGGTATTTTGTTCTACCAAAGTGATATCGTCAAAATTTCGGGAGAGATAATAAGCATCAATACCAAAACCGCTTGTGAGATCAATGAATTTCTTTCCTTTCAGAATTTCAGATTTATAAAGCGCCGTTTTTTCTGATGATGACTGTTCCAGATTAAGCTGTGGCGGAAAAAGAATACCTTCTTTTAAAAGAAAAGGGAATTTTCTTTCTGCGACCTGTTTTCCCTTGATCTGCTGTACAATTTCCTGCATAGAAATCTCCGGAAATGGTGATTTTTTTAATAATAGCGTATGTAAATCTGTTTTCAGATTTGCATTGATATAGTTTTGAATTTCTTTGTTTAGTAATTTACTTCCCACAGATTTCACAAATTGCACAGATTATTATGCTTATTAAATGTTTCCGTTTATTTTTCGAATAATACTTTTATCAATATAATCAGTATTGAAATTAACCAATATTCCTAATTTCAGTTTGGTCAATTTTAAATAGGTTAAGAGCTGCTTGTGATGAACATTAATTATTTCAGGAATTGATTTTATTTCAATAATAACTTTGTCTTCAACAATTATATCTGCAATAAAGCTTGAATCAATAAACACTCCCTTAAACGTAATGGGTATTGGAACTTGGGTTTTAACGCTTAAACCGTTATTTTTTAATTCAAGTGCCAAAACTTTCTCGTAAACTTTTCCAATAAACCTGGTCCCAACCCGTTATATACAGAAAAAATAGATTTCCTGATATAAAAGCTTATCTCATTTTCATTCATTTGTGTATAATTTAGTTTCTACAGTTGCACTGTAAAAAGCTGTGTCATCTGAGAAATCTGTGGGAGCAATTAAATTTATTCAAACATTTCCGCCCAGCGAACGGCTTTTATTTCTTTTTCGCTGTAAAGATCCGTGATGGACTTTTTAACGTCTAATTTAGGGTACAGATTCACTCCGATAAGCTTTATTTTCCCTTCTTCAATCCATTGCTGCTCTTCAATCGCATGATCATAGATTTTTTTCTGAATAACTCCCTGTTTCAACAATTCAAGATATCCGCCTGCTTCTTCAATCTCAACAAATAAAGCCCATGCTTTTTCTGCAAACTGCCGGGTGATATCTTCCACATAATAACTTCCGTTGGAAGCATCTTCAAATACGTTGATGATACTTTCATAGGCCAGAACTATCTGTTGTTTGAAAGAGATCTCTTCCGAGTTATCCGTACTTCTGTCTACAAGATAATTGTTGGAGAAAACAGCGTCTGCTCCGCCAATCATGGCAGAAGCAAGCTCCAACGTAGAACGGATCAGGTTATTTTCATTATCTGAAACAGCTTTATTTCTTAACGAAGTTTCAGCAAAGATGTAAGGAACTTCATCCAGTCCGTATTCTTTTGAAAGCTGGTTGAAAATAATCTTAAAAGCTCTCAGCTTAGCCATTTCAAAGAAATAACTTCCTCCTACAGCTATTCTGAAAATCAGTTTATTTAAAATTTCAGCTCCATAAACTTCTGCTAACTCCTTAGCTTTTGCAAGGGCAATTGCAAGCTGCTGATAGATAGCGGCTCCGGCATTCTGATGCAGTGAGATATCTACGCAGATATTTCTTCTAAAATCTTTTGAAAGTAATTCTTTTACCAGCTGATCATCAATACTTCCTTCTTTTTCATTAAAAACATCAATCAGTGAAAAATACTGGTCTTCTTCTTTAGGACTGATGTGCCCTGCAAGATCTTTATTATTCACAAAAATGGTTTTCTGATCCAGATTTTCTACATTCTGATCCAGCATAAATGCAAATACTTCTTCTTCCAGACTTTCGTGGTATCTTGCAACCAGATGGGTACTTTCTTCAACTCTTGGCAGGTTTACCAAAGGCTTCTGAACTTCAGTGTAAAAAGGCTTCACTTCTATTCCTTCCAGATTCTGTTTTTCTAAAACGGGATAGATATCCTCTGTTTTAAGTTGTTTTTTGACCAGGTTTTCCCAGTTTGAAAGTATATCTGTATTTGACATTAGTTTTTTATTTGTGAATTGTTAATGGTGAATTTTGCTTTGTAAGTGAAATTTAAAAACTAAAAATTCATTTCATCATCAACATAATTCTATTCAACTTTTATTACTTTTTAGCCACTTTTGTGCTGTCTACCACCAGAATGAAAATTTCTTCATTCGGTTTTTTCATAAAATAATTTTCTCTTGCGTATTTTTCTTTTTCTGACTTGTTGTTCATCAGTTTCTTATAAAAAGCATCATTTTTTTCGTACTCTTTTTTATAGTAATCCAGCTGCTCTTCATACTTATGAATCTCACCATTCAGTTCATTAATAACAAGAAATGAAGTTTTATCGAAAAAAATCATCCATACCAAAAACAGACAGATCGTAATGGTATACTTGTTCAAAACATATTTCTGGATAAGTTTGAATGTTTCAGATTTCGGCTGAATGTCTTTGATAAGGTTGTTTTCTTCCATTTTTTAATGTTTTTTCAACGAGTTTTTAATAACAGTAGTTAAAAAATCAATGGCTACGGAATTCTGTTTCATATTAGGGATAATAAGATCGGCCTCATTTTTAGAAGGCTCGATAAATTCCTGGTGCATTGGTTTCAATGTGGTCTGATAACGGTGCAATACTTCGCTCAGATCTCTTCCCCTTTCCTGGGTATCTCTCCTGATCCTCCTGATCAGTCTTTCGTCAGAATCTGCATGAACAAATACCTTCAGATCAAATTCTTTCAGCAATTCTTTGTTGGTCAAAACAAGAATTCCTTCTACTACCAATACGTTTTTAGGTTCTACAGTGACATGATCTCCTGTTCTGGAATGTGTAACAAAGCTGTAAATCGGCTGTTCAATCGGCTCATTGTTTTTTAAAGCTTTTACATGTTTTATCAGTAAGTCAAAGTCTATTGATTTCGGATGGTCGTAGTTCAGAGCTTCTCTTTCCGTCAATGTAAGACCCTGGTTGTCGTGATAATAATTATCCTGAGAGAGGATATTCATTCCCTCAATATCAAGCTGCTGAAGTATCTTATCAACAACTGTAGTTTTGCCGGATCCTGTACCACCGGCAATTCCTATTACAAGCATTGTTTTTTTGTTTCTTTATAGTTGGTACAAATATACTATTTTAGATAAAATATGACAATGTAAGAGTATTGAGAAATTAAAAGATTAAAGGATTTAAAGATTAAAATACATTCTGAAAACTGACAGGTCTTTATGATTTATTGGTATTACTCAACTTTCTTTTTGGGATTTAATAAAAAAAACCGACAATTCATTTGCCGGTTTTTTATTTTATACGATTTCGCTTGTTAATTCGCGCGAAATTAATTTTTCATGCATAGGCTTCAAAACATCCATTGAGCCTGTTTTTACGGTACATTTGCCTTTGTAATGAACAAGGATCGTGCATTGCTCTGCCTGTTCCAGCGTATGCTTGCATATTTCGATCAGACAGTCTATCACATAATCAAATGTATGGATATCATCGTTATGCAGTACCAGTTTATAAACTTCATCCGTATCATCCAGAACAAGTACTTCTTCTTCGTACTGACGTTTTGGATTTTCGTAATCTTTTATGCTGTTATAAAAATTCATTTTTATTCTTTTAAACTTCTCCTATTTTGTCTGCCAGATTATCAATCGCATTAGGTTCCTGATAAACAAGTTCCACCAGTTCAACACTCTTGTTATTCATTTTCAGAATTTTAAAGTGATAGTCTGCAAGATCAAACTCCTGGTTTTCTTCAGGGATTTCTTCGAGCTCATAAAGAATAAATCCGGCCAGTGAGTTGTACTCGCTTTCTTCGGAAAGAGGAAGTTTTCTGGGAAGGAATTCATTGATTTCCTCCAAAGGCTGTGTAGCCTGTACCCAATAGGTATTATCCGCTATTTTATCAACGATTTTTTCTTCATCGTCTTCTTCATCCTGAATTTCTCCTACCAGTTCTTCCAGAATATCTTCCAGTGTAATAATTCCTTCAGTTCCACCAAATTCGTCAATAACAATGGCGATGTGCTGTTTTTTAAGCTGGAAAGTCTTCAGTAAGTCTGAGACTTTTTTGCTTTCCACCACAAAGAAGGCGTCACGCATTAAGTCTTTAAGATCTTCATGATCCAGATCTCCTTTTCTCTTCACAAATTCTCTTATAATTTCTTTTGTGTAGAAAATTCCGATCACATTATCAATAGAATCAATATAAACAGGAATACGAGAGTAACCGCTGTCCATTATTTTGTTGATAATATCATTGACATCTTCCTCAAAGTCTATGGAAGTAATATTCTGTCTTGGAACCATGATCTGTTTTGCAGAATGATCTGTAAAATCAAATGCATTTTTGATGATCTCATAATTCTCTTCTTCAATTTCTCCACTGTCTGCACTTTGCTTTACCAGAAGCTGAAGTTCTTCTGTGGAGTGAATTTCCTGTTCCGAAGCCGGGTGAATTTTTACCAGTCTTAAGAAACCATTTGACATGGAATTCATCAACCAGATAAACGGTTTAAAAATCGTATAGAAAACTCTCAACGGAACCGCTGTTGCCATTGTCGTTGATTCAGATTTTCTAATAGCGATTGATTTTGGTATAAGCTCACCAAACACAATGTGCATGATGGTAATCAATACAAAACTGGTTACCACTGAAATGGTGGTAATCGTTGTTTGTGTCAAGTCTATATTAAACGAATGAAAGAGGCTTTCAACCACGTGGTGCAAAGCACTTTCTCCTACCCAACCAAGGGCAAGGGAAGCCAATGTAATTCCTAATTGTGTAGCGGAAAGATATTCATCAAGATGCTTGATGATATGTTCTGCCTGCTTAGCCATAGAGTTTCCTTCTGCAGCTTTTAGCTGAATTTGAGAGTAACGAACTTTAACAATTGAAAATTCTGCGGCTACGAAGAAGCCATTGAGTAAAACAAGAAATAAGGCCAGCAAAAGCCTGACTATGTCCGAGTCCATTTAGAGATTGTATAAATTTTATTAGGTACAAAGATATGTAAAATAAAAATAACCTGAATCCGGGATAGATTATTTCGATGAAGGAATTTTCGGAAGAAAAAATGACACTATAAAATACCGCTATTTTCAAATAAAAAAAACAATTGAAACAACGACTCATTTTTCAACAGAAACGATATTTTTAAGTGGTAAACAGCAGTTTCAGCTTTCCAAAAACAAAAAAGCACCGATAATTTCGGTGCTTTTATGGGTATAGTAAAATAATTCTTTATGAATTTTTCAAAGCTTCTGCTCCGGAAACAATTTCCAAAATTTCGTTGGTAATTGCAGCCTGTCTTGCTTTGTTGTAGAAGATCACAAGATCGTTCTTTAAAGCCTGAGCATTGTCTGTTGCTTTGTGCATTGCCGTCATTCTCGCTCCGTGCTCAGATGCTACTGAATCTAAGATCGCTTTGAAAACCTGAGTTTTGATAGACTTTGGAATCAGGTTATCCAGGATTTCAGCTCTGTTAGGTTCAAAGATATAATCCGTTTCAACCTGCGGCTCAGTATTTTCCGGCATTGAGATAGGAAGAAGCTGTTCTGTAGTAACTTCCTGAGTAGCAGCATTAACGAATTTGTTATAGATAACATACACTTCGTCAAATTTACCTTCTCTGAAACTCGTCATTACCCCTTCAGTGATATGAGCAACTGCATCAAAGTTCAGATTATCATATACAGTGCTTCCATTAGTATATACCGTACGGCTTTTTCTTACAGCATCATATACTTTTTTACCTACAGGAAGAACTTCAATCTCGTACTGAGCGTTGTTCTGAAACTGAAGGTTAAGCTCTTTTACGATAGAAGAGTTAAAAGCTCCCGCAAGACCTCTGTTTGAAGTAACAGCGATGAATAATACTCTTTTAACCTCTCTTTTCTGAGCATATACAGAAATCTGATCAGGATCAGAGCTAGAATTTACATTCTGGATAAGCTCCTGTAATTTTTCAGAATAAGGTCTTAACATCACGATTGCATCCTGTGCTTTTTTAAGTTTCGCTGCGGAAACCATCTTCATAGCACGTGTAATCTGCATCGTAGATGAAATTGACGTAATTCTGCCTCGTATTTCTTTTAAGTTTGCCATTAATTTGGGTTCAAAGTTTAAGGTCTAAAGTTTAAGGTTTAAAACACTATATTTCAAACCTTAAACATTGAATTTTTTAGTTGTATTTAGAAGCTAAATCGTTAGCTGCCTGCTTAAGAACACCTGTAATATCGTTATCGATTTTTCCAGCCTTGATAGCAGCCATTGTATCCGGGTGCTTAGATCTAAGGAACTCGATGTATTCGTGTTGGAATTCTTTAATCTTGTTCAAAGGAACGTTTCTCATTAAGTTTTCTGTTCCGGCATATACGATTGCTACCTGACTTTCTACTGGAAGTGGTGCATTTACCGGCTGCTTAAGGATTTCTACGTTTCTTTCTCCTTTAGAGATTACTGCTAAAGTAGAAGCATCAAGGTCAGAACCGAATTTAGCAAACGCTTCCAATTCTTTATATTGAGCCTGGTCAAGTTTCAATGTACCAGATACCTTTTTCATTGATTTGATCTGAGCGTTACCTCCTACCCTTGATACAGAGATACCTACGTTGATTGCAGGACGAACCCCTGAGTTGAATAGATCAGACTCCAGGAAGATCTGTCCGTCTGTAATAGAGATTACGTTTGTAGGGATATACGCAGAAACGTCACCAGCCTGAGTTTCGATAATCGGAAGGGCTGTTAATGAACCTCCTCCTTTTACGATTGGTTTAAGAGACTCTGGCAAATCGTTCATTTGCTTAGCAATTTCGTCATCAGCGATTACTTTTGCAGCTCTTTCCAATAGTCTTGAGTGAAGGTAGAAAACGTCTCCAGGGTAAGCTTCACGGCCCGGTGGTCTTCTCAATAGTAGAGAAAGCTCACGGTAAGCAACAGCTTGTTTAGATAAATCATCATAAACGATAAGCGCCGGTCTACCAGTGTCTCTGAAGAACTCACCGATAGAAGCTCCTGCCATTGCAGAATATACCTGCATTGGAACCGGATCTGATGCGTTAGCTGCAACGATAACCGTATATGCTAAAGCTCCTTTATCAGAAAGTGTTTTAACGATTTGTGCTACAGTAGAAGCTTTCTGACCGATAGCAACATATATACAATATACTGGCTGACCAGCATCAAAGAATTCTTTTTGGTTGATGATCGTATCGATAGCAACAGTAGTTTTACCTGTTTGTCTGTCACCAATGATAAGCTCTCTTTGTCCTCTTCCTACAGGGATCATCGCATCAATTGCCACGATACCAGACTGTAAAGGCTCAGTTACCGGCTGTCTGAAGATAACTCCAGGAGCCTTTCTTTCCAATGGCATTTCGTATAAATCCCCAGTAATAGGACCTTTACCATCGATTGGGTTACCAAGAGTATCTACTACTCTTCCTAACATACCTTCTCCTACTTTGATAGAAGAGATTCTGTTTGTTCTTCTTACTGTATCACCTTCTTTTACTAATTTACTTTCACCAAGTAGAGCAACCCCCACGTTGTCTTCTTCAAGGTTAAGTACAATACCTTCTACATCACTAGAAAATTTCACCAACTCTCCGTATTGTACGTTTTCTAACCCGTATACACGAGCAATACCATCACCGATGGTTAAAACTGTACCTACTTCCTCAACGTTTGATTGAGTATCGAAGTTGGCCAATTGCTGTTTTAAGATCGCAGATACTTCTGCCGGATTTATTTCTGCCATTGTATGGTTGTTTTTCTTAATTTAATTGGAAATCTTTTTTAACTTGGTTCAATTTTGTCTTCACAGACGCATCTACCTGCTGGTCACCTACTCTCAGAATATATCCTCCAAGAATTTCAGGCTTCACATTTACTTTCAGATCAAAGTTTGAATCAGCATTTACAAGATTTGTAGATCTTAAAATCTGGTCAAGGTTCTCTTTTGAAAGCGGAGTTGCTGTAGTAAGCGTTACTCTTTGTACACCACTAAGGTCTTCTACTTTGTTGATAAATTCCTGAGCAATATTTTTCAATTGGCTTTCACGTCCGTGCTTAATAACCAATCTGATCAGGTTTTGAGAAGAAACAGATAAACCTTTGAATATTTCGTTTGCTACTTCTATTTTCTTTTTAGAATCGATGTAAGGAGTAAGGAAAAATCTGTTTAAATCTTTAGATCCAGCCATTACCTTTACTACATCTTTCATTTCAGAAAATACAGTAGCCGTTTGCCCAGCTTCGTTGGTGAAGTCAAGTAAACCTTGTGCGTATCTTTTAGCTACTTTAGATGTAAGCATTCTTAGTTAAGGTTTGATTTGTTTAAATAATTTTGAACTAATTCGTTTTGAGCTTCGCTGTTATCTAGCTTTTGCTTCAAGATAGACTCGGCAATGTTTACAGATAAAGTACCAATCTGAGTTTTGATGTCTGCCATTGCAGCATTTTTCTCAGCGTTGATAGTCTGTTTAGCAGCTTCGATCATTTTGTCTCCTTCAGCTTTAGCAGCATCTTTAGCTTCCCCTACGATTCTGTCTTTAATTTCTCTGGCTTCTTTAAGGATCGCGTCTCTTTCGATTTTAGCTTCACGAATGATTCTTTCGTTATCCTCTTTTAAAGTTTCCATTTCTTTTCTAGCTAATTTAGCTTGATTAAGAGCGTCAACAATAGATGTTTCTCTGTCGTCGATTGACTTTAAAATAGGCTTCCAAGCGAATTTACCTAACAAAAACAATAATGCTAGAAAAATAACAGACTGGATAATAAATAGTCCTGATGAAAACTGATGAATTAATTCCATTATATAAATGTATAAATAATTATTACTTTTTTTTTAAAATTAACATTGCTGCAGCCAACCGCTGCAACAATGTTTTTGTTTTGTTTGGCTTATGATGCGAATAACGCAGCAAATGCAACACCTTCAACTAGTGCAGCTGCAATAAGCATAGCAGTTTGGATTTTTCCAGATTGCTCAGGCTGTCTAGCGATAGCTTCAAGAGCAGCAGCTCCGATTTTACCAAGACCGATACCTACACCTAGTACGATAAGACCTGCACCAATAATTCTAGGGATTTCCATAATATATAATTTTAAAAAATTGTTTTAATATTTGTTTAATTTTCTCTTTTTAACTTTTAATTAGTGAGCAGCGTGATGTTCGTGCTCGTGTTCTTCTACAGCCATTCCGATAAATAAAGCAGATAGCATTGTGAAGATATAAGCCTGTAGGAATGCTACCAAAACTTCAAGTAAATAAATTACTAATGTTAAGAATGGGAATGCTACTCCTGCGATCCAGTTTTTAAAGATATAGATAGATCCAATCAAAGTCATTACTACGATGTGACCTGCTGTCATGTTGGCAAAAAGTCGGATCATCAAAGCGAATGGCTTAGTGATAGTTCCTAATAATTCGATTGGCAACATAATGAATTTCATTGGAACCGGAACACCTGGCATCCAGAAGATGTGCTTCCAATAATCTTTGTTCGCTGAGAATGTCGTAATCAGATACGTAAGGATAGCCAAGAAGAATGTCATTGTAATATTACCTGTAACATTAATTCCGAAAGGCATCAATCCTAAAACATTAAGGAAAAGAATAAAGAAGAATACCGTTAATAAATAACCCATAAATCTCTTATACTTATGTCCGATGTTAGGAAGAGCGATCTCATCTCTTACAAAAATCACTAAAGGCTCTAAGAATCTTGCTGCTCCTGTAGGAACCGCTGACTTCTTATAAGATTTAGCCATTCCAACAAATAACACAAACATGAAAACAGCTACGAAGATGATAACCAATACACTTTTTGTAATAGAAAGATCTAAAACTTTCTCTTGCGTTGGGTGATGATCTTTATCCAGAGTAATTGTTCCCTTCTCATCAGTCTTATAGATTTTCTCATGATGTAATACATAATAAGCTCCATCTACTTCAGTTGGCTCTCCATGCATAAAACCTTCTTTGTTACTCATGAAAGAGTGGAAACCATTATCATAAAAAATAACAGGAAGAGGAAAACCGATATGATGACCATCTTTGTCAACCATCAATGTGAAATCATGAGCATCCAATAAGTGATGATCGATGAACTCTTTGTTTTCTTTAGTTACTTTGTCTTTCTCTGAAAGCTCTTTAGCAGGAGCCTCACCAGTGGTGGCCTCACCATGCTGTGCAGACACTAAGTTTAATACAAAAATACTGTAAAATAAAACTGCGAATTTCTTAAACATTGATAGGTTTTTTTCGTTGTGCAAAAATATGATAATTTTTCTAGTTTCAATAAATAATTTTACTGTTTTTTATCATGATTAATTAACCCGATCGCATAGTATGTAAGCAGTGCTGTCAGGACAAAATAAGGTATGATAAAATGGAATTTGTAGCCGGGAATCACTTCAAAGTTCAGTTTTTTTCTGATTAAATACATTAAACCAAATTTTAAAAGGATCAAACCAATAACAGACAATCCTAAAAATTGAGGCGCTACTCTATTAATTAAGATAACAAGAGTGATCATCATCATAAACATGACACTTAGAAAAAGGTAAAATTTAATGATCACTATCTCATCCAGGTGAAAAACAAATTTCCAAAGGGAAAAATGCACCAGGAAGGTCAGAAAGAATAAAACGACAACAAGAATATTGGGATTAATTTTCATTCTATATTTTAATTGATCGCAAAAATAGACTTTTTCTATCGTATTATACTATGATTTGATATTTATCATTTTTCTTCTTTGTAATAATATTACGTGTATATATAATATTACGGATTCAAACACTTTGGATATCCTAAAAATTCCTTATTTTTGCAAACCTATAATTTACAATAAATATGTTTAATAGTTTACAGGATAAATTAGACAAGGCATTACACAATATTTCCGGAAGAGGAAAAATTACTGAAATCAATGTTGCGGAAACCGTAAAAGAGATCCGTAGAGCATTGGTAGATGCCGACGTTAACTATAAAGTTGCGAAAGATCTTACAAAGAGAGTTCAGGATAAAGCATTAGGAGAAAACGTTCTTACTTCCCTTACTCCGGGACAGCTGATGACGAAAATTGTTCATGATGAGCTGGTAGACCTGATGGGAGGTTCTCAGGAAGGAATTAATCTTTCAGGAAAACCTACTGTAATCCTTATTGCCGGTCTTCAGGGATCCGGTAAGACCACTTTCTCAGGAAAGCTTGCTAATTATTTACAGACAAAAAGAAATAAAAAACCTTTACTGGTAGCATGTGACGTTTACCGTCCTGCAGCGATTGACCAGCTGAAAGTATTGGGAGGACAGATCAAAGTTCCTGTTTATACTGAAGAAGGTGCTACTAACCCATCTACCATTGCTGAAAACGCGATCAATTTTGCAAAAGCCAACAACCATGATGTTGTAATCGTGGATACGGCTGGTCGTTTAGCCATTGATGAGCAGATGATGAACGAGATCAAATCCGTACACTATTTCATCAAACCGCAGGAGACTCTTTTCGTAGTAGACTCAATGACTGGTCAGGATGCTGTAAATACAGCAAAAGCATTCAACGATGCCTTGAACTTTGACGGAGTTGTTTTAACGAAATTAGATGGTGATACTCGTGGTGGAGCGGCTTTAACGATCCGTTCTGTTGTTGAAAAACCAATCAAGTTCATCTCTACAGGAGAAAAGATGGAAGCTTTAGATCTTTTCTATCCGGAAAGAATGGCGGACAGAATCCTGGGAATGGGAGACGTTGTTTCCTTAGTAGAAAGAGCTCAGGAGCAGTTTGATGAGGAAGAAGCTAAAAAACTTCACAAAAAAATTGCTAAAAACGAGTTTGGTTTTGATGATTTCCTTAAGCAAATCAACCAGATCAAGAAGATGGGTAATATGAAGGATTTGATGGGAATGATTCCTGGAGTTGGAAAAGCGATCAAAGACGTAGAAATCAGTGATGATGCATTCAAACACATTGAAGCCATTATCTATTCTATGACTCCTGAAGAAAGAAGAAGACCTTCTATCATTAATACACAGAGAAAAGGAAGAATTGCTAAAGGTGCCGGAAGAAAAATCGAAGATGTGAACCAATTAATGAAACAGTTCGATCAAATGGGTAAAATGATGAAGATGATGCAAGGACCTCAAGGAAAGCAAATGATGCAGATGATGAGCAAAATGCCGAATATGCCTGGAATGGGTGGAATGTTTGGAAAATAAGAAAGACAAAATCATTCATAAAAAACTCTCAGAAATTCTGAGAGTTTTTATTTTTATACGGTATCTGTTTATTTAAACTTGTATCCTACTCCTAACTGGAAGAAATTCATTTTTAATTTTTCTCCATCCGCAGGATTTTTGATCATATTGGTAAGACCAAAACTGTAACGTGCATCTACAAATAATCCTTTATATACATCATAATCAGCTCCCAGGAACAAACCGAATTCTGTAGACTTCAGTCCATTATCAAAATAATTTTCAAGATATTTTTCACCTTCGTTGATAGCAGATGGATTAGACTGCGCCCCACTCACTTCAATTTTAGCTTTTGTATTGGTTCTGAAACTTACATATGGACCGGCATAAAGCCCTAGTTCAGGAGTTGCATAATACCTTGCAGATACAGGAATAACAATTCTGTTAAAATGCAGTTTTTCCGTCACAGTAACTCCGGAAGTTTTTACTACCGCTTTACCTCCCAGGTTAGCATACTCCACTTCTCCCTGTAACGCAAATTTATCGTTCAGTTTATGCTCAACCAAACCTCCGATATAAAAACCGGATTTGGATTTAAGACTTGCTCCTATCCCTTCAAAATTGACGCTATTGGCATCGGAATTTAATGTTGACAAAGCATAACCTGCTTTTACACCGAATGTAGTTTGTGCATTTAAACCTGCAAATAAAGCGATTGCAGACGCTAATAAAATTTTTTTCATGATTTATTGTATTAAAAAAATGTTCGCAAAAATACAAAAAAAGACTTGAGAAACCTCAGGCCTTTCTTGCGATATGCTTTGTTTACTATTTTGCAAATACATATTTCACTCCAAAAGTCACGGAAGTTAAATTGATACCCAATTTGTAATCATTAGTTCTTTTCGCCCCTTCCAGATCTTTTTTATAAGTATTGTATCCGAATTCTCCTATTGTAGCTTCAATTGACCAGTTCTTAGTCAGGAAATAATCCAGCCCCGGTTTAATATTCACTCCAATGGTAGTATAGTTATTTTTTTCTGTAAACGGAGCAGAAAGTATTGGGTCTCCGCCATCATCTTCACTGTTAAAATCCAGTTTTTCCTTACCAAATTCCAATGGAACCTGTAATTGTCCGAAGATGTATAATTTATCAGATAAAGTCCAGTATTTTCTCACAAAGGGAGCAACAACAAATGCGTTATCTGTATTTTTTATTTCAATTGTATTAAGGAATCCAAAACCACTTACCGTATATTTTGTAACGGCACTTTTATAGCCTATCCCAAGTCCTACTGCTAAATTGTTATTAACGAAATATCCAGCTGTTGGAAGAATTCTGATCACATCATCCTTTGTTTTGGCTTCGAATTCATTCTTTTCATTATGATAATATTCTACCTGTCCTGAAAGATAAGAAGTTCCTTTTGCAATCTGTGCATTTGATAAACCAAAAAGCGCAACAGCGCCCATCAATACGATTTTTTTCATGATTATTATATTAGTTTTGTATAGAAAAAAAAGCCCTAAGGGTTTCTCAGGGCTTTCTTGCTATATGCTTTGTTTATTATTTTGCAAATACATATTTAACTCCGAAAGTTACAGAAGATAAATTCAATCCGAAGTTGTAGTTGTTTGTAGCATCACCATCTTTTGGCTTGTAGTTGTTATAACCGAACTCACCGATAGTAGCTTCGATAGACCAGTTTTTGTTTAAGAAATAATCTAAACCTGGCTTAACAGTTACACCGATTTGAGTGTATTTAGCTTCAGTAGAAGTAGAGTTAGAAATTGTAGTGTTTCCAGCTGTAGTTACAGAGCTAGTTTCAGTTTCAGTTTTTCCGAACTGCATTGGAACTGCTAATTGTCCGAAGATATACAACTTGTCAGACAAAGTCCAGTATTTTCTTACGAATGGAGCAACAACGAAAGCTGGTTGCTTAACTACATTTTCGCTTACAGTTGTAGCGTTTCCGATGGTAGTAGTCGTAGTAGCTGTAGTTTTTTCAGTTTGGTATCCTACACCTAATCCGATTGCTAAGTTAGTGTTAACGAAATATCCAACTGTAGGTAATACGTTGAAGTTTTCAGTTTTAAGGTTACCGTTGTTCGTTTCTACTTGAGAATAACCAACAGATCCTGATAAATATGTAGTTCCTTTAGCAATCTGAGCGTTTGATAAACCAAAAAGTGCAACAGCACCCGCTAATAATATTTTTTTCATTGTAAAAAATTTTAATACTTTCTGAGGGCAAATTTACAGTGGTCCCCAGTAATATTAAAATTTGTTAATGTGATTAATATCATTACTAAAATATAGGGTTTTATAAAAATAAATCCTAGTTAAGAGATGTTATTAAGTTTTTCACAATTTTATGAATAAAAAAATCACTTTTTTTCAACAAGAGCTGAATATATTTAGTTTTTTAAATTTTGTATTTTTTACCAAAAGCCCATAAATTCAGGTGAAATGCTAAAGCCTATTAACTTAAAATGCTTATTTCAAAGCCATTAACTCTTAAAACTTAAACAAACGTTTATTATTTGAGGTTGTTTTTTCTTTTTTCCAATCCGTTCAAAATCCTCTTTATAAGAAATTACTGAGAGAAAAATCGATAAAGTCTTTATCTAAATAATCAAAAAACTCCGGCCTTCGGCCGGAGTTCTCATATGCAATTGCTTTTTCTTATTTCAAAAAGAAATTAAATCCTAAGTTTACAGCTCCTACGTTCCAATTATGTTTGTACCAACCATAATCACGTGTGTTACTGATAGACTGATATCCGATATACAACTCTCCTTTAGACATCTGGTATCCAAATTTAGGTTGTGCATAGAAACCTCCATCTACCCCATCTTTTGTAGAAATACCATATCCAAGGTCTAATCCTACAAAAATAGGAGCACCTTTAAACTTATATTTCCCTGAAACAGCTACAGGAATAAATCCGAAATCATCAAAGTTATCTTTTCCAAAGAAATGAGAATATCCTGTTGTTACACCAAGGTCGAAACCTTTGGCAATATTCCACATATAAGCAGCATCCACTCCTAATGTAAATGAAGATACATCACTTGCATCAGATACAGGAACCCCAATATGTCCACCCAATTTGAAACCTTCCTGTGCCTGAGCAACACCTCCTAAAAGTGCAAAAGCACCTAGTAATAATAGTTTTTTCATTTTTTTAAGTTTAAATTTTACCCTGCAAAAATACTAATTATTTTCATCATTAGAATAAAATTGCCTTATAACAGAAAAAGCAGGACAAATTTTGCCCTGCTTTTATGATCATTTAAAATTAAATTTTCAGAATTAGTTTCCTCCGAATTTGAAACCTACGCCTACCTGTACGAAGCTGTTGGTTAACTTTTCATTCCCTTCAGCGTGTTTCGCAAGGTTAGAAACTCCAAGGTTGTATCTCGCATCAAAGAACAATCCGTTTTCCAATGCATATTCAGCACCAAGGAATGGAGCAATATTCAAAGTATTCATTTGATCTTTAATATCTCTTTCGTCATTAGCATCAATCTCGAATCCAGGAATTCCGAATCCAAAATCAGCAGTAAGCTTTTGCTTTGCAGAAAGGATCACTCCGAAGCTGGCCCCTGCAGAAACTGATAATCCTTCAGTAATAAAATACTTGGCAGAAATAGGAACTAATAAAGTATGATAAGTCTGCTTTGCTTTTACATTTAAAAAGGTGGTCGGATCTTCCGGATCAGCTTCAGCCACATTTACCTTTCCTCCAAGCGGAGAATATAACAGTTCTCCCTGTAGGGCAAATTTATCACTCAGTTTATATTCAGCGATACCACCGATATAAAATGTATGTAAAGGATCTGAAGTTTCAGACTGATTGTCACCTTTCAATTTAACTGTAGAGTAAGAGTATCCGGCTTTTGGACCAAATCGAAATTCCTGTGCGTTGGCACAAATTCCCATAGCAGCGACTGCTGCAACAAGTAAAAGTTTTTTCATGTTTAGTTAGTTTTTACATTTAAGGTGTGCAAAGCTAACTATTTTTTTCAAATTAACAAATTTTAACCAACTTATTTAAGGTTAATAAAAGGTTAATAGAAACTTTTACCCATTTTTACTAGTCGTTCCTTAATCTTTTCTCTTCGTCGTTATAGGCAAGGATAATCTTTCTTACCACCGGGTGCCTTACCACATCTTCTTCTGTAAGGTGTACAAACCCTATTTCTTTTACTCCATTTAAAATTCTCATAGCCTCTTTTAGTCCGGACTGTTGATTTTTCGGAAGGTCAATCTGACTTGGATCTCCCGTGATAATGAACTTGGCATTCATTCCCATTCTGGTAAGGAACATTTTCATCTGGGCATGAGTGGTATTCTGTGCTTCATCCAGAATCACAAAAGCATCATCCAAAGTACGTCCTCTCATGAAAGCCAATGGTGCTACTTCAATCACTTTCTTCTCCATGAAACCTTCCAGTTTCTCATGGGGAATCATATCACGAAGTGCATCGTACAAAGGCTGTAAATACGGATCCAGCTTTTCTTTAAGGTCACCAGGAAGGAATCCAAGGCTTTCTCCTGCTTCTACGGCCGGTCTGGTAAGAATAATTCTTTTCACTTCTTTATCTCTTAAAGCCCTCGCTGCCAATGCCACACTGGTATATGTTTTTCCTGTACCTGCCGGGCCGATGGCAAAAACCATATCCTTTTTTTCTGTTTCCTTTACCAGTTTTTTAAGATTGGTCGTTTTAGCCTTAATTACTTTGCCGTTGACTCCTTTTACGATAATATCCTGATCGAATACCAATTGTTTTTCGTTTTCGTCTTTAATATTCAATATATTTTCAACATCTTTCAGTCCTATTGAATTGTTTTTGGAGATAAAACTGACAATATCGTCAAGTTTTTGCTTCAGTATGTCTAAAGCTTCCTGATTTCCCATGGCAAAGATAAAATGATCTCTTCCTGTAATTTTTATGGTTGGAAAGCTTGATTTTATTAAGTTGAAATATTGGTTATTAACTCCATAGAAGATTTTCGCGTCGATATCTTCCAAATCATATGTTAATTCAAACATGCAGTATTTTTATTTTTAGATTTTAAAATTAAAGCTTTTTTTCAAATTTATATCAAATTCTTTTCAACAATCTTTCGGGCTTTCTTTTTATTTTAAATAACTTTGCAATACTACACTATTCTATAAATTGCTCATGTCAATTATTACCCTTACTTCGGATTTCGGAAATTTAGATTACAGAGTTGCCGCTGTGAAAGGCAAAATTCTGTCTCTAAACCCTGAGGTTAATATTATTGATATCACCCACGAAATCCAGGCATTCAATCTTATACAGACTTCATATATTGTAAGAAATGCTTATAAATATTTTCCCAAAGGAAGCATTCACATTCTTTCTGTAGACAGTTTTTACAGCAAATCAAGAAAGAACATCCTCTATAAAGCAGACGGATCTTACTTCCTGGCGGCAGACAACGGCCTTTTGAGCCTTATATTTTTTGATATAAAACCGGAAGCCATCTACGAGCTTACGCTGAATAACCGTTTTGATGACGTTATCAACTTCACTTCTACAGACATTTTTGTTCCTGCAGCAGTACATCTTGCCAATGGCGGACTTCCTGAAGTTATAGGAAGAAAAATCAGCACAGCAAAACAGCTGATGGTCCCGCGGGCGGTTTATAATGAATCGGAAGGGATGATTATTGGCGAAGTGACTTATATTGATAATTTCGGAAATATAATATCAAATATCAATAAAGATTTTTTTGAGAACATCAGTAAAGGTTACAACAGTTTTACCATAAAATTCAGAAATTTAAGCCTTTCAAGAATATTTTCCAGCCACACGGAAGTTGTTTCAGACTGGAAAAGGGAGACCGAATTTCACGGACAGTCTGCGGCCATCTTCAATGATAGTCAGTTATTGGAGCTTACCATCTACAAAGGAAGCAAGAAAAACGGCGCTAAAAGCCTGTTTGGACTGAATGTGGGAGAAAATATTTATATCGAATTCAGCTAAGATTATATATTTCTTAAAAAAACCGATTTTTTTTATATATTTGTCAAAATCTAAAAATCAAAAATGGCAGAATACAAATTATTGCTTCCTTCCATGGGAGAAGGGGTTATGGAAGCGACAATTATCACTTGGTTATTCAATGAAGGTGATAACGTAAAGGAGGATGACTCCGTAGTAGAAATTGCAACAGATAAAGTAGATTCAGACGTACCGACACCAGTTTCGGGGAAAATTGTGAAAATTTTAAAGCAAAAAGATGAAGTTGCAAAAGTAGGTGAAGCCATTGCTATTTTAGAAATTGAAGGAGAAGGCTCAGCTTCAGAAGAAGTAAAAACTGAAACTCCTGCAGCTGCTCCGGATGCTGAAACTTTAAAAGCGATTGAAGAGCCATTGCAAACAGTAGCTGCTTCAAACGTAGAATTCTCAGGAGATCTTTATCTGTCTCCACTTGTAAAATCTATCGCACAACAGGAAAAAATTTCTGAAACTGAACTGAAATCTATCAAAGGAAGCGGTTTGGAAGGAAGAATTACCAAAGAAGATATATTAGCTTATGTTGCCAACAGAGGAAGCCAGCCAGCTCAGCAGGCCGCTCCGGTACAGACAGCTTCTGCTCCACAACCTGCAGTATCAGCTCCGGCAGCTACTATTCCGGTAAGTGCAGGTGATGAGATCATTCCAATGGACAGAATGAGAAAAATCATCGCTGAAAACATGGTGAAAGCAAAACAAATTGCTCCACACGTTACTTCTTTCATTGAAACAGACGTTACCAACGTCGTAAAATGGAGAAATAAAAACAAAGCTGTATTCGAAAAACGTGAAGGTGAAAAACTGACTTTCATGCCTATTTTTGTTAAAGCTGTGGTGAAAGCCATCCAGGATTTCCCGATGATCAATGTTTCTGTCAATGGTGAAAACATCATTAAAAAGAAAAACATCAACATCGGTATGGCGACTGCCCTTCCGGACGGAAACCTTATCGTTCCTGTTATCAAAAATGCGGATCAGTTATCTCTTTCAGGGCTTGCAAAAGCAATCAATGACTTAGCTTACAGAGCAAGAAACAAGAAATTGAGACCAGAAGATACTCAAGGGGCAACGTATACAATTTCTAACGTAGGAAGCTTCGGAAACCTTATGGGAACACCGATTATTCCTCAGCCTCAGGTAGCTATTTTAGCCATCGGAGCGATCGTTAAGAAGCCTGCAGTTCTTGAAACAGCTGATGGCGACGTAATCGCTATCAGAAACTTAATGTTCATGTCTCACTCTTATGACCACAGAGTGGTAGACGGTTCCCTGGGAGGAATGATGCTGAAGCACGTTCACGACTACCTTGAAAACTGGGATCTGAACACAGAAATATAAGTAATAAATAATCAGTAATAAGTAATTTTTGCTTATTGTTGATCATATAAAATGAAAACCTTCGGTTAAATCGAAGGTTTTTTGTTTTTATTAATTAGACTTATTAAAACTCATAAGATTAAAAATTACACAAAGCAAGCGATGAAAATTTAATAAAAACAGCTTTTATTTATCAATATGACAATTTAACACTTAAATATTTTTTGGAAGTTTAAGGTATTAGTATTAATTTTAAAACAAATATTATTTGAAATAGATACTCATTATAGAAGATCACGTATTTTTACATCTCTAAACTGACAAATGCTGAAAATTTTCGCCCTCATAAAAAGATCTCTCAAAAATTCCTTCGACAATATCCGGAATGAACAGCTTAAGCATAATCTGCTTCAGGCCATTCCCTTTTGGATAGGATCTGTCATAACAGGCTTTTTTGCCGTGATGTACGCACAGGTATTTGCATGGGGTGAACACCTCATGAATTTTATTTTCGACTGGCACGCATGGATGATCTTTATTATTGCACCTGTTGGATTTGTACTTTCCTGGTGGCTGGTGAAAGAATTTGCGCCGAATGCCAAAGGAAGCGGGATTCCTCAGGTGATGGCGGCGGTAGAACTGGCCAATCCGAAAGAACATAGGAAAATCCGGAATCTTTTAAGTATTAAAATCATTTTTTTCAAAATACTTTCTTCCGTCATTCTTGTAATCGGAGGAGGTGCTGTTGGACGTGAAGGACCAACGATTCAGATTGCAGGTTCAGTTTTCAGAAAAGTGAATGAATACCTTCCCGAATGGTGGCCAAAGATTTCCAAAAAAAACATGATTATGACGGGAGCGGCAGCAGGACTTGCAGCAGCATTCAATACTCCGTTGGGAGGAATTGTTTTCGCTGTGGAAGAGCTGTCAAAAACCCATATCAATTACTTTAAAACAGCCTTATTTACAGCAGTAATCATTGCAGGTCTTACCGCTCAAACATTAGCGGGATCTTATTTATATCTCGGCTATCCTAAAACCAATGATGTTTCTTTAATGGTGATGTTTCCTATTATACTGGTAGCTGCCACTGCCGGCATTCTGGCAAGCCAGCTATCGGTCACCATGCTTAAAATCAATAGCTGGAAGAAGAAAAAACTGAAAACAGATAAAGCCAACGTGGTCTTTCTGATCATTTGTGCCTTAATTATTGCTTCCATCGCTTATTTCATCAACAGAGAAGTTCTGGGATCAGGAAAAGAAATTATGGAGCGTGTTCTTTTTACTAAAGATAAACATGAAGACTGGTATGTTCCCATTCTCAGAATGCTGGGTCCTGCCCTTTCCTTTACTTCCGGAGGTGCCGGTGGAATTTTTGCTCCGGCTCTTACTGCGGGAGCAAGTATAGGTTCTGTTATTTCAGGAATTATTCATTTAACACCCAACGAAACTAATGTGGTGATTCTGGGCGGAATGGTTGCTTTCCTTACCGGAATTACAAGAGCACCGTTTACTTCAGCGATTATTGTGCTGGAAATGACAGACAGACATTCATTGATATTCCACCTTATGCTTGCCGGAATGGTTTCTTCTATTGCTTCCATCCTGGTAAGCAGACATTCTTTGTATGATGTTTTGAAGGTGAATTTTCTGACGGAAATCAGATCCAATGATGAAACTGAATCCAGAAATCTATAAAAAGATGAATAGACATTCTAAGGAAACGCTAACTATTTCACCAATCCTCTTGCATATAACAAATATATTTTCTACTTTTGCACCTCGAAATAATTAACAAATTTTTTAACATTATGAACAATTACGAAACTGTTTTCATTTTAACTCCCGTTCTATCTGAGGCACAGGTAGAGGAAGCAGTGAACAAGTATGTAGATCTAATCAAAGAAAAGAACTGCGAAATCGTTGCTAAAGAAAACTGGGGATTAAAAAAATTAGCTTACCCGATTCAATTGAAAAAGAATGGGTTCTATACTTTAATCGAATTTAAAGGAGAAGGTACTGTAGTTGCTGATTTAGAATTAGCATTTAAGCGTGACGAAAGAGTAATCCGTTACCTTACTACAAAACTTGACAAGCACGCTGTAGAGTACGCTGTAACAAGAAGAGCTAAAGTAAAAGCAGCTAAAGCTTAATTATTAACCCTATTTTTTAAAAAAGACAAGACATGGCAATAGATGAAATGGCTAAACAAGCCTCAGCAGGAGGAGAATCAGAAGTAAAATTCCTTACTCCGCTTGATATCAATACAAAATCTGAAAAGAAATATTGTAGATTCAAAAAATACGGAATTAAGCACGTTGATTACAAAGATGCTGATTTCTTATTACAATTTGTAAACGAGCAAGGTAAAATTTTACCAAGAAGATACACTGGAACTTCTTTAAAATACCAAAGAAAAGTTTCTGCTGCTATCAAAAGAGCAAGACACCTTGCTTTACTACCATACGTAGCTGACTTATTGAAATAAGACAAAAATAAATAAGAGAAGAGGCTTTTCCTCTTCTTTTGTTGCTGAATACATCATTAATTCTAACTTGATTTTAGATATAAAACTAAAATCTAAAAAAGGACAACAACAATGGAAATTATCCTAAAAAAAGACGTAGAAAACTTAGGACTTGAGTTTGATACAGTAAACGTAAAGCCAGGTTATGCTAGAAACTTCTTAATTCCTCAAGGAATTGCTCTTTTAGCTACACCTAAAAACAAAGCTGCTTTAGAAGCTACATTAGAAGCTAGAAAAGAAGAAGAAGCTAAATTAATCGCTGCTGCTAACGCTGTAGTTGAGCAATTGAAGAAAACTTCTATCACGATCCCTGCAAAAGTAGGTGCTGGTGACAAATTATTCGGATCTATCAACAATGCTGATCTATCTGCTGCTTTAGAAAAAGCTGGTGTTTCTGTAGAGAAAAAATACATCAAAATTCCTGGTAACACGATCAAGAGAACTGGTAAATTCGCAGCTCTTATCAGACTTCACAGAAATGTTGAGTACAACTACGAGTTTGATATCGTATCTGATGCTCCAGTGGAAGCAGCTCCTAAAAAAGAAGAAGCTAAAACTGAAGAAGCTTAATAAGCAACTGAGAATTTCTCACAATACAGACCACTTCAATTTATTGAGGTGGTTTTTTATTGAACTACCCCGTCTTTTTGCTTTGCAAAAATCCACCCCTTCAGGGAAGGGGAATGTAGGAAATCTTAACAGCTATTACTCGTTAAATTAACTTTTTCGCAACCTTACCTGTAAGAACAGGCAAGAAAGTTTATCCCGCACTATAAAACCCGTTACCTCGTAACACGCACCCCGTAACCCTCCAACTCACAACTTATCCCCTCTCAATTTATGCTGATACTCCGTAGGTGCCATTCCGATTACCTTTTTGAAGATATTACTGAAAGACGAGAGGCTGTTGTACCCTACCATCATGGCAATTTCATACATATTGTATTTCCCTTCCAGCATCAGTTCAAGGGAACGGGTAATTCGCAACGCTCTCAGAAAGCGAACGTAATTCATGCCCAGAATCTCTTTAAATTTCCTGGAAAGGGTTCTTGTACTCATTCCGAATTCTTTTGCCGTAGATTCAATCGTGAGGGGTTTCTCAAGGTTAGCATGAATATATCTTGCAATCTTCAGCAATGTTTCATCTTTTGGAAAAGGGTGCTGTATCGGAAATGCCAGATGTTTATGTTTCTTTTCCTGTAAAACTCCTTTAAGAGCTTTGAGAAAATAATATTTTGAGGTATCATTTTTTGTGATTTTTCCATCCCAGTCTTTAGTATAGAAAATCATCTCACGAAGGAGATTATTGACAGAATAAATATTGATTTCATCAAAAAAGCCACTTTCATTTTCTTCTTTCTTAAAATAAAAGTTATATAAATCGACTTTGGGGCTGGTTGAAAAAATATAATGAGGTGTACCGGCAGGAATCCACATAAAACACCTGGCAGGAAGATACCAGTGTTTCTGATCCGTAAAAACATGCACAATACCGCCTTCTGCATAGACTAATTGTGCAGAACTGTGATAATGAATCTCTGTGGTTACATTTCCGGTAAGAACATGATAGATGTAAAATTCGGCATCATCTTCTTCTACCGCTTTAAAATGGCTGTCGTTCATACTCTAAAGGTAAGAAGAATTTTTAAATTGGCGTAAATGAGCAAATATTTTTCTGTTTTCACAAATAGGGTCTGTAGCTTATCATCGTAACTTTGCTGCATCAAAATCATTTTAGCAAAAATCCTTTAATTAATTTATGAATATCATATTTAACGCATGCCGGTATATGTGCATTGCGTTGTGCTTATTATTGAGCAGTTTTTTACATTCACAGATGATCGATTACCAGCATCTCGGCTTGCAGCAAGCTGTAGAAATTGGTTTGAAAAATAATAAAAACATACAGATCAGTCATCTGAAACAGGAAATGTCCGTGACCAAAGAGAAAGACCTCAAGATGGAGAAACTCCCGGATATTGAATTTCATACGAGCTATAATCAGGTAACCAACCTGTTCCAGCATCAGAATGGCGTATTTAATAAAGCGACCAAGTACGATGTGATTAATGGAATGTATGATTTTACATTATCCGCTTCCATTCCGGTGTACATGGGAGGAAAAATTAAAAATACGGAAAAGAAAGCGGCTATAGATACTGAAATTTCAGCTTTAAAAACTCATCTGGACGAAAGACAGCTTAAAATGTCCATCATTACGGCTTTTCTACAGATTCATCATTTAAAAGAGCAGCAGAGCCTTATTAATGATAAAATGAAGGAAGATTCCGTCAACATCAGGCAGGTAAAAGCATTGAAAGCTAATGGTGTTGTAACGGTCAATGAAGTCTTAAGAACTTCTTTACAGCTTTCCAATCATAAAATGAGCTGGACGGAACTGGATAACGATATTCAGATTGCAGAGCACAAACTGAAAACAATTCTTTCGCTTCCGGAAAATCAGGAAATGCATGTCAATACAGAAGATCTTATTTCAGACAATGCTGCCATTCCCTATGTTGATGAGCTTACAGAAACAGCTTTAAACAAAAATGAATCTGTTGAAATCACCCATAAAAATCTTTCTCTTAAGGAACTGGATCAAAAGATCACCAAAGCGAATTATTTACCCAAAATTACGGCTGGCGGAGAATATTTTCTAAAGTATCCGAACATGATGTTTTTCCCTCCGGAACCTTATGCGTATCGTTTGGGAATGGTAGGTGTAAACCTTACCTATCCTATCGAAAATCTGTACAAAAATAAATACAGAATGCAGGAAGCACGGGAAAATATTGATCTTGCCAAACTTCAGATTGAAGAAAACGAGGAAAATGTAAGACACAATGTTTATGAGGCTTATAAAAAGTTTGAAGAGACAGACCAGAAGGTAAAAATTGCTGAAGAAGCGATTAATCAGGCTAAAGAAAACTACCGCATTGTAAGAACAAAATATGCCAATAAACTAAGTCTCATCACTGAACTGATAGATGCAGACAATGCTTATCTGGAAGCTGAATCTAATCTTATTTCCGTTAAAATCAACAGACAACTTAAATATTACCAACTCCAATATACGATTGGAAACTTATAAAAACTATGGCACAGAAACAATTGACACAAAAGGAAAAAAGAATCAACAAGTCCATTACTTTACTGGCCTGGATTCTGATCATCAGCGGAATCACGGGAATGATAAGTTTTTATCTTTTTTCGAGAAAGAATGTGACAACGAATGATGCACAGATTGAGCAATATATCACACCTGTATCCAGTAAGGTATCAGGTTTCATCAAAACGATACGGTTTAGCGAAAATCAGTTTGTACATAAAGGCGACACTTTAATTGTCATCGACAACAGAGAGTTTGTGAATCAGGTACACATGGCTGAAGCGAATCTTCATGCCAATACAGCAACCATCAGCACTATTGAAAGCGGTGTCAGCACCAAAGAAAGTGATACAAAGATTATTGATGCTAAAATTGCCTCTGCAAAAATTGATATCTGGAGAACGGAGCAGGATTTTAAAAGATATAAAAACCTTTTGGCAGAAGATGCTGCTACCGAACAGGAATTTGAGAATGTAAAAGCTTCTTATGAACAGTCAAAAGCCAATCTTTTGGCATTGGAACAGCAGAAAAATGCCGTAAAAGCAGGAGCGAACGAACAACAAACCAAAGTGGCTCCCGTAAAAAGCCAGATCCAGCAGAGTTCTGCCAGTCTTAACAATGCGAAGCTTTATCTTTCTTATACTGTAATTACGGCTCCTTATGACGGATGGGTCGGAAAGAAGACCATTCAGGAGGGGCAGTTGATTAAAGAAGGTCAGGCCTTGGTACAGATGGTCAGCAAAGAGAAATGGATCATAGCCAATTACAAAGAAACACAGCTTGGGCAGATTGATCAGAGCAAGGAAGTAATTATTACTGCGGATGCTTATCCCGATGTTGAGTTTAAAGGAAAAATAATTTCCGTTTCCCCTGCTTCAGGTTCCCAGTTTTCCTTGGTAAAACCGGATAATGCCACCGGAAATTTTGTAAAAATAGAACAAAGATTTCCTGTAAAAATTATCCTTGATAATAACAAAAACAATGAAAAGCTGCTTTCCGGAATGAATGTTCTGGTGAGTGCGAAGAAGATTTAAGTTTGAGAGTGGGAGCATTTTAGGGTTATAGAGTATAAAAATATCAGGTGTTATTACCATTTTCAAATTCTCTCATTTTCAAATTTTCAAATTAAATTATTTTTTTAGCGAAAAGGCAAACCGCAAAATAGCAAATCTGCCAATTTTTTCTTTAAGCATATTGGCCGTTTTACCTTTTACTTTTACACCCTTTTGCCCTTTGTCTTTTCGCGTTTTTCATTCAGATTAAACAGCAGAAAAACGATTTTTTGCTTTTTATCCACCATAAAAATTATGCAACACAATTCAGTTTATCATAAATGGGTACCACAATGGCTGAAACTGCCACTTCTTATACTGGCATTGTTTCCCCACCTGATGTTGTTGTCGCTTTTACATTCGAACAGCGCCTTCACATCTTCTTTTATGGATGTCGATTCAGATGACATCCAGTATTTAATGATTTTGATGTACGGGACATTTGTGGTTACCCTTTTAGTATTACAGAGATTTATGGCATATTTCAGCGTGAAATACTATGTTTTGCTGATGGCCTCGATTTCGGTGATTATTCTTTATGTTTTATCAGTCACCAATGATTATCATGTCATATTGGTCATCCGGTTTTTGGAAGGAATTTTCGGTTTGCTGGAAGGTGCTATTTTCCTGCCTTTAATTATTGCAGAATTAAAAACAAAGCACGCCAAAGTCTTAGCATATCTTTTTATGTATACGATTATGCTGACCGGAGGAACTATTACGACTTCCCTGTTAAAGTCAAGTATTGAAGATTATGATTTCCAACATATGGTTCTGATGATGGTCTACTTCCATGTGTTTGTACTGATCATCGGTATTGCTCTGTTCAACAGAAACAGATTCTTTCCTAAAAAACCTTTGTACCAATTGGATATTACAAGCTGGTTTTTGCTTTGGGTATGCCTGCAGGCTGGCGGCTATGCCATTATTTATGGAAAAAGACTGATGTGGTTCCAATCTGATACCATTATCATGTGTCTGTTTATATTTCTTCTTTCCGGAGGGTTATTTATGTTGAAACAAAGAAATTCCAAGAGACCGTTGTTCCATTTCGAAGTTTTCAGTTCCAAAAATGTCATTGCGGGAATGATCCTGTTTTTCATTTTTTATCTGATCCGTTCCGGGTTGAATAATGTCTACAGCATCATGGCTACCGTATGGAAATGGCCCTGGGATTATATTGTGAACATCCAGTACTGGAATGTGGCAGGAACTCTTTTGGGTATTTTGTTGTCAGGAATCTGTCTGGTTCGGGGAATTTCCTCAAGGATTGTTTTCTTTACAGGATTTCTTTTACTGGCCATTGACTGTGCATGGTTTACCTATACTTTTTATCCTGACACTACCCTTTCTACCATCTGTCCGCCCTTATTTCTGCAGGGAGCTGCTCAGGGATTGTTATTTACGCCGCTTGTTTTCTTTTTAATTTCAGGAACACCGGAAGAATATGTATCCAATGCTACCGCGCTGGGAACCACCACCCGTTTCTGGACAACCGCTATCGGTTATGCTTTGATGCAAAATCTGATGTTATTTTTAACATTAAAACATTCCGACAGTCTTAGCGCTAATCTCACAGATACGAATCCTGTCTTCTATAATCAGTGGAATCAAATCTTTGGAGCCAATATTTCCAAACTACCGGTTAACGATTCTTTATCCATGACAGCCGGTGCTTTTAAAGCTAAAATAACCGCTCAGTCAATTCTACTTTCCAATATGGAAATTTTCACGGGTCTGTTCTGGCTGGCTCTTATTACTGCAATTGGGCTGCTGTTGTATCATCCTGTAAAAATAGCAGTACGAAATATTATGTAGAATTACTCGCCCCAAAAAGACCACACAGTTCCGTTGAAAACTGCTAATTGCTTTTTCTGGGTATCATAAACCATCATGCCGGCTGCAGGAGAAATAATATTGAGATGAGGAGAAGCTACTTTCGGTAAAATCATGGCTTTATTACTGTCTTCAAGCACAAGAATTCCTGAAACGGAAGATGGTGTGCCTACGGAAACTTTTGCATCAGGCTGATCTGCCAGACTATCCTGCAGACTTGTATCCGCAGTACCTGTTGTATCTACGGAAAGATCTTTCCAAAGGGTATTCTGATACACTTTCACCTTCATATCCGAAGTATCAAAAACCAGAGTACCATTCTCAGGATTCTGAATGCCCGAGGTATTAGTTACCCAGGGAAGAACAATCCCGCGGTTCTCACTCCCGAATTCAATAGATGATGAAGCCGATTCTAAAACAGTTTTCCCTAAAGCAACCTGTGCATTCAAAATTCCGGAAGCTGTTATTATAATGATTAAGGCTATTTTTTTCATAACGATTCAGTTTTTTGTTAATCCGGGCAGGTTTGGGTATTGAAACATTTCCAGCCTGCAGCTGTTCCGTCAATATTAACCTGCAGACAATTTTGTGTGGTATTGTAAACCATCATTCCTTCTTTAAGATCTGCCTGTGGAATGGCTGCTACCTGAGCATCGGTAAGCCTGTTAAGAACAAAGCCTTTATTTTTTGATTCCAGTACAGCCCACGCACCTTTTCGTACACCCGGCCAGTTGCTTCCTCCTTTATCTGCCCTGCTTAATGAAGTGATTCCAAAATCCGGAGAAAGAACAGTTCCTGCTGTAGCTGCAGGTTTATAACAAGGTACAGTCCCCTGAATCGTAACGGTTACCGTTGCCGTATCACAATTTGACGGAGAAGCCGTCTGACAGATCTGATAGACTAAAGTATAATTGCCTGGAGGCGTTCCCGGAGCTACCAGAATATGTCCATCCGTAGTATTCAATGAAATATTGGGATTTGAGGTGGATACCTGAGATAAAATAACATTGGAAAGGGTTGCCTGTGCTCCGCCATACGTTTCAAAGTCGTTATCCAGTACAATTCCCACAGAAGATCCTCCTGCAGCAATAGTATAGGTATCATCTACCGCCATTGGGGGAAAATCTCCATTAATGGCAGGACAAAATCCGGGATTAATAATCAAAGGCGCACTACAGCTGTTGGTAGAAGCGCAATCAAAGGTAACATTCGTCAGAAGACCTGGATTACTGTTCATGAAAACCGTGCCCGGGTCAGAAACACCTGTTGTTCTTCTGAAATCAAGATTGGGTCCTACAGCCACATTTCCCACCTGAATAGGATTTTGCAACACGATATATCCTTTTTTTGTGGATGAAGCAGGTCCCTGAATGGCAGCATTCCCTCCCTGATACTGGTTCAGCGCCAGTTCCCCTTCATTATAAATAACCGCATCAGCAGGGGCATTATTTATATTTCCCGTAGAGGTAAAAAGTCCAAAATTGTAAATTTCGCTGCTGCTTCCGGACAAATTAATATCTCCCCCGACTGTAAAAATTCCAGTATTGATAATTTTACCGCCATTAATATTAAATCCGTTCTGAGAGATTATGGTTCCACAATTGACATACACACTCTGTTCGTTATTCCCGTAGTTGCCGCCAATAAATATCAATCCGCCCCCTTCGTTCCTGAATAAAGTGGTAGCAGAGCTGCTCATATTCAGGTTGCCGTTAATATTCAGATTTCCAAAATTATCAATCTTATTGGTGGAATTATCTCCTAATTGCAAAACTCCCATTTCTATAAGTCCCTCATTGACAATTTCATTAATCTGTCCGTCTATGGTGAGATTTCCATTCCCTCCTCCTACTGTTATATTTCCGGTATTATAAACATGAACATTGAGATTGGCAACACTTGTTATGGTCTGATTAAAATTAAGTGTTCCATGCACTTCAAGGCTTACAGGAGCATTGGCCGCTCCGCTTATACTATTCTGAAACTGCAAGGTAACACCGGAAGCAACGCAAATCTTAGCATTTGTCCCGAACGTCGGATTATTGAATGTCATATCGGAAGTAAAGCAGACTGTTGTATTATCAGGAAAATGATAATTGGGATCGGTAGGGTTTTGAACACCGCAGCCTGTACATTGTGCGTAACTGAAATAATAAAAGAATAAAGGGAATAAATAGAGTAATTTTCTCATCCTTAGATTTTATATAAATAAAACTACAAAATTTTTATCACCAAATAATGAATTTCATAATATTTATCACTATATTAATTTAAAAATAATATAAGATGATTTTATTCAAATCAATATTTAAATATTATTAATAAATTTCCAACCTATACGATCCAGAAAATAAGAACGTTTAATAATATAAAAGTCACCGATGGAAATTGAGAGTATTCTACTGAAGCAAAGAGATTTTTTCAAAACACAGCAAACCAAAGGCATTGCTTTCAGGAAAATGTATCTTGAAAAGCTTAAAAGCCTTATTATTTCCAATGAAAATAAGCTGTATGAAGCGATTAACAAAGATTTTGGAAAATCAAAATTCGATACTTTCACTACCGAATTATCTTTTATTCTGAATGATATCAATTATTATCTTAAGAACCTAAAATCCCTTTCAAAGCCTAAAAAGGTCAGAACCAATCTTGTTAACCAATTGGGAAGCAGTAAAATTTACGCTGACCCGCTTGGCTGTGTACTCGTCATCGGAGCCTGGAATTATCCTTATCAGCTATCACTTTCTCCCATTATTGCGGCAATGGCTGCCGGAAACTGCTGTATTCTGAAGCCCAGTGAAATCGCTGAAAATACAATGAAAGCAATGGCCTCCATTATCAATGAAAACTTTCCGCCTGAATATCTGTATGTGTATGAAGGTGGTATTGATGAAACCACAGCTCTTTTAAAACTAAGGTTTGATAAAATATTCTTTACCGGAAGTACAAAAGTCGGAAAGATTGTTTATAAGGCAGCAGCAGAGCACCTTACTCCGGTAACCCTTGAACTGGGCGGAAAATCTCCGGCTATTGTCACTAAAAATGCCAATCTCGAAATAGCAGCCAAAAGAATTGTGTGGGGCAAATTTCTCAATGCCGGACAAACCTGTGTCGCTCCCGATTATTTGTTGGTAGAAGAAACCATTCAGGAGCAGTTTCTGGAAATGTTGAGAAAATATATTAAAGAGTTCAGATATGATCAGGATTCTGAACAGTATACAAGAATTATTAACCTAAGGAATTTTCAACGCCTGGTACGTCTTATTGATAAAGAGAAAGTCTATTCCGGAGGTTATTTTGACGAAGAAAAGCTCTATATCGAGCCTACTATTCTGAATCATATAGACTGGAATGACGAAATCATGCAGGAAGAGATTTTTGGACCTCTCCTGCCAGTCATCAGTTTTAAAAATTACAATGCAGCACTCAACTCCATTTTAGAACTCGAGAAACCGCTGGCAGCTTATTTTTTCACCAATGATTCTGAAGAAAAAGAAAACTTCACCCGTAAATTGTCGTTCGGAGGAGGCTGTATCAATGATACCGTGATGCATTTAAGCAATGATCATCTTCCTTTTGGAGGAGTGGGCAATTCAGGGATTGGGAATTATCACGGAAAATATGGTTTTGAAACCTTTTCACACCCAAAAGCAGTTCTTGAAAAAGCAACCTGGGGAGAACCGGATATCAAATATCCGCCTTATTCTGATAAAAAATTAAGCTGGATTAAAAAGCTATTATAATTTGTACGGATTAGTATTTTTATACCCTTATACTAACCAGAAAATAAAAAAACTGCCTCATTTCTGAAGCAGTTTTATATTTTTATCCTTTCTTTGGGGCCCAGGTAGTAAAAAATTCTTTTACTTTTTCTTTACTGTACCCTTTTCCTTCTTCCAGAACATCACTTTGCTGAACCTTAATCATTTTCCCATCCTTATCCAAAACGATAAAAACCGGATAACCAAATTTTTCACCCGGATTTCCATACTGGGCAAAAACCTTTTCATTCTTATTGTCCGGAGAAAAGTTCAGGTGGTAGTATACATAATTCTTATCTACTAATTCCTTCAGTTCAGGAGTAGTCTGTACGTAATTATTAAAACGAAGACACCAGATACACCAGTTTCCACCAGCCTGGATCATCACATTCTTTCCTTCTTTCTTAGCCTGGGCAACCAGTTTATTAATATCAGCCTGAGCATCAGCTTTTGGGTCATAAGGTTTAGGAAGCTTAGCCTTTTCTTCAGCTGCCTTTTTCTGAGCTTCTAATTTAGCCTCCTCTGCAGGCACTGTAAGTGCTGTTTTTTGTTTTCCTTTTTCGGGCGAATTTTTTGCATTTTGCGAAAAAGCAAAAGTACTTAATCCCAGGAAAGCGAATATTATCAATTTTTTCATAATATAAAAGTAAAAAAAATAACATATATCCTTTAGCAAAAATAGAACCATAATTTTATTATCACTAAATTTGCGTGTTTTATGAATTTTCTAATCAAAATATTATTCCTGATCTCAAAGCTTCCGCTGAAAATACTCTATGTTTTTTCGGATGTTATCTTCTTCCTGAATTATTATATTGTGGGATACAGAAAAGAGGTTATTACTCAAAACCTTAGAAACTCTTTTCCGGATAAATCTGAAGAAGAAATTAAAAAGATCCGAAAGAAATTCTACCTTAATTTTTCAGATTATCTGGTAGAAACGATTAAATCTTTCAGCATTTCGGAAACAGAATCCAGAGTGAGAATGCAGCACATCAATCAGCATTTATTTCACGAGGCTAAAGCGGAAGGAAAAAATATTATTCTTTTGGCAGGGCACGTTTTCAATTGGGAATGGATCAATGCACTGGCAAGAATTATTCCTCAGGCGCACTGTCATCCGGTTTACAGAAAAGTAAACAGTGATTTCTGGGAAAATCAGATGAAGAAAGTCCGGAACAAATTTGGAAACGAGGCATTGGAAGCCAATGAGGTTATTCTGAATATTTTCAGATCTAAAAACAACGGTGACTCAGCTTATATGTTTGTCGCTGACCAAACGCCTCACCATGCTCATGTCACTTACGGATTAGAATTTCTGAACCAACGTACTCCTGCTTTCATAGGTTATGACAGGCTGGCCACAAGAATGGATCTTGTATTCATTTATTGTGAAATGAAAAAGGTAAAACGCGGCTATTATCAGGTTAATTATCACAGAATATATCCGGATGGTGAAAAGTTTACAGAAAATGAGGTCGTGAGAAAATTTCATAAATTATTGGAAAACACTTTACACAAATATCCTGACAATTACCTTTGGTCACACAGAAAATGGAAATATCAGGACTCTATCAAAAACTTTGATTCCGAAAAAAAATAGGTTGACATGCAGAAAAAACTGGCAGTTGCCATCTTAAACTGGAACGGCAGAAACTGGCTTGAGAAATTTCTTCCGGGTGTAGTTCAATTTTCTCAGAATGCGGACATCTATGTGATAGACAATCTTTCTACGGATGATTCTGTTGAGTTTCTACAAAAGAACTTTCCCACGGTACATATTATTAAAAATGATCAGAACTATGGGTTTGCAGGCGGCTATAATGAAGGATTAAAATCCATCAGACATGAATATTACTGTCTTCTCAATTCTGACGTAGAAGTTACTGAGAACTGGACAGAACCTGTGTTGGAACTATTAGAAAACACCCCTGCTATATCCGCAGTACAGCCCAAAATTTTATCTTTTCATAACAGAAGTTATTTCGAATTTGCCGGAGCTGCCGGCGGATTGATAGATAATCTTGGGTATCCTTACTGCAGAGGAAGGGTTTTTGATGATCTGGAAGAAGATAAAGGCCAGTATAACGATGAAACAGAGATCTTCTGGGCATCAGGGTGCTGTTTTTTTATCCGTTCAAAAGATTTTTGGGAGCAGAATGGTTTTGATGCCAGATTTTTTGCTCACCAGGAGGAAATTGATCTTTGCTGGAGGCTTATTAATTCAGGAAAAAAGATTTATTATACCGGAAACTCCAAAGTTTATCATGTAGGTGGTGGAACACTTAACAAGCAGAGTGCACAGAAGACGTATTTAAACATGAGAAATAATCTTTCCATGATGCTCAAAAATCTTCCCTTTCCACAGGTAATTTTGATAATTTTAATCAGACTATGCTTAGATGGCATCGCCGGAGTGTATTTTGGAATTAAGTATGGCATTTCCCATCTGTGGGCTGTATTGAGAGCTCACTTTGCGTTTTATAGTCACATTCCGGGAACTTGGAAACTTCGCCAAAGTCATCAGAAGAAGGATTTTTATCAATCAAAATGGCTGATTTTTAAGCATTTTTTAGGTCGCAGATGAGAGGTTATAGGTTGCAGGTAATAGGAATTAGGGATTAGGGATTAGGGATTAGGGATTAGGGATTAGGGATTAGGAAAATTACAACTTTCTTACTTATCATGAACTAAGATTTATTAGAGTAAAAATTTATAACTTCAATTAACCTTAAACTTTAAACTCTAAACTATAGAACCAGCAACTATCAACCCAATAACAACTAACAACTTATAATAAAAAAACAATGGATTTCTGTGCAATAGATTTTGAAACGGCAACACACGAGAAAAGTTCAGCGTGTGAGATGGGGATTTGTATTGTACAGGATTCTAAAATTGTAGAAACAAAGACCTGGCTGATCAAACCGCCGAGTTTTCCCTATTTCAGTAAATTTAACATTGCGGTGCATGGAATTCAGCCGGAGGATGTAAAAGATGCCCCTACCTTTGATGAAATATGGTATGAAGCTCAGGATATGATGTACGGAAGTCTTATGATTGCTCATAATGCAGGCTTTGACGCCTCTGTTTTAAGGGGATGCCTGCAGCATTACGGAATGTTTACTCCCAACTTGAACTATCTTTGCAGTATTCAGCTTGCCAAGAAATCATGGAATTATCTTCCTAAATATGGGCTGAAGCCATTAGCAGAATATCATCAAATTGATTTTACCCATCACAGAGCAGGAGCTGATGCGGAAGTATGTGCCAAAATATCTCTACTGGCATTTGAAAAACTCTTCCTCACCAGTAATGATGAAGTAAATGAGTATATGAAAGCAAAAATTAAAAAGCTTTAGTTATCTTACAAACAATAGAACCCGGGTTCTTTGTAAAAACCTGTACTTTCTGACAGGACATCTGTTATTAATTACTCAACACTTCAGACAACAGATTGAATTTTGGAATATCAATTTCAAAAGTTTCCTGTGTCTCCATGTTTTTAACCAGGTATTTTCCGCTCATATTCCCCACTCCGGAACGGAGCATTACATTGGAAAAATAAGCAAAATTTTCATTGGTTCCTATCTCGGGAGTCAATCCGATCACTCCGTCGCCTATAATTTCTGTGTACCCGAATCCGACATCAAAAATCAACCATTTTCTTTTCAATACTTTGATAGGAAAGCTTCCGTCATTTTCTATCGTGATATTATATTTAAAAACGTAACGGTTTTCGGATGGATAACTGTTTTTACTATCATATTCAGGGATTACTGAAACTTTGATATTGGAAGTCATTTTTGAAAACATCATTGTAGTATTTTCTTAATAAATACAAAAATCTCGCCTTTTTTAAGGCGAGATCATATATTATGTTATAATTTTATTAAAAACTATAATCCAAGGCCTTTTCTTTCGTCACCTCCCATTAAAATTTCAACAGGGTTGTCGATACCTTCTTTTACCGCTACAAGGAATCCTACAGATTCTTTACCGTCGATAATTCTGTGGTCATAAGACATTGCAACATACATCATTGGTCTGATTACTACCTGTCCGTCAACAGCAACCGGTCTCTGGATGATGTTGTGCATTCCTAAGATTGCAGATTGAGGAGGGTTGATGATTGGTGTAGACATCATAGATCCGAAAGTACCACCGTTTGTAATGGTGAAAGTACCACCAGTCATTTCATCAACTGTAATTTTACCGTCTCTTACTTTAGTAGCAAGATCTTTGATGTTGGCTTCAACAGCGCTGAAAGACATGTTTTCTGCATTTCTCAATACAGGAACCATTAATCCTTTAGGACCTGAAACCGCAATTGAGATATCACAGAAATCATAGTTTACTTTGAAATCACCATCGATAGATGCGTTTACATCAGGATACATTTGTAATGCTCTTGTAACAGCTTTTGTGAAGAAAGACATGAAACCAAGTCCAACTCCGTGTTTCTGAGCAAATTCTTCTTTATATAGTTTTCTCAATCTGAAGATTTCAGACATGTCAACTTCGTTGAAAGTAGTTAACATCGCTGTTTCATTCTTCACAGAAACTAGTCTCTGAGCAATTTTTCTTCTTAAAACTGAAAGTTTAGTAGTCGTAGTAGATCTTGAACCTGTTGCAGTAAGAGGGCTTCCTCCTAATGCAGGTACTGCTGCTAATTCAGCATCAGTTTTAGTAATTCTTCCGTCTCTTCCTGTTCCTGAAACCTGAGCAGCATCCATTCCTTTTTCATCAAGGATTTTCTTAGCAGCCGGAGATGGAGCTCCTGTTGCATAAGTTTGTGGTGCAGCTACCGGAGCAGCAGGTTTTGGAGCTTCCTGTTTAGCAGGTTCAGCAGCTTTCGGAGCTTCTTCCTGTTTTGGAGCTTCAGCAGCAGGTGCAGCACCTTCCGGCTTTTTAGCATCCATATCAATTAAACAAACTACCTGACCTACTTGTACCACATCACCTTCTTCTGCTTTTAAAGTGATTACACCACTTTGTTCTGCAGGCAATTCAAGAGTTGCTTTATCTGAATCCACTTCGGCGATAGGTTGATCTTTTTCTACATAATCACCATCTTTTACAAGCCAAGTTGCAATTTCAACTTCTGTAATTGATTCGCCCGGTGAAGGAACTTTCATTTCTAAAACTGACATATCGAGTATTTTTTATTTTTTAATTGATTATTATTTAAATTAAGCTGTAACGGGTCTTTTTGCAGGAGCATCGTCTCTGTCGAAAACTCTGTTGATCACTGCATTCTGGTTTTTCTCAAACATTTTGTGGCTACCTGGAGCCGGAGCACCGCTTGGTACCGGAGCAACTACCTGGATTCCTGTATCTCTGAAGTTTCTCAGGATATAAGACCATGCCCCCATGTTTTCAGGTTCTTCCTGAGCCCACACCAGTTGTTTTCTGTTTTCATATTTGTTGAAGATCGCTTCAATAGCATCTGTCTGAAGCGGATATAACTGCTCGAATCTTACCAAAGCAATGTTTTCACAGTTCAGTTCTTCTTTCTTCGCCAATAATTCGAAGTACAGTTTACCTGAACAAAGAACTAATTTCTCTACTTTTTTAGGATCTGCAGCAGGATCGTCTAATACCGGCTGGAATGCACCGTTTGCAAAATCTTCAAGCGGAGAAACCACTTTAGGGTGTCTCAACAGAGATTTAGGGCTCATTACGATCAATGGTTTTCTGAATGACCATTTCAACTGTCTTCTCAATAAGTGGAAATAGTTGGCAGGTGAAGTAATATTGGCTACTACCATGTTTTCGTTAGCACAAAGAGTAAGGAATCTCTCCAATCTTGCTGAAGAGTGCTCTGCTCCCTGACCTTCTGAACCGTGAGGCAATAACATTACCAATCCGTCCTGGATTTTCCATTTTTCTTCTGCAGCTGCCAGATACTGGTCAACAATAATCTGAGCTCCGTTCACGAAATCTCCGAACTGAGCTTCCCAGATGGTTAATGTATTTGGAGAAGCCATTGCATATCCGTAATCAAAACCAAGTACACCATATTCTGAAAGGTGAGAGTTGAATACATCAAATCTGTTTTCAGAAACGTGTCTTAACGGGATATATTCTTCTTCTGTATCTTCTGTTTTTACTACAGCGTGTCTGTGAGAGAATGTACCTCTTTCCACATCTTCTCCGGAGATTCTTACATTGTGACCTTCCACAAGAAGTGTTGCATAGGCTAACCACTCTCCTAACGCCCAGTCTAATGAGTTGGCCTCAATAGCTTTGATACGGTTTTCAAAAAGTCTTGTAATTTTATTGATGAACTTTTTGTCTGCCGGAAGTGTAGACATTTTAAGTGCCAGTTCTTTCAGTTTTGCCAGATCATATTTTGTGTCTACCGGAGACTGAACTGCTCCTCTCTTACCAATTGGATAATTTACCCAATCTTCAGCCATGAACACATCCATAACGTTTTTCTCAATCTCTTTGGAAGCATCAAAATCTTTATCCAGCAGCGCTTTGAATTCCGTTTCCATTTTAGCGATTACATCGTTTGAAGTAATGCTGTCCTTAAGCAATTTATCTTTATAAATTTCTCTTGGATTCGGGTGTTTTGAAATGGTTTTATAGAGGTTAGGCTGAGTAAATCTTGGCTCATCCCCTTCGTTGTGACCATATTTTCTGTATCCTAAAAGGTCGATATAAACGTCTTTACCGAATTTCGCTCTGAAGTCAGCAGCAAAGTGGATGGCGTGAACAACCGCTTCAGCATCGTCAGCATTTACGTGCATTACAGGAGATTCTGTAACTTTCGCAATGTCTGTACAGTATGTTGAAGATCTTGCGTCCATATAGTTGGTTGTAAATGAAACCTGGTTATTGACAACGATATGAACAGTACCTCCTGTTCTGTATCCTTCCAGCGTCATCATCTGAGCAACCTCATAAGCAATTCCCTGTCCTGCAATAGCACCGTCACCATGGATGATGATTGGCAATACTTTAGAATAATCTTTGTATTTGTCATCTACTTTTGCACGGCAGATACCTTCTACAAGGGCAGCAACCGTTTCAAGGTGAGACGGGTTCGGAGTAAGGTTGATAGACACTTCTTCTCCGGAAGCTGTTTTGATCTTTTTAGAGGATCCTAAGTGATATTTAACATCACCTGAGAATACATCTTCTTCAAATTCTTTTCCTTCAAATTCTGAGAAAATCTGCTTGTAAGATTTTCCGAAAATGTTGGTAAGGACATTCAGTCTTCCTCTGTGAGCCATTCCTAATACCACTTCATCTACTCCTAACTGAGAAGATCTTGAGATCAGCTGATCCAAAGCAGGGATTAATGTTTCACCTCCTTCTAATGAGAATCTTTTTTGTCCTACAAATTTTGTGTGAAGGTAGTTTTCAAAAGCTACCGCCTGATTTAATTTTAATAAGATTTCTGTTTTTTCGTTGGCAGAAAGACTTGGGTGGTTTTCATTTACCTGAAGCCATCTTTTGATGAAATCTTTTTCTTCAACGTTGTTGATGTGCATGTATTCTACCCCGATAGAATCACAGTAGATGTTTTCAAGATGCTTGATAAGGTCTGCCAGCGTAGCAGGCTCTTTCATTCCGGTTTCAACCGCACAGTTGAATTTTGTATTTAAATCTTCTTTAGAAAGGCCGAAGTTTTCGATGTCTAAAGTAGGGGTATAATGTCTTCTTTCTCTAACCGGGTTAGTCTTTGTAAAAAGGTGTCCTCTCGTTCTGTAAGCCTCAATAAGGTTTACTACTTTAAATTCTTTCTTGATGTGCTCAGGAACTTCTCCGTTGGATACTGCCTGAGAAATCTGTTGCTGAACTGCCGGGGCAGCGTTGGCTGACGCCTGAATAAATTGAGTGTTATCGTCATCTCCGTAGTTCTCCAAAGCAAAATCGAAGCCTTGAAAGAAAGCTTTCCATGATGGTTCAAGAGAGTCCGGGAATTTTAAGTACTGTTGGTATAAATCCTCAATTAACTGAGAATGAGCTGCGTTTAGGAATGAAAATCTGTCCATTATTACAGTTTATCTATTTATTAAAATTTATTTGTAGAATTAATCTTCAAATTTAATAAAAAAAACCGAGTTAGAACAGTCTGAAACCGTTAAAAAAACTTAAGAAAAAATAAATTAAAAAAAAATCACTTATACACTGATAATGAGAGCTTAACGTTTACCTCCTGACCTTCCATAGGACGTTCAATAAAGGTCTGGCGGATATCTCCGAAGCGCATCTCGTCTTTTTTGGCTTTCTGAATGAGCTGCTGGATTGCCCGAATTCGCCCCTCGTAGTTCCCTTTGTAGTAAATTACATAATTTTGAGACGGATTTACGGACCTAAAATTGAAATTATTATCAGACACTCCGATTTTCTTGGAAAGTGGAATTCCGAGGAAATAAGAAACCTCTTTGTCTTTGTAATTATCGGCGTCTGTAATCAGGATCGGGTACCCGAATTCATCGTCTCTTTTCCCGAGATCCATCGTCACAAAATTATAGACTTTGTTATAATTCATGACGATATTTTTGTAAAGAGCATCTTTCTTGTTTGAAGTACTTACATTAATTCCCAACAACAGCTTGTCTTCTTCATTTTCCACCATTAGACTATCATATTTGATAGCCGCCATCTGGTTATCTTTTTCTACTTTATTTCCTAAAGAATTTTTAAGATTCACCATACTTTTGTTGATATTTTCAGCAAAACGGTCTTCAGTCCAGAAATTTTGCACTCTTCTCCAGACCGCTAATTTGGGGGTGTGAACATACCAGATAATTTTTGTTTTTTCTGCAGAAACCGGTTTGAATTTAACATCAACCAATGTCGGATTTTCGTTTTTATCTTCAAAAAGCTGGTATTTCAATGTCTTATTGAGGTTCTCATACCTGATGAACATTTCTCCATCAGTATCATTTTTAGGGTCTGCATAGCTGATGGCACTTCCCTGTCCTTCGTAAGGCGTATAATAATCAATATCTATGGATGGTGAGCTGGTAAAAAAGTTATTCCATCTTGTAAAATTCTGAAGATTATTAAACTGGGCAAAAACCTTATCCACGGGATAATCAATCTCTTTTTCAATCGTAAAGTTTTTACTTTCGTCCACAAAATAGTACATGGAAGCAGCATAAGCTCCTCCCAAAAGGATAATAATTACCGCTAAGATTTTAAAAATACGCATCGTACAAAAATAATACAAATATAAAGAGTGACCAATATGCTGATCACTCTGATTATATGTTTAACAATAATTAACCTTGTTATAGGCTGGAAGCGGGGTGAGGGAAGCTGGAAGTTACTATTGTGCAGATCATTACTATTTTTTTTGATTAAAACATCCGAACTTACCCAATAAACCTGACGTTTATATGAAGAGTCTACTTTTATACTCCGTTCTTCAATAACTTCCATCTTCCAGCACCCAACTTCCCTTCTCTTACCCGATATGTGTTCCGGGGGCAATGACAGCGCCTTTCTTTACTACCACAATCCCATCCTGAACAGAATAGGTTCCATAATCTCCATCCGGAATATGTTTTCCGCCGATAATCTTCACATTGTCCCCAATATAACAGTTTTTATCCAGGATTGCTTTTTCTATATAGCAGTATTTTCCGATTCCCATATTGGGACGTCCTCCTCTGTCATTGATGACAATTTCTGTCGTATTCTGGTAGAAATCAGCTCCCATAACATAGGAATTCACGATGGTACTTCCTTTGTCAATTCTGGTTCTGTTTCCGATCACGGAATTTTCAATTTTATCTGCCATAATGATACATCCATCCCCAAAAACAGCTTTGCTTACATAGGAACCATTGATTTTTGACGGCGGAAGCATCCTTGCTCTGGTGTAGATCGGAGATGAAGAAAAAAGATTAAATTGCGGCAGATCAAGGCAGAGGTCAAGATTGGCTTCGTAGAAAGATTCAATCGTTCCGATATCCGTCCAGTAGCCTTCATACTGATAGCTTAATGTCTTGTATTTTCCAATGGAACTTGGAATAATATCTTTTCCGAAATCATCACCTGCTCCTTCATCAAACATCTTTTTAAGAATATTCTTTGTGAAAATATAGATTCCCATGGAAGCCAGAAACTCTTTTCCGGTGCGCTTATTTTCTTCTGAAACTTCGGATTTCATACCTCCCAGCATATCAAAATCCGGTTTTTCATGGAAAGAAGTGATATTTCCTTCGTCATCGGATTTTAAGATTCCAAAACCGGTGGCATCTTTTGCATTGACCGGAATGGTAGCGATGGTAAGATCTCCCCCGTTTTCAATATGGAAATCCAGCATTTCCCTGAAATCCATCTGATACAGCTGGTCTCCTGAAAGAATCAGGATATAGTCGTAATCATATTTTTCAAGATGCTTCATCGACTGGCGGACAGCATCTGCAGTACCCTGGTACCAGCTGTCATTTTCCACATTCTGCTCGGCTGCCAGAATATCGACAAAGCCTTTGCTGAAGATGTCAAAGTGATAAGAATTTTTAATATGTGAATTGAGAGAAGCAGAATTAAACTGCGTTAACACCAGAATTTTATTCAATCCTGAGTTCAGACAGTTTGAGATAGGAATATCTACCAGTCTGTATTTTCCTGCAATAGGAACAGCCGGTTTAGATCTCGTATACGTTAACGGGAATAATCTTGTTCCTCTGCCTCCTCCTAAAACAATAGAGATTACATTTCGATTCATAAATATCTTGCGTTTTATTTTATTAAGTTTACTGTTCTGTTTTTAGTGTTTACTGCTACTTTAAAGCATTCTTTGTTTTCATATTAAATTCAAATCAGCTATTATATAAAGCTATGTATTTTTCTGCAGATTTCTCCCATGCAAAATCAAAATTCATATTGGCATGGATAAGATCTTCCATAACCCCTTTTTGATTATAAATCGCCAATGCCCTGTTCATCGCATGTACAACATCATCTACACCCGGATAAGTAAAGTTCAGTCCTGCTCCGCCGGTTGAAATATCTTCCACCGTGTCTCTGAGCCCTCCTGTATATCTTACCACAGGAACGGTGCCGTATCTCATAGAATACATCTGGTTCAGTCCGCATGGCTCTACTCTTGAAGGCATCAGAAGAAAATCTGCCGAGGCATATATCTTATGGGAAAGATGCTCTTTATATCCGAGATCCAATGCAAAATTGGTATACGTATAATCGTATTCTTTCAGCTTATTTTCTATGTAGGTATTTCCTGATCCGAGAATCATAATATTTAAAGCGCCATAACTCTGCTTAATACTTCTCCATACAACATCCGGCAGCAGATCTGCACCTTTCTCTGTAGCGAATCTTCCGATAAAAGCAAATAAGGGAAGTTCGGGTTTTAATCCATATTCTTTACAGAGATTTTCTTTATTTTTTTTCTTTTGAGCGACTGCATTTGTACTGTTAAAATTAAAATCCAGCATCGGATCGGTTTCCGGATTCCAGACTTCTGTGTCAATACCGTTGATGATTCCGTACGCTTTTCCGAATTCCTGGCGAACCAGACTTTCCAGTCCGCGGAAGCTGATGAAGAGTTCTTCAAGATATCCTTCCGAAACAGTAGTGAAAGCATTGGCACATTTGATCATGCTGGCCAGAGGATTCATCAATCCGTTCCAATCCATCAGTCCCCATTTGTATGCATCGAAAGAAGGCATATATTGTGCCATAGTCCAGCTCATCATGCCCTGATATTCGCCATTATGAATAGTTCCTATTGTTTTTACTCCTTTTAAGAATTCAAATTCATAACAGTTTTCTACCATAAAAGGAACGAGACCGGTATGATAATCATGGCAATGAAGTACATCAGGGCGGATTTTCATCGCAGAAAGCCAATGCAAAACGCCATGCTGGAAAGCCAGAAACTGGAAGTTTTCATCCTGGTATCCATAAGGGTTGTCCCTGTCCAATAATCCCGGAATTCTTACCATATACAGCTCAAATCCCAGAACATTGGTCTTCTCTTTCAATACCTGAACCTGCAGCATATTGGCTGACTGATGAATAAACCCGTCAAAAACCAGATCAAATTCATGATCATATACAAAGGATTTGTTGTACCACGGCATTACGACCCTGGCTTCTACTCCTGCTATTTTATTCTGATATTTTGGTAACGCTCCCACCACATCTGCCAGACCGCCTACTTTTGCTACGGGATAACATTCTGTACTTAAATGATAAATAACCATTCTTTATCTCTTATGTTTAATTCTGTGTAATTTATATTTTTTATCTTTCTTCTGACGTAAAACTATTCCGGCCAATGGCGGCAGCTTCACGGTCATTGTTTTTGGATAATTTCTCCATTCTTCATACTTCTCTCCCAGGATTTCAGGTTCTACTCCGCTTCCACTGTACTTTTCATCATCTGAATTCAAAACAACTTCCCAGTGGGTGCCAGCAGGAATTCCTATCTTATAATCCAATACGTTGGGTGCCAGGTTTAAAGCCACCATCAGGACATCATCTTTCTTTTTTCCTTTTCTGAGATATACATATACTGAGTTTTCCAGATCATCTGCTTCCACCCATTCAAAACCATTTCTATCAAACTGATTTTCATAAAAGGCAGTTTCTGACCGGTACAAATGGTTCAGTTCCTTCACCATTTCCTGCAACCCTTTATGAACAGGGTATTTTAGCAAATGCCAGTCGAGGCTTCTGGTAAAATTCCATTCACTGGTCTGCCCGAATTCATCGCCCATAAAAAGCAGCTTGGCTCCGGGATGGGTATACATATAAACATATAAGGTACGGAGATTGGCAAATTTCTGCCATTCATCCCCTTTCATTTTATAAATAAGACTTGCTTTTCCATGTACGACTTCATCGTGTGACAAAGGCATCATATAATTTTCATTATACATATACATGGAAGCGAAGGTCAGTTTATGATGATGAAATTTACGGTTAATAAAATCTTCTTTGAAATAATCCAGCGTATCATGCATCCATCCCATCATCCATTTCATTCCGAATCCTACACCGCCGTCATGAACAGGTTTTGTAAGCATGGGAAAATCTGAACTTTCTTCTGCGATGGTGATGATATTATCTCCAAATTCTTTGTAGACAGCTGTATTAAATTCCTGTAGAAAGGCTTTCGCCTCCAGGTTCACATTGGTTCCATATATATTAGGCTCCCACTCCCCTTCATTTCTTGAATAATCCAGATGAAGCATTGAAGTCACGGCATCCACACGCAATCCGTCAGCATGATAACGATCCAGCCAGAACATGGCATTTGAAATCAGGAAGGATTTCACTTCATTTCTTCCGTAATTGAAAATATGCGATTTCCAATCCGGATGAAAGCCTTTTCTCGGATCTTCGTGCTCATACAGATAGGATCCATCAAAACGGTGAAGCCCATTGGCATCTCCCGGAAAATGGGACGGAACCCAATCCAGAATAACGCCTATGTCATTATTGTGAAGTTCATCAATAAGAAACATCAGATCCTGTGGTGAACCAAAACGTGAAGTTGCTGCATAAAACCCGGTAATCTGGTATCCCCAGCTCGGCTCGTAAGGGTATTCCATCACAGGCATGAATTCTACATGGGTAAACCCCATTTCTTTGATATAAGGAACCAGCTTTTTCGCAATATCCCTATAGTTTAAAAAACGTTGAGGCTGATCTTCTTCCCTTACCCAGGAACCCAGATGTAATTCATATACCGATAGCGGAGCTTCCAGCCTGTTTTTTTTCCAGCGGTTATCCATCCACTCCTGATCATTCCATTCGTACCAGGTTGTAGAAACCAGAGAAGCTGCCTGAATATTCTGTTCCCAGCTCAATGCATAAGGATCACTTTTTTCAAGAATTTCGCCTCCTTGGGTTTCAATAGCATATTTATATAATGTTCCCCAGGTTAATCCTTCAATAAATCCTTCCCAAATCCCGGATTCATCCCATCGTGGAAACAAAATATGATCTTTATGATTCCAGTTGTTAAAATTTCCGATCACAGAAACTTTCTTTGCGTTAGGAGCCCAAACGGAAAAATATACGCCTTTTACGCCCTCTTTTTCTGCAGAATGTGCTCCAAATTTACCATACAGCTTATAGTGCCTACCTTCTTTAAAAAGATACACTTCATGATCGGTGAAAAGCGTGTAGGTCTTAACAGAATTCATCAAGATCAGTTTATATTTATATTTTCCCTGAAACTACGAAAAATACTGACAATAGCGATGAATTATTCATCAAATAATTATCAACATCATTTCATGTTTTGTCTATCTATCAAATATATCATTTTTTAACTCACATTTTTTATGATTTCAAAACAATCTTTTTTTATAAATTTAACATCAATATTATTAAACACCTATGATGAGGTTTGAACTTTATACAGCAGAAATAGATGACAGGCCGGTATTTATCACCGGAAATTTCAATAGCTGGAATCCCAAAGATTACCATTTCCAGCTTAAACAAATTGATCCTTCCGGTTATTTTATAGAAATCGAAGATCAGCTCCTTCCTGATGATATTGAATACAAGTTCACAAAAGGAGGCTGGGAAAATGTAGAACTGGATCAATATGGAAATATCACACCCAACCGGAAAGCGAAAAAATCTGCAGGTAAAACGTCCGATTCCGTAGAAAAATGGAGATTGAACTGGGGACCGTTTAAAGAAGAATATTATCCTATAGCAGAAGTTATTTCCGAAAATTTTTACATTCCGCAGCTTGACCGTTACCGCAAGATTTGGGCACTCCTTCCTTATGATTATCACAAGACAGATAAACAATATCCTGTTTTATACCTTCAGGATGCACAAAATCTTTTCAATGAAGGAAGCGGTTTCGGAAATTGGGAAATCGATAAAAAACTGTCTATCCTTGCAGAATACGGACGTGGTGATCTTATCATCATAGCGATAGAACATGGCAGCGAGGAAAGAATCAAAGAATATATTTTTGATAATGATCATGTAGCCAACGGTTCCGAAGGAAAAAAGTACATCCGCTTTATTGCCGATACTTTAAAACCTTATGTGGACGAAAATTACAGAACTAAAAAAGACCGCGACAACACCGGAATCGGGGGCAGTTCATTGGGAGCATTGATCAGTATATACAGCGGATTTCTTTATCCTGAAGTGTATTCTAAACTACTGATATTCTCACCTTCTCTATGGGTAGAACCCAATAACAACTTTCCGATGATGAATTTCCGGGTTCCGTTTAAAACGAAGATCTATCTTTACGGCGGAGGTCAGGAAGGTTCTAAAATGGTCAAAAGAATTCATATTTTTGAAGAATATCTGAAAAGATGGGAAGAGAAAAAGCTTTTTGATTTTGAATTCAAAACCAATATCAATCCTGAAGGCACCCACAATGAGTTTTACTGGTCTCAGGAGTTCCCAAGGGCTATAGAATGGCTGTTCTATGATAACACAGAAAATCCTGTAGAAGTAAAACCACAACAAAAAAGCATCAGGAACTAAATGCATAAAAACTGCCGCAGAAAATGTAAGCCGGCCAGGAACAAAATGAAGGCGCACTCTTTATGAATTTAGAAATTATAACATCTATTTATGAAACTAATCAATAAAAAAAACAAAAATTACACTCAGGTTTTCCAACTGTTTACGGAGGAAGAATGGACGAAAACCAGTAAAAATTTCAACAAAAACATTTCCAATTTTTTCACCGGAAAGAAATACGAAGTTTTTGTCAATGCTCATGAAGAAGGAATTACGTATTTCATTGGATTAGGAAAATCTGTTTTACAAAATTTCGAGATCCAGCAGGTGGCAGCTAAATTTTCACAGACACAGAAAGACAAACTGCTGGCCGTACCTACATTAGCCCTTGCTGACTTCCTGAATGAAAAGCAGTTCGAAGAGTTTGTAAAAGGACTTTTAACAGGAACTTACAACTACCCTTTTGATAAAAAACACGCTTTCTGGAATACGAAATTTGAATTGCACTTTGAAAATTTAAGCCAGAAAAAATTAGATCATATCAGCCAGAAAGCAGAAGCATTGGTTAACGGACAGACTGCCTGCCAGGACTGGCTCAACAAACCAGCCAATCTTAAAAAACCGGATATCTTAAGCGCATACCTTAAAAATCTGGCTAAAAAATATGACTTAAAATATACTGCTTTTAACAGAAAGAAATGTGAAGAGCTTGGATTAGGCGCTTATCTTTCTGTGAACCAGGGAAGTGCTTATGATGCAGCCTTCACTATTTTAGAGTATAAAACGACAGCGAAAAATGCCAAGACTTTCGGATTAGTAGGAAAATGTATTCTGTTTGACACCGGAGGAATATCAATAAAAAGCTCTGCCAACCTGCATTATATGAAATCTGACATGGGCGGAGCTACCGCTGTTTTGGGAACGTTAATCTACGCCGCAGAAATGCAACTTCCGGTAAACATTGTTGCTGTTCTTCCTATTACTGATAATGCGGTCTCTGAAAAGGCTCTGCTTCCGAGTGATGTGATTACAGCCTACAACGGAAAAACGATTGAAGTACTTGATACTGACGCAGAAGGCAGATTAATTCTTGCAGACGGTTTATCTTATCTCGCTAAAAACTACAAAACGGATTTCCTTATTGATCTGGCAACATTAACGGGAAGCTCGGTGAGAATGTTCGGAGACACCTGTGCTGCTATGTTCTCTAATAACGAGGAACTGAAAAACAACTTAATCAAAACCGGTGACCAGACCAATCAGAGGGTTTGGAATCTTCCTTTATGGGATGTCTGGAAAGATGATATCCAGTCTGATGTAGCGGATATCAAAAACATCTCTCTAAAGCCTGTGGGAGACTGTATTATTGCAGCAAAATTTTTAGAACATTTCATTGAGAGCCACCCAAAATGGGCACATTTAGATATTGCCGGAGTTGCCTTTGGAAGCGTGGGTTATGCGAAAGAAAAAGCAGCAACAGGTTTCGGTGTTCAACTCCTCGTGAATTTAATTGAAAATTATCACTAAAAATTAGTTTTTTACAAAAAAACTCTGTATAATTGATTAGTGGATTTTCAAAAACGCATCATATTTTATTTTTTGATATTAATAAAATAACACACAAATGCTTTTATTTTTGAAAATTCACTAAATCTTAAAAAACATTATATGGAGAAGAAAACTATTGTGTGTATTTCGTGCTATTACAAAGGCTACGATTTTATGGACGAAATGAAGAAGCTCGGCAATAAAATCATCCTTGTAACCTCCGAAAACCTCAAAGAAAAAAACTGGCCCTGGCATGCGATTGATGAAACATTCTATATGCCCGAGCTAAAGCCTTCCGTATGGAATCTGGAGCACCTGATTCAGGGATTTTCCCACCTGATGAAGACCAGAAAAGTAGATGCTGTGGTGGCTTTGGATGATTATGATGTTGAAAAAGCAGCGTTAATCAGAGAAACATTCCGTATTCCCGGTATGGGACAGACAACCCACCGATATTTCAGAGATAAGCTTGCCATGAGGCAAAAAGCAAAGGATTCCGGGATCAGCGTTCCTGAATTTACCGCTGTGTTCAATGATAACGAAGTGGATGAATTTACAGACCGCGTTCCTGCTCCATGGGTATTAAAGCCGCGCTCTGAAGCATCCGCCTCGGGCATTAAGAAAATAACCTCCAAAGAACAGCTTCTTGAAGCCCTGGAAATACTGGGAGAAGAACGCCATCTTTTTTTACTGGAAAGTTTTAAACCCGGAGATGTTTACCATGTGGACAGTCTTACTTTTAACAAAAAAACAGTATTCACTTCTGCCTCAAAATATCTTGCTCCTCCCATGCAGGTTTCTCACGAAGGCGGGGTTTTCAGATCCAAAACATTAGGAAGGTATTCCGAAGAGTTTAAGGCACTGGAAGATATCAATGCCAGAGTTCTTTCCAATTTCGGGCTTGTCAACGGAGCCACCCATACAGAATTTATCCGTGGAAAAGAAGACGGAAAATGGTACTTCCTTGAAACCTCATCCAGGGTTGGCGGCGCTCATATTCCGGATCTGGTTGAAGCATCAAGCGGGATCAATATCTGGAGAGAGTGGGCTAAAATTGAAGATGCTCTTCTGAGAGGTCATGATTACAGCGTTTCTCCGCCTACAGGCTATTATTCAGGCCTGATTGTAGCTCTGATTAAAGATAAAGAACCGGATTACAGCAGCTTTGAATGTGAAGAGGTTGTCAAATTTCTTCCTATAGACTATCATGTCGGAATTGTTTACAAATCCGGAGATGCCTCTGTTGTACAGGACAGACTGGATTCTGCAGCGGAAATCATCCATACTGATATGCTGAATATCCTCCCTCCCAAAAGCAACAAATTAAGTTTTTGAAAATGAAGAGTGACATTGACATTCAAAATGTTATTGAATTCATAATATACAATCCGCTCCAAGATTCCCTACTAAAATGTAATTTAGAAAAGATAAAACCAAATAAGGAAAATGCCTCACATAGAACATACAGAGTATTATTCAAATATATTGGGAACAAGTCTCAAAGTAGAAGTGACCGGACATTACGGCCATCCTATCATTATGTTTCCAACTTCCCAGGGACAGTATACCCAAAATCATGATTTTCATCTCAACGGAAGCATCAACTGGTTCATAGAACAGGGAAAAGTAAAGCTTTACAATGTACAGACCATCGACAGCTGGAGTTTTTACGATGAAAAAATCTCTCCTCAGCAAAGAATAAGAAATTATGAACGGTATGTACAGTTCCTGCTTCAGGAATTCGTGCCTTATATCCAAAAGCTTCATAAAACACATCGTGTAGCAGTGGCCGGAGCCAGTTTCGGGGGATATCATGCCGCTAATTTTGCTTTCAGATTTCCGGATTTGGTTTCTCATCTGTTCTGCCTTTCCGGCGCCTTCAGTATAAGGAATTTTATGGATGGCTATTCTGATGATCTGGTATACTTCAACTGTCCGAGAGAGTTTGTACGGAATGATGAAGCCTGGAAATATAAACACATGCATATTGTACTGAGCACTTCCGATCAGGATATCTGCAGGGATAAAAATGTTGAAATGGCTGAAATCCTCAGGATAAAAGGCATAGATTTCTGGTACGATGAAAGAAAATGGATAGGCCACGACTGGCCGCTATGGAGAATGGTCTTCCCTACCTTCATAGGAGCATTTTTCTCTTAAAACAATGAAAAGACAAATAGAAAAAAATATACCCACCTTAAAAACAAAAATTATGACAAAAAAAGTAGGAATTCTTTTCGGTATGGAAGACACGTTTCCCTGGGCATTTATAGACAAAGTAAATGAAATGGGAGGTGGAGATATCATTGCTGAACCCGTTACTATTGATAAACTGGAACAGGGTGCAGATTATGGTTATGCAGTGATCATCGACAGAATTTCACAGGACGTTCCCTTTTACAGAGCTTATTTAAAAAATGCTGCCCTTAACGGCACTTATGTCATCAACAATCCATTCTGGTGGAGTGCTGATGAGAAGTTTTTCAACAATGCCCTGATGTCCAAACTGGGAATTCCGCTTCCTAAAACGGTTCTGCTTCCGTCGCACCAAAGACCGGATAATACTTCAGAAACTTCATTCAGGAACCTGAAATTTCCTCATGACTGGGAATATATCTTCAATTATGTAGGGTTTCCTGCTTACATGAAGCCTCATGATGGTGGCGGCTGGAAGAATGTTTACAGGGTAGAGAATCCTGATGACCTTTGGAACAAACTCGGAGAAACGGAACAACTGGTAATGATGGTACAGGAGGAAATTATCTTTGATGATTATTACAGAGTGTATTGTCTGGGCCAAAAATATGTCCACATCATGCCATATGAGCCAAGAAATGCACCTCACCTGAGATATGCCACCACCCATCAGACACAAGGTGAAGAGCTTGAAAAATTACTGAAGACTATTCATGATTATACGATTAAAATGAATCAAGCTTTAGGATACGATTTCAACACCGTGGAATTTGCGGTAAGAGACGGTATTCCTTATGCGATTGATTTCTGCAACCCGGCTCCTGACGCAGACCGCAATTCTGTAGGGGAAGAAAACTTTGCATGGATCATAGAGCATGCTGCCAAACTGGCTATAGAAAAAGCCAAGCAGTATGTTCCGGGGAAACCTAATATTGCCTGGGGAACCTTCGTGAAAAATTCCATAAAATAATATTGAAAAAGAATTAAAAAACACAAAATAAATGCATCATCAGTTTACTATTGGAATTGAAGAAGAATATCAGATCATCGATGTTGAAAGCAGGGATCTGGTTTCTCACGTTTCAAAAATCATTGAAGGCGGCAAAGCGGTTTTAAGCGAAAATTTAAAACATGAAATGCACGAATCCATGATTGAAATGGAAACGGGAATCTGCCAGAATATTCAGGAAGCCAGAGCTGAATTAACGAATTTAAGGCGCCATCTTATCAATATCGCCCATGAGCAGGGACTGCGTGTTTCCGGAGGAGGAACCCATCCTTTTTCTCACTGGTCTGAAAACAATATTACCCAGGGAGAAAGATATATTAAAATCGTAGATGATATGGGAGATGTGGCCCGTGAAAATCTTATTTTCGGACTGCATGTTCATATTGGAATTCCTAATCGTGAAGAAGGTGTAAGAATTCAGAATGTGATGAGATATTTCCTTCCTCACGTCTATGCCCTTTCTACCAACTCCCCTTTCTGGATCGGAAGATATACAGGTTTTAAATCGTACAGACAGGAAATCTTCGTCAAATTCCCAAGAACCGGTATTCCGAGTTACTTCAACTCTCTGGCAGAATTCGACAGTTATGTGGATCTTCTGGTAAAAACAGGAACCATCGACAATGCCAAGAAAATCTGGTGGGATTTACGGGTACATCCGTTTTATCCAACTATCGAATTCAGAATCTGTGACATGCCGTTAAGAATTGACGAAACCGTTTGTCTTGCGGCCATAATGCAGAGTCTTGTTGCCAAAATATATAAACTGCACCAGCAAAATCTCAGCTTCAGAAGCTATAGAAGATTACTGCTGAACGAAAATAAATGGCGTGCCTCGAAAAGTGGTATTGAAGCCCATCTCATCGATTTTGGAAAAGAAGAATCCGTACCTTATCCTCATTTGTTGAAAGAACTTTTAGAGTTTATTGATGATGTGGTAGATGATCTGGGATGCCGCCAGGAAGTGGAATATGCCTGGAAAATCCTTGAAAACGGAACCGGTGCAGACCGGCAGCTTCAGATCTTCAAGGAAACAGGTGATCTGACGAAAGTGGTTGATTATATGATCTCTGAAACGGAGTATGGCATCACCCATGGTGAACCTGCTTCATAATTTTTTTGGTAACTTTACAAAAAATATGATGTAATGAAAGATATTCGAATTGCTCTGCTGGACATGAACAACAATCATGTGAATCAAGGTTTTAGAAACATTAAAGAAATTTCCGAAACTTTTCAGCAGAACTCTGAAGAACATGTGGTGATCAAAACGTTTGATGTAAGGTATAAAGATGAAATGCCTGAAATAGGTGACTTTGATATTTTCATTTCTTCAGGCGGGCCTGGCAATCCACACCGGGAAGGTCTGGCCTGGGAAGACAAATTTGCTGATTTCTTAGATGCTGTTTTTGAGCATAATCAATACCATGAAGATAAAAAGTACCTTTTCCTGATCTGCCATTCATTTCAGCTGGCAAGTATCCACTGGAACCTGGGGAATATCTGCAAAAGAAAATCTTATTCCTTCGGAGTAATGCCTGTTCATAAAACAGAGGAAGGGCAGGAGGAATTTTTATTCAAAAATCTTCAGGATCCTTTTTATGCGGTAGATTCCAGAGCTTATCAGTTTATCGAACCGGATCACGACCGTTTTCAAGAATTGGGAATGACCATCATGGCGATTGAAAAATTCCGTCCTCATATCAACCTGGAAAGAGCGGTAATGGCCGTTCGTTTTTCGGAGGAGATATTCGGAACACAGTTTCACCCTGAAGCCAATCCTGAATCTCTGATCGAAAACCTGAAGGATGAAAAAAACAAGGAAGCCATGATTGAAAATTTCGGGATGGAAAAATATCTTGAAACGATAGACAGAATAGACGATGAAGATAAAATCGTTCTGACCAGACATCAGATCCTTCCGAGATTCCTTCAGTTTGCAAAAAAAAACATTTTGAAAGAAGCTGAGACTTTGGCTTAATCAATACAAACCACAAAAGTCACAAAAGGGATTGGGGTATTACAATCATAAAAGCTGTTGAGAAGAGCACATAAGCTTTCTTGAAAATCAAAGATTTCCCAATTAAATAGGTATTTTATAAAAGTGTATTATAAACTTTTATATTCTAAAACTCTTGTGCCTTTTGTGGTAAAATCAAATCGGGCAGAAACGTCCGATTTTTTAACACCACAAAAGAAAAAAAATATGATCCCAGAATACAGAAAACAGTTCAATCAGGAGTTTTCATATGAAAAATACCATCAACTCAAAAATATACTGACTGAAAAAGGAGGAACAGCACCTGGTTTCAGAGTTTCAGAAAGTCCTATTTTTTTGACTAAAGAGTTTGAGAAAAAACTGATAGACGCCAGTGAAAGTATCATCAGCCAGATTAAAGCAATGCCGGCAGAACTCCTTCAAAAAGCCATTCCTGAAAACTGCAGGGTTCCCAATGATACCCATCAACCTCATTTTTTCACCATAGATTTTGGAGTCTGCAAAAGCGAAGACGGAGCAATAGAACCTCAGCTGATAGAACTTCAGGCATTTCCTTCTTTGTATGCTTTCCAGAAAGTATATGAGGAAACGTATTGTGAAGTCTACCCTTTTCTTTCGGAGATCAGAAATCCTATGCCCCATGAAACCTTTAAAAACTATTTGAAGGAACTGATTGTAGGTGATGAACATCCTGAAAATGTAATTCTGCTTGAAATCTTTCCGGAAAAACAAAAAACGGCGATTGATTTTGCTTTGACCGAGAAATTGCTAGGCATCAAAACAGTATGCCTGACAAAAGTAAAAAAACAGGGCCGAAAACTGTATTATGAAAATAATGGTAAGCTTACCGAAATTAAAAGAATCTACAACCGGGTTATATTTGATGAACTGGACAATATTCCGGATCTGCATACAGAATTCGATTTCCGCGAGGAAGTGGATGTAAAATGGATTACCCACCCAAACTGGTTCTTTAAAATATCAAAATTCCTTTTGCCTTTATTACAACATCAGTTTGTTCCGAAAAGTTATTTTCTGCATGAATTTCCGGAAAATGAAAACCTTGAAGATTTTGTATTGAAACCATTATTTTCATTTGCAGGAAGCGGAGTTAATCTGAATCCGACAAAAGAAGTTACAGACTCTATTCAGGATAAGGAAAACTATATTTTGCAGAGAAAAGTCTATTATGAACCCATTTTTGAAGATATCAACGGAGATTTTTCAAAAGCAGAGATCCGTTTGTTGTATATTTGGCGGGAAAATGACGAACGCCCTATCCTATTGGAAAATCTGGGAAGAATGACTAAAGCCGCCATGGTGAATGTAGACTTCAATAAAAAAGACGCCATCTGGATTGGTAGTTCGAATGCTTTTTTCGGATAAAAAACTTATAAAACTAATACAACATGGAAGAAAAGCCAACCGCTTTTGCAGAATTTGAAAACCACACTTTAACACGGAGAAGAGATCTGTTACCTGTCTGGATTAAAATTTTCCTATGGATCTTTTTAATCGGAGGAGCACTGGCTGCTATCTTTTTACTGGCAGGCTCTCTGATGACTCATGTCTCTTTATCATTATACGGAATGAATGCCAATCATCCGTATTCAATGACCGGACTTTTGATCTGTGTCTTGTTTTTATTTAAAGGGATTGTAGCCTACGGACTTTGGTTTGAACAAAAATGGGCACCACAGGCTGCCATAGCAGATGCCATTATCGGGATTACTGTCTGCCTTATTATGATGGCCATTATTCCGTTTATGTACCCATCAATCAGCTTTACCCTCAGGTTAGAACTTATTCCTTTGTATTTTTATCTTAAAAAAATGCAGAGCATCAAAACAACCTGGGAAAATTTATAGAAACAAACCTCCGGAATTCCGGAGGTTTTATTTTTTACTCCTTAAGTCCTCTCCAATAATAAAAATCCCCCTAAAAAGGAGGATAAAATTGACATGTATGCTGTGTTTTCACAAACATTGTAAATATACGGATAGACTATTGGCATACTCTACGGAAACATTAAAATTTGATTTTCAATTATTTATATGTTATATTTTCTTTAAAGCTATTTAAAAACCGTCTTACAGTCCTTCCCCTTATCATAACCCAGCATATTCTTTCTTCGCATCAAAGCTAGGGCAAGCTTTATAGACATTTGGAAAATCTCTATGCCCCTGAATTGTAGCTTTAGGAAATGTTGATTTTAATTCTCTTAACAGCTTTACCATAGATCTTTTTTGGTCTTCCGTTCTTGTATCTTTTGGATGGTTGTTTTTATCAATGCCTCCAATGTATGATATATTGATAATTTGGGAATTCCATCCTGCAACGCCATTGGATACCTGATCAATTGGCAAAGTGTTTACTATTTTTCCATCAGCTTTTATCATATAGTGATACCCTGTATTTTTCCATTTCAGGTTTTCCTTCCAATACCTTTTAATGCTCTCTATTGTAACATCTGGCTGTGTTGCTGTACAATGTATAACGATGTAATTGATTGTTCTCATGGATTTCATTTTATTTATGGTTGAGCAAAATTAAATCTGTAACTCCCAAAATAATGAGGGAAAAACACCCTATTTAAATTGACAGGCAGGATGCTTGAGTAGCTGATGCGGTCATAGGAATTGCTATTGGTCTTATGATGATGGTCATTATCTTGTTTGTCACTCAAACAATCAGCTTTACAGTCCAATGAGAACTCATTCCCTTGTATTTTATCTTAAAAATGTAGCATATAAAGAAAACCTGGAGAAGCTTATAGAAACAAACCTCCAAAATTTCGGAGGTTTGTATTTTTTCATATATTCTAATTCTCTTTCATGATGCGTTCATCTATTTAGCATTAATCATCATATATCCCCTTTCATAAAGGGTTTAAAGGCTCTATTAGCAGTGATTTATTTTATGTTTATTGTATCTTTGCTGCAGAAAAAAATGATGTGAGCCTCCTATCCTATTTGGAAATTCTTAATTAAAAATCAAAATTGGGATGGGTTAATGTAGATTTTAACAAGATGATTCAACAGGATAAGAAGTTCTAAAGTTTTTTTTACAAAAGCTAAAATTTAACTATTAGAATGAACAGAAAAACATTTATTCAAAAATCTTTTCATGGAATTTTATATGCTGGGTTAAGCACTACTTTACTATCCTGTGTACAAGATAATTTTAATGATGAGATTAATAGATTCAACAATGATGATGAATTAAAGAAAAGATTTAAACCAATTTATATAATTAATGAGGGCTCTGATATCAAAGGTAGAAAATCAAAATCAGTAAATTTTGACAGGAGAAAGATTATCCTTATGGAATTTGTAAGTCTGGGATATATTACCTTAAATGAGTCTATCAGTGAAACTAATAAAACCAATAAGAATTTAAAAATAATGAAGTTGAATGATGAGTTTTCATGTGTTCTTTTCAAGGAACCAATTCAAATAAGCTTGCCCAATACCTTTACAAAACTTAAGTTTCAATATATACATTACAATGAGCTTAGCGAAAACTTTACAAAAAAAGAAATAATATTTTAAGATGGCTTTTATTATTGGTGAAAAAATCCTCGTACAGGGGGAACATTGTATAGAATGTACTATGTGCGTTCCGGAGTGTCCGGAACAGGCTATAGATGATACTGAAATGTATTTGGATGTAGGAGGATATGTATCTCTTAAAGGGGTAACCATATCTATAAATGTAGAAAAGTGTACCGGTTGTGGTGATTGTATTCCAGTATGTCCTACTTCAGTATTTTCTTACTTAAATCAACCTAATTCTGGTGGCAATAATAATGGAGGAGGTACCACTGGTGGTAATCAACCCGATGAGGATGGGCAGGATAAAGATCCTTGTTTAAAAGCTGCCAAACCATCGGCTCACGCAACACAGCTATCTCAAACTGACGCATTTAATAATGCATTCAATACAATTGGAGGAATGAATGACGGAAAAGAGCATGGATATGTACTCGGAAGCCAAAATGGAGCTATTGTTTCTACTGACATACAACATGGAGGTCCGAATAACATGACTTTAAATCACAATTTTGAAAATCCGGTAGGGAGCATACATATTCACCCTGCCAACGATTCTCCACCCTCTGTAGGAGATGTATATTCTCTCATTAACGCTTATAACGGGAATAATACTTATAGTACCTATTATGTAATGAATCCCGATGGTACAGTTTATGCTCTGGTAGTAACCGACCCTGCTGCTATGAACCAATTCTTACAAAACCATCCTTACACACAAATCCCGGGATATGCCCCCAATTTCCCACCACCATTATTTGATGAATGGAATGATTTTGATGGAAGTTGGGAAATGTCACTATCCCATATTCTGGATAAATATGATGCAGGAATGGCTTTATTAAAAAGAGATCATCAGGGGAATTTTAAAAAAATAAACATTGATTACAAAAAAAATCCAGACGGAACTATTACAAACACTCAAACAACCTGCCCTTAAGTCATGAAAAATATACTTACTTTCACCTTACTGATAGCTCTAAGCTTTTTTTATAAAATGAATGCACAGGAAAAAGTATCCTCAAAGCAAACCATCGGAAGATTTGAGGATAAAAAAAATAATTATACAGGAAAAAAAGTCAAGGACCTATTAAAAGATTTAAAATTGGATATTCAACTGGTTACTTTTGGAGGAGGCTCACCTGAAGCTAATAACTTTATCACCCTAAGGTTTATTGATGATGTAAGAAATTCTGATAAAAATGCAAAGTCGGCAAAAATCACACTTTTCATTAAAGAACATGACAGTGCCACCAACAAGTTATTCCAAAGTACTTCAGGTGTCAAAAAAAGAATTAAAAGAGATCCTGTAAAATATAAAACCAATGAAGATATGTTAATAGGATATGAAAATCTAACTATAATAGAAATTTATGCTAACTCTGAAAAAAAATAATTGATCCTTTCAATCTGCAACAAAAAGAATCGGCTGAACCTTTGGTTCAGCCGATTCTTTTATCATAAATTCTTATCGTCTTCCAGCAATTCCTTGGCCTGATATTCCTGAACCAGATCAATAGCATTGGAAATAACATCACTTAGAGCCGTGATAAATGTTCCTTCTTCTGCCATTCCTATCGCATGCTTTAAAGCTTCAATTTCTTTAGGAATGATCTCATAACTGACATCTCTTCCTGCAGAATTAATACCGTCGATAATCAATCCGTTGATTTCCTCTTCGGTTCTTCCGCGAAGGTGTTTTTCGTTTCGGATGATAATATAATCAAACATTCTTCCGGCAATTTTTCCGCATTCTCTGATATCGTTGTCTCTACGGTCTCCAACACCGGAAATAATCCCGATCTTTTTGGTAGATTCTACATTTCTAAGATAATCTTCTATGGCTTCGTATCCTGAAGGATTGTGGGCAAAGTCGATCAGTACCTTAAAGTTTTTAAACTTAAAGACATTCAGTCTTCCTGGAGTAAGCTGGGCACTTGGAATAAACGTTCTCAAAGAATTGGAAATATCCTCAATTCCGAATCCGTAAAGATAACTCGCCAAACTGGCTGCCAATACGTTTTCAATCATGAACCTGGCCTTTCCTTCCATCGTAATCGGGAAGTCTTTGGCTTTTCCTATTCTGATTTTCCAGTCTCCTTTTTTGATGGTTACAAAACCTTCTTCATACACGCAGGTGATCTTTCCTTCTTTAGCAAATTTTACAATATGAGAATTGTTTTCATCCATACTGAAAATAGCCACATTGGAATCGAGATCATTCACAATCTTCATGGAGTATTCATTATCGGCATTCAACACACTCCAGCCGCTTTTTTTCACACTATCCAGTACCACACGTTTTACTTTGGTAAGATCTTTTAAACTGTGAATATCGTTCATTCCCAGGTGATCTTCCTCGATATTAGTCAAAACTCCGATATCGCATTGTGAAAAACCAAGCCCCGAACGTAAAATACCCCCTCTTGCGGTTTCCAGCACTGCAAATTCTACGGTAGGATCTTTTAAGATAAATTCCGCAGAAAGCGGCCCTGTAGTATCTCCTTTTGACAGCATGGTATTTTGAATATAAATTCCATCCGAAGTCGTAAATCCTACTCTGTAGCCATTACTTTTTACAATATGGGAAATAAGTCTTGTTGTGGTTGTTTTTCCATTGGTTCCTGTTACTGCAATGATGGGAATGGTAAAAGGTTTCCCCTGAGGATAGAGCATATCAACCACCGGAGCAGCCACGTTTCTCGGCAGTCCTTCACTTGGTGCAAGATGCATTCTGAACCCTGGTGCTGCATTGACTTCAATAATGGCGCCGCCACTTTCCTTTAAAGGCTGGGTAAGGTTTTCTGCCATCACGTCAATCCCGCAGACATCCAACCCGATAATTTTAGAAATTCTTTCAGCCATTGTGATATTTTCCGGGTGTACCATATCTGTTACATCGATGGAAGTTCCTCCGGTTGAAAGATTGGCTGTTGATTTCAGGTACACCACTTCTCCCCTTTGAGGAATAGTCTCCAGCGTGTACTGAAGTTTATCCAGTAATTCTAAAGTGTCTTTATCCACTTCAATTTCAGTAAGGACATTTTCATGGCCATAGCCTCTTCTCAGGTCTTTATTTTCTTTTTCAATAAGCTGCTGAAGATTCAGTTCTCCGTCTCCCACAACATGGGCTGGAACTCTTCTGGCTGCAGCCACCATTTTATTATTGATCACCAGTATACGGAAGTCGTAGCCTGTGATATATTTCTCAACAATTACTTTTCTTGAATATTTCTGAGCATGTTCAAGACCTATCTTAGCAGCATCCCAATCGTTGACATTAATGGAAGAACCTTTTCCATGGTTTCCATCCAAAGGTTTTAAAACAATGGGATACCCAATTTTTCTGATGACTGCATTTAAATCTTCTTCATCTGTTACCAAATCTCCAATCGGTACGGGAATAGCTGCATCATGAAGCATTCTCTTTGTTAATTCTTTATTACATGCGATATCAACAGCAATAGAACTTGTGTTCCCGGTAATGGTAGCCTGAAATCTTTGCTGGTTCACGCCATAACCAAGCTGTACCAATGAGTTTGTCCCCAGTCTGATCCAAGGAATTCTTCTGGATGCCGCTTCTTCTACAATACTTCCTGTGGAAGGTCCTAAACGGACGCGCTCTCTGATTTCTTTTAATCTATGGATACAAGCATTCAAATCATAGTCTTTGCCTTCAATCAGTGCTTCTGCAATTTTTACAGATTCTTCTGCCGCAAAGATCCCTGCATTTTCTTCGATATAATTGAATACCACGTTATACACTCCGGGAGTTTTTGTTTCACGGGTTCTTCCAAACCCTACATCCATTCCTGCCAGGGTTTGTATTTCCAAAGCGATATGCTCAATGACATGTCCCATCCAGGTTCCTGTTTCCACTCTATGGAAAAAACCTCCCTCCACTCCTTCCGAACATCGGTGCGTCATCAATGATGGGATTAATTTTTCAATCCTTTCCCGGAATCCTTCAATTTTATTGGTAGGATAATTCTCCATTTCTTCTAAATCCAACCTCATCTGTATCAGCTTCTTTCTTCTGATGCTCCAGATGTTAGGACCTCTTAGTGCCTGAATCTTTTCGATTTTCATAGTCTATTGGCATTTTAACAGTTAACAATAACTCCTTTCATAGCCAAAGATAATGTAAAACCCTAAACGAAACTATACCACATTTAAAGATTCATTAAAAAAAAATTAATTTTAATTAACATTCCTAAAACATTAAAAATCAACTAAAGATGGCATGAAATTGGCCAAAGAATGTGAATTATTTTTTAATTTTGCACAATGATGAAACCTGTTGGAAAATTAATAGTTATCGGAGGCGCTGTAAACAAAGGAAGTTTTGCTGAAACCGATTATGATCAGAATATAGAAAAGAATCTTAATTTTTTTGAGCGTGGGATCCTGCGAAAGATCATCAACGAATCAAAACTAAAGGAAAATTCTGTCATTGAAATTGTTACCACTGCCTCTCAAATCCCTCAGATCGTAGGTTCCGAGTACAAAAAAGCATTCGAATTTCTTGGAGCTAAAAATGTAAATGTTCTGGACATCCACAACCGTGAGGAAGCCAATTCTGATGCAATGGTCGCAAGGGCCAACGCTGCCGATGTGATGATGTTTACCGGAGGAGATCAGCTGAGACTGACCTCTATTCTTGGAGGAACAAGATTTCATGATACGGTTTTATTAAAATACCAGGAACAGGATTTTATTTACTCCGGAACTTCTGCGGGTGCTGCAGCAGCTTCTGAAAATATGATCTATCAGGGAAGCAGTTCTGAAGCTTTATTGAAAGGAGAAATCAAAACCACACAGGGCTTAGGGTTAATTGATAATGTTATTATTGATACTCACTTTGTACAGCGGGGAAGAATCGGGCGTCTTTTCCAGGCGGTAGTGAACAATCCGAGAACACTGGGGATCGGATTGGGTGAAGATACAGGACTTTTCATTCATAATGATGTAATGACTGCTGTAGGTTCAGGTCTTGTTATTCTGGTAGACGGAAGGTTTATCAAAGATACCAACCTTACCAATATCAACCTTGGAGAGCCGATTTCTATTGATAATTTAACAGTACACGTGATGTCTATGAATGATCATTATGATCTTACGACAAAAACGCTGACGATTGAGAATTCGCAGTTTAACCCTATTCCACAGGATAAATAGAACAACAAATACAGCTATACAAACGGGACCTCGGTTCCGTTTTTTATTTAACATTCATTTTAAGTTGGGCTAAAGCCGATGGATTTAAAACGTTTATTATAAGGCGGGCTTTCTTCGTCTCCGCTCAGAATTATAGCCCACCTCTATTGATGTTGATATCCAGAGGCATAATAGTTGCTTAAAAACAACATCTTTTATCTTTTATCTTTTATCTTTTATCTTTTATCTTTTATCTTTTATCTTTTATCTTTTATTAATTAACTTCGTAAAAGAAATCATTTATCAACCATCATCTATAATTTTATGAAAGTAATCATCCACGGCGGTTTTTTCTCTGAAAGCGACCAAAGCCATGAAGTAAAAACAGCAAAACAGGAGTCGTTAAAACAAATTGCTCAAAAGGCATTCGATTATCTTAAGACCCATTCGGCTTTTGATACTGTTGCTTATGCTGTTTCCTTGCTGGAAGATGATCCGTTATACAATGCCGGAATAGGTTCTCAAATCCAGAGTGATGGTGTTATCCGTATGAGTGCTGCCATTATGAATGGAAATACCCAGAAGCTAAGCGGCGTAATTAATATTGAAAATGTGCAGAATCCCATTTTTGTCGCCAAAGATTTGATCAATGAAGATGACAGAGTTTTAGGGGGAAATGGTGCCAAAATCTATGCTACGGAAAATGGTTTTGAAAATTTTTCTACAGAAATTCCTCAAAGAAGAAAAGAATATGAAGCTAAGCTAGCCAACGGAGGTAAAGGAACTGTAGGCTGTGTTGCAATTGATCATGAAGGGAAACTGGCTGTTGCTACGTCTACCGGAGGTAAAGGTTTCGAGATTCCCGGAAGAATTTCAGATTCTGCCACAGTGGCCGGAAATTATGCCAATGCTTTCTGTGCGGTAAGTTGTACAGGGGTTGGTGAAGACATTGTAAGCAATGCTACTGCTGCAAAAATTGTAACAAGAGTTACGGATGGAATGAGCCTTCAGCAGGCTTTCAATAAAACATTTGAGGAGCTTAAAACCATTGATGGGTTTGCAGGTGCTATCGCTATTGATAAAGATGGAAATGTACATCATCAGGATTCATATCCTACTATGGTTTTTGCCAGTTTTGATGGTGAAAAACTTGAAGTCTTTTCCTAAATTTAACATTTATTTATAAGTCCATTTATTTTTTTGGCACGTATTTTACATTATTCATAACAACAAATTTTAATATTAATACTTAAAAAAATAGAAATCATGGGAAACAAGACAAAAGGCTTATTAGCTTTACTAGGATTAGGTGCATTAGCTTACTGGAAATATAAGAATTCAAGCCCTGAAGATCAACAAGCGGTAAAAGATAAGATCAATACAGCTAAAGATAATCTTAACAAATGGGGAAATGACCTTAAGAGCAAAGCCAATGATGTTGCTTCCCAGGTTCAGAATAAAGTGGACGAAGCAAAAACAAAGGCTGAGGACTCCCTGAGCTAACCAACACAGAGCAGTTTTTTTTAACATTCATATATAGGAAAAAGTCATCGTAATAGTAATTGCGATGACTTTTTATTAGGATTAAAATAATCTTATATTTTCTCTGCAATCAAAGCGAACACCAACGGTATTTTATTTCCGAACTGTGGAATTCTCCATTTTCCTTTTTCAAATTCATCTACATGCCTGAAGCACGGATAAGGTGACCAGTCAAATTCCTGAAAAGTCTCCAGTTTCAAACCTTTTTTCATTAAATTGTCCAGCACTTCTGCTAAGGAGTGGTTCCACATGACATACTCCTGTACAATAGGTGCAGACGGATCTGCATACGTTCCTTCATAAGTTTCCACAATCGGTTTTGCATTGAAATAATGGTAAGCAACTTTTGTAAAATCATCATCAAACATCCAGACAACAGGATGAAACTCTGCCATAATAAACTGCCCTCCCGGCTTCAGAAAATGATTGATAATTTCCGCCCATTTCTCAAGATCGGGAAGCCAGCCAATGGTACCGTAACTTGTATAAACGATGTCAAACTTATGATCCAGAACATTAGGCAGCTCATATACATCTGAACAGATAAATTCTGTGTCTGTACCGCATTGCTGTGCAAGTTCTCTGGCGGTATCAATAGCTTTATCAGAAAGGTCAATTCCGGTCACTTTTGCTCCCATTCTTGACAGGGAAATAGAATCCTGTCCGAAATGGCACTGCAAATGCAGAATACTTTTTCCTTTTATATCTCCAAGAAGCTCCAGCTCTATGGAGTTCAACGAAGTTCTGCCTTTTAAGAACTCATCTACAAAGTAAAAATCCGATTTCAGATGAGGTTCTACTTTGGCATTCCAGGATTTTTTATTGATTTCTAAGTAATTTTCCATTGTTTTAGTTTAAAATGGGAGTTCCACCCATCAAGTAATTTCATTATTCAACACAATGATTACAATTTCTCCATCAATTTTTTCTTTTGCTCCAGAAATTCTTCCTCACTTAGAACTCCGGATTCCTTTAATCTTCCCAATTGTTCCAGCTGATCTAAAATACTAGGTTCGGATTTACTCTGAAAATGTTGTTCCGGACGGGACATGAAATCTCTTACTTTTTCACAAAACAGCTCAGCATGGTACTTTCCTACTCCGTCAATCTCTACAACATCATCACTAACCTGAATATCTATAGAGGCGAGTAGGAATTCCTTTTCATATTGGATGGAACTTATTTTGCTGTAAGAAAAGTCTTCTACTTTCAATCCGTACATGAACTCCTTATCCACAAAAATCAGTCTTCTGTCGGTGGCTACCAGGATGATATGATGATTGTTCAGTTTATTTCTGCCTTCTACGAGATAGACAATTCTTTCGTCCGGTGAAAGGATATCCGGTAATTCACGAATTTCTTTCCGGGCAAATATGGTAGGGCTGATATCCAGTTTTTTAAGCTCTTCTCTTATTTCGTCAAGTCTTGATTTTTCACTCATAGCGTTAGTTTTTTGGGTCTAAATTACTCTTTATAAGTAATAAAAATTTAATTCAATAAAAATATTAGTCTCCTGATGGTATCACAATGGAAGTATGCAAACAGTATAGCTTCCAGCCTAAGGTTTCATACAACAGCTTTCCTTCTTCCGTTGCCACTAAAATATTCTTGTAAAAACCTTTGGATAAAGCGATCTTCTCCAGTTCTTTCAATAAAAAACGGGCGAGCCCTTTCCTTTGATGATTTTTTTCGGTAATAATCCTGTCATACACAGCAACATCATCTATAAGAGAGATACGTCCTATAGAAGCCTGCTCACCATTCTCCGCCACAATCGTGATAACAAAGGTTGTATTGTACTCAGAAAATTCCAGATGGTATCCTTCTGCAAGACTTGTGTCCGGAAAATTCATCGGATGAAAACACGTCATCATATATCCCTGTGGCTGTAGTTTCCACCTTTCAGGAATTTGATCTGTAATTTGATCGGGGGGAACAGATGCTTTCAGATAAATCCAGGGCTCGGTAATTGAATTGGCAAGCTGAAAAAAATCGTCATTAAGCTCAGGAAATACAAAACGTTCTTTTTGTTTTTCATCTCCAACATGGACATGAAATCCGGATTTATAGGAAACGGCAAAAGGTACTTCTCTTGATAAGCACCAGCCTTTAAGCCAGCTTTCTACTATTTTTGCAGATACTTTATCTTTCATGATTGGGTATAAAATTTTTATGGTAATTGCTCCAGCAGTTTCTTTTTTTGCTCTGCAAATTCGGCATCGGTTAAAATTCCGTTCTCCCTCAGCTTACCCAGTTTTTCAAGCTGATTTAAAATTTCGTCTGATGAGACTGCAATACTTTTGCCTGCTGTACCCATTTGTTTTGGAGATTGATCCTTAGAATTATTATAAATGGTTTTTATCGTATCATAGAACTTCTCTGCATCTTCCTTATCCATATAGCATTCAAACTCCACTATTCTTTCTTCCAGATGCAGTTTAATAATCGGAGATCTCGGATGGGTTACAAAGCTCACCGACTGTATGTTTTCATTAGGGTAAATAGTAATCTTTGCGGCACCAAACATTCCTTTTGATACAGAAATCATCCTTTTGGGTGTTGCTACCAATACTCCGGCATCCAATGTATTGACAAACTGAGCATCGGTAATCGCTGTGATCTGTTCATCTTCTGAAATCAGATAAGGAAGCTCTTTGATTTCTCCTTTGGTAAACATGGACAGATTAGCATGAAGCATTTCCAGTTCGTTCTTTATTTTCTGATGTCTTCGCTTATAAACTTCTTTTGAGATTTGATGAGAATCATAGAGTATCGTTGCAGGAAGATTCTGCTCTGTAGTCATCACAGCCTGAACGTCTTCAGCTTTTTCTGCACTCAGCATTTTATTGATATCCTTAATGCTGAATTTATTAAGATTGTAAAGCAATTCTTCATTAATATCGCTCACTTTATTCAAACATTTGTTGCATAAAACATTACCATCCGAAAGCGAATTCGCTCCCAGAAGCGTGTCCATGGATGTTAATTCTGTATTACACAATGCACAATTATTAGTCATTCCTTTTTTATTCAAAAGTATTTAAATTCTCAACATCCATCAAAAAAAAACAACCACAAAAGTAATTTTGCAGTTGTTCTGTTTTTATATAATTAAAAAAATTATTCTCCTAAGAACTCTTCTAAAGAAACCGTTTTCTGTACTCCTGCTTCAAGATCTTTAAAAGTAACCGTATTATTTTTAATTTCTTCTTCACCCAGGAAAACCAGATTCTTTATGCCTTTCTTTTCCGCATACGTAAACTGCTTGTTGATCTTTGCATTTTCAGGGTATAGTTCTGCAGAAATCCCTTTAGCTCTTAGCTTCATGATCAGCTTTAATGCATCTGTGATTCCTTCACCTCCAAAGTTAGCAAACAGATATTCTATTTTGGCTGATGCTTCTTCAGGGAAAAGGTTGAGTTCTTCCATGACCAGATAAATTCTGTCTAATCCGAATGAGATTCCTATTCCTGGAATATTTTTAACACCAAAAACTTCAGTAAGATTGTCGTATCTACCGCCACCTCCGATGGATCCCATAGCAACTTCATCCGCTTTCACTTCGAAAATAGCACCCGTATAATAGTCCAGTCCTCTTGCCAGGGTAATATTGAAGACCAGGTTTTGAATATCCACACCAAGGTTCAGAGATTGGGTAAGAACAAATTCCAGCTCTTCTACTCCTTTTAGTCCGATTTCGTTCCCTGCAAATTTTTCTTTTAACTGAAGAAGATTTTCCAGAGCATCGTCCGACTGGCTGAACAGGAAATCCAACTTATCAATAGATTCCTGAGAAATTTCTCTTTCCAAAAGTTCTTTTACAACTCCATCTTTCCCAATTTTATCCAGTTTATCAAGAGCAACAGTGAAATCAATCAGTTTATCTGTGATTCCTGCATATTCTGCCAATCCGGACAGAATCTTTCTGTTATTCATATGAATGGTTACAGGAACTCGCAGATCAGCAAAAGACTTCAGATACAGCTGAACCAGCTCCACTTCCTGTAATAAACTCTCACTTCCTACTACATCGGCATCACACTGATAAAATTCTCTGAATCTTCCTTTCTGAGGTCTGTCTGCTCTCCAAACCGGCTGGATCTGAGAACGTTTGAACGGAAACGTCAGTTTACCATGATTCATCGCTACGAATCTTGCAAAAGGTACAGTAAGGTCATAACGAAGAGCTTTATCCGTAAGGCTCTCTGCACTGAATGGTTTTTCCAATGCTTTTTGAAAGTCATGAAGCATCTGAGTTTTTTTCTCTTCTTTCGCTTCGTTGATGCTTGAATTTAAAATTTTAAAAATCAAGCGGTCACCTTCTTCTCCGTATTTTCCTGTCAACGTAGAAAGATTTTCAAAACTAGGCGTTTCCAAAGGCTGAAACCCGAATAATTCAAAATTATTCTGTAAAATATTGATGATATATTTTCTTCTGGAAACTTCCTGTGCCGTAAAATCTCTCGTCCCTTTTGCTAAACTTGGCTTCATTTGTTGTATGTCATTTTGATAAATGCAAAAGTAAGGAATTGAAAGGAATTTTACACAGTATAAAAAGCTGAAGAAAGTGTTTCCTCCAGCTTTTCCTTTACTATTATCAATTATTCCAAAAAATCATACGCTTTCAAGAATCTCAAGAATCTCTTCACCATAATTTTCAATCTTATGCTTTCCAAACCCTTTGATTTCAAGCAATTCTTCCTTCTTAGCAGGTTTATACTTGGCTACAGATATCAGTTCTTTGTTGCTCGCGATGAAGTAAGTGGGCAGGTTCTGTTCTCTGGCTTTTTCCGATCTCCAGAATTTGAGAGCATCCAGAATTTTTTCTTTATCGGTATTCAAAAGATCAGTATCTGCAGAGTATTTTACTGCCTTTGGTTCTTTTACTGTACTTTTTGTGGGCTTTAATTCTTCAAAATACAATATAACAGACCAATAACGTTCTTCGTTTACAAAAGCTGTTTCTACTTTCATAATCTCATTGGCGTCCAGGAAATCATCCAGCATTTTCTGATCTTTGTAGAGAAATTCTTCCGGAAGTCTGATTTTAAAAACTTTTACTTTCATCATTTGTGTTTTTAGAATTATTTACCTCCTAATAAAAGAATCTCGTCTACCCGAATTTCTGTGATATACCGTTTTACCCCATCTTTATCATCATAGGATCTGTAGGTGATTTTGCCTTCTATGGCAATTTCTTTCCCTTTCGATACATACTTTTCAAAGATTTCTGCTGTTTTCCCAAAAGCAATCAGATTGTGCCATTGTGTCTCTTCTACTTTTTCTCCTTTCGCATTCGTGTAGTGATCGCTGGTAGCTAAAGATACACTTGCTTTTACGTTTCCATTATCGAAGTTTACCATTTCAACTTCTTTTCCTGTGTAACCAATTAATGTTACTTTGTTTCTTAGTGACATAACTTTTAGATTTTAAAGATTAATAAATTCAGATAAGAGACGTTCACTGTTTTTCTCAAATCTCTGTTGCAAAGATTGCGATGTTCCGGTAAGACAGTCGGTTATAAACTATTTAAATCCGTTTGTAGTCGTTTGTAAACGAATAAGAAAATAAATAGAATTCTATGTAAAACAATATTTATCAAGCTTAAAAAGCAATAATCTTCACTTTTAAAGTAAAAATTAAACAATGAAAAGCCTTATCCCAAAATAAAATTCTTCTTTTAAAAAACATTGAAAAATAGATGTATGACAAGGATTTTTTTTCTTTTTAATTTAATTTTTTTTTGCAAATTTGTAAAAATGTCTGATATGCAAAAAGAAAAACTCCGTACAGTAAGAAAGATGAAAGGTTTCACTCAACAGCAAATGGCTGAAGTGATCCCTACCGACGTCTCCAACTATAGCAGAAAAGAAAGCGGTACTGTATCTATAACGCAGACAGAATGGAACAAACTTGCCCAGTTTTTAGAAGTTCCTATCGAAGAGATTTACGAAGAAGAGGAAGCTAAAATTGTTATTGAAAATCCTGTTTTTAACGACAGTCCGGGCTCAAATGTTGGCAATAGTGGTTTTTCAGCTAACAATATGGGACAAATTACAAATGAATTAAGCATAGAAATCATCAAAACGATGCAGGAATACATTGGTCTGCTGAAAGAAGAAATCAACAGATTGAAAAAGTAACAGTATAAAAGTTATTACGAGTAGAAGCTATCGCTGAAAAAATATAAATTTATTTTTTCAGCGATAGTTTTTTTTAAAACAAACATCAACCACTTTTTTTACAATAAACAAGATAAAAAAGGCACTCAACAAAATTGTTGAGCGCCTCCTACTTAATCATGCAACTAAAAATAAAAATTGAAACTTATATTTTTTCACATTCAATAATGCTTTTTGCATCTGTTCCGATGTGAATAATCTGAGTAAAGTGTAATCCTGCTTTTTCAATAAGCATTTTAAACTCACTTAAAGTTCTTTCTTTTCCCGTAAGGCAGGCCAGCATAACAATGTCCAGAAGTTTGGCGATATGGGGCTTATTTAAAGAATCGTCCGGGATAACTGCGTCTATAATTAATAGTTTTGCCCCTTTAGCCATTGCATCATAGCAGTTTTTAAGAATTTGTACACATTTATCATCATTCCAGTCATGCAGGATCCATTTCATGGTATATAAATCTGCACCTTGCGGTACTTCATCAAAAAAGCTTCCTATTGCTGTAGAACATCTTTCATTAAGATTTTCAGGAATCATTGTGATCGTTTTTTCAATGACATTGGCTTCATCAAAAATAATCCCGGAGCTTTGCGGAGCATTGTTCAGAATGGTATGGATCATGACCCCATTACTGCCTCCTATATCAACAATTTTTTTATAAGGTTTAAAATCGTAGTTTTCTATAATCCCTTTTAGTTCCATGCCGGACATTCCTGTCATTCCCTTTCCAAAGTTTTCACCTGTTTCGGGAAATTCTTTATAAAAGCCCCAAAGATCTTTTCCATGAATTCTTTCAAAAGGAATTTTGCCTGTCTGAACAGCATAGGTCAGCTCTCCATAACCCGGAAAATGTTCATTCATAATGGTCAGAACAAAATTTTTTGCTGTTCCGGGAACATCGGTTTGCAGGGCAGCTCCGAAATCATTCAAAATAAAAGTTTTGTTTTCTGATTCTTCAAATATTCCGGCACCACATAATGCTCTCATTACCCGGTACAGCTGGTCTTCATGCGATTGTGTTTGTTCTGCAAGGAAAGAAATAGTTTTCGGACCAGAGGCCAGCCAATCAGCAATACTGAGCTCAGCAGCTGTTTTTATACATCCGGTGAGCCATAAACCACCTAGCATTTCAAACATTTTAAAAGTAAACTCCGGTTTAATGAGTTGTTTTTCCATAATCATATTGGATTGTCATCTACTGCGTGTGAAAACAAGAACAAACTGATGAGTTTGTTCTTGTCTGACATGTGTCAAATTTGAAATTAAGCTTTAAATAATGAGATTAGTCTTTTGCCTGGGAAATCCTTGTTACACTACTGATTGTAGCATCCAATGCGGTATCAGATTTTATTTTGATAAGATATCCGCTGCCTATAGACAAAGGATCGGCAACACTCACCAGGTAAAAAACAAGATCTCCGGAGGTTACCCCATTGGGTGCAACAGCGGTTTGATCTATGGAGAATGTTGAAGGCGGAACAGGATTGGAAAGGTTTACCGTCACGAAGGCTACAGAACCATTATTCTTGTTGGCATAACTTACAATAACCCTCCACATATGAACCTGTCCGGCAATAGGGTTTTCTAAAAACCGTCCCGTTGCCGGATCATATATATCTCCGGGTACGGGGTTGATAATATTTTCCGGCCATGTGGTTGTAGGAGATGATGCAAAGTCTGTCACAATATTCATTGGAGTTTGATAGACTATGTTTTGGTACGTCATTAAAGGAACTCCTCCGGAAGATCTGAATGCAAATGTGGGTTTTACTCCTGCCCCGCTATTGAGCTTAACAACTCCTTCATTAGCGGTTGTTAATGTCAGGGAAGAAATTACGGTACTCCACTGGGTTCCATTATAATACCTTAAGGTTTTATTGGTGGTATCGTAGATAATCATTCCTGCTGTAGGTGTTGTTACATTGGCCGGAGGATTGGCATTTCGGGAAAGTATAACTGCAGAATTTGCAGAAGTAACATCCAGAACCCCTTGTGGAGACGTCGTGTTAATCCCTACCTGTCCAAAAATAAGCGAAGAGCATAAAACGCTGAGTAATAAATTGGATTTTTTCATGGTTTGTTTTTTTGATGCATTAAAATTACAAAAAAACACAATACAGTGAAATAAAAATTAAAATTATTTATTGAAAATAAGACTGTTGCGCATAACAATAAACATTTATTTATAAAAAATTCATTTAAAACACCGATAAATTCTAAGTTTTTCAAAATAGAGTGAATTACATAAAAGATATACTCTTTCCAAAAAAATAGCTTTAGTGAATATATTCTTTACCCTGACACAACTATCCAACACAGGTACAGCAACTACAATATTTCAACTCTTAAAAAATAATAATCCTGCAGGCGAGTTTATCTCACCTTCTTTTTTCAACCCAGCGGTTATCCATTTGCAAACGGATAATTCTGTATCTTTGTGAAAATTCTTCTATGAAAAGGAATATCAATATTTTTGAATTCCCTCTGAATTTGGGACTTACAAAAAAGGAGCATGAGACAGAACCAGGAGTACGAAAACTTCCGGACTGGCTCAGAAAATTTGGTTTTCATAGCAGAATTGATCCTGCCAACGTTTTCAGACTGGAAGCTCCGGAATATTCTATGGATTTTGACAGAGAATCAAAGGTCAGAAATGCAGATCAGATTATTGAATATGCTAAAAAACAGGCTGACTGTATTCTCCACCATTACCAAAAGAACACATTCAATATTATTCTTGGAGGTGACTGCAGTATTCTCATAGGAAATGCCATGGCCCTGAAAAAACTGGGAAATTTTGGCCTTTTTTATCTTGATGGCCATACAGACTTTATTTCTCCTGAACTTTCTGAAACCGGAGGTGCTGCAGGAATGGATCTCGCCATCATTACCGGTACCGGACACCAAAAACTGACTGATATTAATGGTTTAAAACCTTATTTCGCTGAAGAAAACATCTTTTGCTGTGGAAATGGAGAAATTGATGATAAGGAATATGTTGATCAGATTATCAATTCCGGTATTCATTATTTTGACCTTTATCAGCTAAGAGAAAATGGTTTCAGAAGAACAGCAGATGACTTTCTGAAAATGGTTGAAGAAAAAGGGCTGGACGGATTTTTCATTCATTTTGACGTAGATATTCTGAAAGATGAGATTATGCCTGCCGTAGACAGCAGAATGGAGGATGGGATCAGTTATGATAATCTCAGGGAAATGCTGGAACCTTTGATCGGAAATTCCCTGTGCTTTGGAATAGAGATTACCATTTTAGATCCCGATTATGATAAAAATGGAACGTACACCCATCCGTTTGTAGACAATTTAATTCAAATTATAAAAAATAAAGAAGAGTAAATGAAGAAGACATTCAAAAGAACATTCAGGGTTTCAAAATATGTGATCTATAAAGAAACACTTGTAGATTACAAGGAACATTTCTGGTCATTTTTGGGCGCATTTTTTGGAATCGGGATTATTGCCTTTATCCAGTCCCATTCACTGGCAGAAACTGAGAATATATTCCTGATCGGTTCTTTTGGGGCATCGAGTGTTCTTATTTATGGAGCTATTCAGAGTCCTCTGGCCCAACCCCGGAATCTTATAGGCGGACATGTGCTGTCGGCATTGGTAGGGGTTACGGTATATCAGTTTGTTCCGGATATCATCTGGCTTTCGGCACCTTTGGCAGTAGCATTTTCCATTGTATTGATGCAGTATACGAAAACATTACATCCACCAGGTGGCGCTACAGCGCTGATCGCAGTAAGTTCTACAGGAAAAATTCCTGAACTGGGATATTGGTATGTTCTCTCCCCTGTTCTTTCCGGATGCATTATTCTTTTGATTGTTGCTCTGTTTTTTAATAATATTACACCCAACAGAAGCTATCCTTCTCACAGCATGTTCAAAAAGCTGTTGAAAAAAAGACACCACCATCACTTAAAATAAAAATTATGAATTGTCTGGAATGCGGCGAGAAAATCATCGGAAGGTCTGATAAAAAATTCTGCAACGATGCCTGCCGGAACGCCTATAATAATAAGCAGAATAAGGATTCTAACAATCTGATGCGGAATGTTAATAACAAACTCCGTAAAAACTACCGCATTCTGATGGAAATCAATACCGATGGCAAAACAAAAGTCCCCAGATCCAGACTGGATGGCTTGGGTTTTGATTTCGATTATTTTACCAACCTGAAAGTTTATAAAAATGGTTCTGAATATAAGTTCATTTATGATTACGGTTATAAACTTCTGGAAGATGATTTTGTACTGATTGTAAAAAATCAGGCATAAACCCACCCACCACAAATATAGAATTATGAAAGAAGTTGTCCTGATCACCGGCGCCAGCGGCATGATCGCTAAAGAACTGGCAAAAAAAATAGGGAATGAATACGAGATCAGATTTCTGACCCGGAAAAAAAAACATGATTATGAGTATGAATGGGACATCAAAAAAGGAAGTATAGATGAAACAGCCTTTAACAATGTTTCACACATCATTCACCTTGCAGGTGCCAATATTTCAGAAAAGCGCTGGACTCCGGAAAGAAAAAGAGAATTGATTTCCAGCCGTGTAGATTCCGCAGAATTACTCCGAACCACTTTAAGAAAAAACAGGATTAAGCTAAAGTCTTTTATTTCAGCTTCAGGAATTAATTTTTACGGTACAAAAACCTCAGAAAAGATTTACACAGAAAACGATCCTCCGGGTAATGATTTTCTAAGTGAAGTGGTGGTTTTATGGGAAAGAGCTGCTGATGATTTCAAGGAACAGGATCTGGCAGAAAGGGTTGTCAAAATAAGAACTGCCGTAGTTCTTTCTGAAAAAGACGGAGCTTTAAAGAAAATGATCCCTCCTATCCAATATTATATCGGTTCTCCGCTGGGAAGCGGCCAACAATATATGCCATGGGTTCATATTGAGGATATCTGTTCTATTTACGAATTTGCATTAAAAAATCCGACAATGGATGGTGCTTATAATGCAGTTTCTCCGCAACATGCCACCAATAAAGATCTGACAAAAAAGATTGCCAAAGTACTTGGAAGACCTTTGCTGATGCCCAATATTCCAGGATTTGTTCTGAAACTGCTATTCGGAGAACTGGCAAATGCTATTCTGGAAGGTTCCAGAGCTTCCTCAAAGAAACTTCAGGATGAAGGTTTCCGTTTTAAATTTCCGGACTTGAATAAGGCTTTGGAAAATCTCTTACAAAAGCAATAACAGAATGGAGGAAGAACTTTTAATCCTAAAAAACATTTCCAGGCATATTTCACTTACCAATCAGGAGAAATCTTATTTTATCTCTCTATTAAAAGAAAAAAAGGTTGCCAAAAAAGAATTGATTTTACAGCAGCAACAAGCGTGTAAAGAGATTAATTTTGTTCAGACAGGAATTTTAAGAGCTTTTCATATGGATACTACGGGAAAAGAATCCACCATCATGTTTGCTGTTCCCGACTGGTGGATCACTGATATGTATTGTTTCATCAATCAGAAACCTGCCATGCTGAATATTGAAGCATTAGAAGAAAGTTGTATTTTGCAGCTTCAAAAAGATCATCTGGATGCGCTTTATCACAAAGTTCCAAAATTTGAACGCTTTTTCCGGATTATGATGCAGAATGCTTACATCAGAGAACAGCTCAGAACGATTGAAAATCTTTCTCTACCGGCAGAGGTACGTTATTATAACTTTCTAAAGAAATATCCTGAAGCGGTAAAACGGATCAGGCAAAAACAAATTGCTTCTTATTTAGGTATTACTCCTGAATTTTTAAGCCTTATAAAGTCCAAACAAAAAAACAGTTTCTCTTAAGCTATATTATTTTTTTTATTCTGAAAGTTCTGTTATTTTACTCAAAAAAATTATGTTTATACTTATTGCAGGCCCTTACCGTAGTGGAACGAATGATGATCCGCTGCTTATTCAGCAGAATCTTCACAATCTTGAATCTGTTGCTCTTCCTATTTTCAGAAAGGGACATATCCCAATTATCGGAGAATGGGTTGCATTACCATTGATCAACCTTGCCGGTTCTGCTCAAATAGGTGATGAAGCATGGCAGGAAATACAGTATCCCGTAGCTCATGCCCTACTTGAAAAATGTGATGCAGTACTACGTATAGAAGGAGCATCAAAGGGAGCTGATGAAGATGTAAGAATAGCTAAAGAAAGAGGTCTTACCATTTATTATAACCTAGAAGATATTCCTTATGCAAAATCCTGATATAACTATCCTTCAGACAGAAATCCTTTCAGATAACTGGTATACTTTAAACAAAGTTACCTACTCTGTTTTAAAAAAGGACGGAACTACAGAAACCCAGAGCAGAGAAGCTTATGACCGCGGAAACGGAGCCGTAATCCTTCTTTACAATACAGATTCAAACACCGTTATTCTTACCAGACAATTCAGATTACCTACTTATATCAACGGAAATTCTACAGGCATGCTCATTGAAGCCTGTGCCGGACTTTTGGATAATGATAATCCGGAAGACTGCATCAAAAGAGAAACAGAAGAAGAAACCGGATATAAAATTTCCAAGGTTGAAAAGGTTTTTGAAGCCTATATGTCGCCCGGATCTGTGATGGAAATTCTTTATTTCTTTATTGCAGAATATTCTCATGAAATGAAAATCAATGATGGAGGCGGACTGGAAGAAGAAGGGGAAAATATAGAAGTTCTTGAATTATCTTTTGAAGAAAGTCTGAAAATGATCGAAACAGGAGAAATCAAAGATGCAAAAACCATTATGCTTCTGCAGCATCTGAGAATTAAAGGAATCTTGTAAAATAGAATATGAGTGATGATTGATTAATGATAATTGACACAGAAAACCGCTTATTTGAATAAAAGCAATACCTTAACTCCGGTAGTTTATACGATATGAAGTCTTTGGGAATACAGATAATTAAAGCTGGCGCTTTATTTTTAGTCCTTCTTTTCAGCATTCTGATGCTGAAAGTAATTTCGCAATATACTTCTTTGGATCAAAATACCGGATTTCTGGCTTTCAAACAAGAAGTAGTCGGAAATCCATACTGGATGGCTTTTTTCTACATTCATATTTTTTCAATAACACTTTGTCTGCTCGCTGGTCTGACACAGTTTTCGAACCGGTTTTTAGCGGAAAACAGAAACCTTCACAAGCTTATCGGGAAAATATATGTGTACAATATTCTGATCATCAATGTTCCCGCGTGTTTTGTACTGGGACTTTTTTCAAATGGCGGGCTTATCGGAATTACAGGATTTCTTGTACAGGATGTACTTTGGGCTTATTTCACTTTTGCTGCCGTATTTTTTATCAAAAAAGGAAATGTGAACAGACACAGAATGTATATGGTCTTCAGCTATGCCGTCACCACTACAGCGATTACTTTCAGAATTGTTAAAAATCTGTTGTATAACGAAGCTTATCATGACTACAGTCTTTTTTATGGTTTGAATGTCTGGGCTGCCCTTTTTATCAACCTTTTCCTTGCTTATTTAATTCTTAGAAAAAACTCCTGGTTAACGGGAGAAATCAAGGGTAGAAAAGAAAATATACAGACTGAGGAACGACATCAGAAAAAATGACGCAATAAATATAAAGGTGTTAAAAATCAGTTCATATTTGCTTTGCCTGGTCCATTTACCGAAAAAGCGCATGATGAGGTAAGAAATGCCTCCAAAAACTGCGATAATAAAAAGAAGAAAAAAATAATAGATCATGGTTTTGTGTTAATTGTTGTAAATCTATTATTTTAAATTTAGAAAAACAACCAAACTGAGGAACTGATCTCCACTAACTTTACTTGAGGCAAAATCCACAATTCAGGCAAGGTTAAAATTATAACCGGATGTGTAAGGAAAAATCAAATCCTTTTGTTTCCATAACCCGGATTACAGTCTTATTGGAGTAAGCAATTATCATTAACAAAAAAACCTCTGTATCAGTTTATTACTATCTATTTTTTAGGATTTGACACCCCTGAATTCTGAAAATACAAAAACGAAAGTATAAAATCGATATAAAATTTGCAAAATCAATTGAGAAAATCTATTTAATCCTTTATATTTCGAATTTAAAGCCTTAATTTTGCACTGAAATTCAGAAAATTCGGATTCTTTCAACAGGTTATGTACATGAAAAAAATGATGATCGGGCTTGCTTTGGCCTTATCCATTACTATTTGGGGGCAAAAAACTCCTGCAAAAGCAAACAGTCTGACCCCTTACAGCTATCAGACTTTTAACTGTGACAATAAAGGGTATTTTGACCCGGCTAAATATAAAAAAGAAGAAATAGACGGCGTCAATAAACTTTTGTATCAGTTTAATGGGGTTGTATTTGATACCCAGCCTGTTTTTAAACTTACCCAGCTTGAAGAAATCCGTAAAAACAGAGAAACCTATTTGCAGGAACTGGAAAAGCAGTATGAAGAAAAGAAAAAAGAATTGTACAGCCTTAAAGTAATTGATCTTCCAAAATGGAAAAAATTAATGGAAGAAACCATCGATTCTTTTGAAAATGAATACCAGCTTAATAAAGAAGAAATCCTTGCCTATTCTGATCCTACCACACTGAGAAACAGTAAATATTACAACACCTGCAGAGAACAGATTGACGCCATATCGTCTCCCGACAGAGAAAAGATGTTTGCGGCATGGAGAGCATATACTGAACTTAAAAGTAAAAATAATGCTGATCCAAAGGGTGTAATGGCAAGATTTGATGCCAAAATGAATGATCCGCAGAGAGAAGACTACGCTTTGATCGACATGATAGGACTTGGTTTTCACAACTGTGCCAACAGCAGTTTCAGACAGAAACGTAATGACGAGGGAACTTCTTACAAGGATTTTGATAAGATTTTTACCAAGCTGAAGAAAACTTGTGATGAACCTTAGGATTGATGTAAAACCTGAAAGATTAAATATAGCAGCACTCAGATTGGGTGCTGTTTTTTTGTATTCCCAGATTGAATAAAAATTACGATCAAAGTTTAATCGGCTGTGAAAGTTAACGATACAGATTCTACAGCAGTTAATCATTCTGATTTAATGCTTTAAAAACAGCTAAATAAATTAATAATGAATAAGTTATGGTTTATCAGATTTAAATCCGTAATTTTGCACCCCGAAAATAAGGATTAGAGATATGAAAAAAATTGGTGAGCACAGAACACTTCTTGGAGTCGATAAAAACGTTACTTTAAAAGAATTAAAGACGATTTACAGAAATGTGATGAAAGATACCCATCCTGATAAATTCATTAATGATGAAGCAGGAAAGCAGGAAGCTGAAGAAAAAAGCAAATCTGTGATTGAAGCCTACCACTTTTTGGTAAGTATCAATCCGGAAACGCAGGAAAAATATAAGGAAGAATATACTGAAACCATTACAAAATCCAATATTCAGGATTTTTATTTGGAGAAATCAATTTTAACGGTTCAGCATCTGAACGGGAATATGTATGAATATATGGGCGTTCCAAAAAATACGTATATCAAAATGATCAATGCTGATTCACCAAGCCGTTTTGCAAGAAGACATATCTACGGAAACTTCGTTTACAGAAAGTCCGGAGAGGCTATGGCAGATTAATTTTTTCCATTACAATATTTTAGAGCTTCCAGTTTTGCTGGAAGCTCTTTGTTTTATGGTTTGGCTAAAGCCGAATAATGAACGTTATAGAATTAAGCGGGCTAAAGCCCGCTCCTATTGAATATTTTCTGATTGCGTAATTAATTATCAATAGAAATGGGCTAAAGCCCATTTACAATAATAAAAATAATCCAACGGCTTTAGGAGCCAAAACCTATATAACCCAAATCCTGAATATTATTTACCAACAAAAAGCGCCTCAGGAAATCTGAGGCGCTTTCGGTTAATTAAAGGTTTAATTTATTTATCTAAATGCTTCGGAGTAAATCCGTCTTCATTCAATTCTCTGTGTACGTAATCTGCTTTCATTTCAGCTTCGTAGTCTACTTTCTTATGTTGTCCCATTCTTCTTAAAAGAGAGTCAAATAATGAATATACTACCGGTACAATGATCAGGGTAAGGAATAGTGACGATGTCAGACCACCGATTACTACCCATGCAAGACCTTTGTTCATCTCTGCTCCGGCACCTGTTGCCAATGCGATCGGTAACATACCGAAGATCATCGCAATGGTGGTCATCAGGATCGGACGAAGACGTGCGTGGTTCGCCTGTACCAAGGCATCGTGAGTATTGGCACCTGCTGCTTTTCTTGCATTCGTAAAGTCAACGATAAGGATCGCATTCTTCGCTACCAGACCAATCAACATGATCATACCCAACATGGTGAAAATGTTCAGCGAGTTGGCCGTTAAGGCAAGGATTACCATTACCCCGATCATCGCCAACGGGATTGAGAACAATACTACGAAAGGATATACAAAACTGTCATACAGTGAAACCATTACCAGGTATACCAATACGATAGCGGCCAATAATGCAATTCCCAATGTTCCGAAACCTTCCTGCTGGTTTTCCATATCTCCACTCCAGATGTAATCTACACCTACAGGTTTTTTATCGCTGTTCATGAATTGGTTTGCCCATTCATTAGCTACGTCCCCTACCGGTCTACCAACAGCTTTCGCTCTTACTTTTACAGATGGAGATTTATCTCTACGTTCAAGCAAACTCGGTCCTGAACCCATTTCCACATTAGCAAACTGACTTAAACGAACCTGCTGACCCTGAGGGTTTGTAAACATAAGGTTTTTAACGTCATCAATAGATTGTCTGTTCACATCTCCGAAACGGATATTGATGTCATATTCATATTCTCCCGCTCTGAATTTTCCGTCTGTATTTCCGTTGAATGCAGTCTGCATCGTCTGTCCTACACTTGAAAGATTCAGGCCTAAAGCTGCCATTTTATCTCTGTCGATACTTACCTGAACTTCAGGGCTACCAGTATCGGTTGATAATTCGGCGTCTACTGCTCCGGGAACTTTTTTCAGCAGTTCAAGGATTCTTGTTGCTTCTTTCACTGCTTTAGCGTTATCCGGAGCGGTTACTACCATTTCAATAGGAGCATTTTCCGCACCCATGATACCGATTGGAGCAGTTTTAAACTCAACTCCTGTGAATTTCTCTTCCAGCTGTCTTTTTATTTTTGCAGCTTTGATGTTGGTACTTTCAGAACGTTCAGACTTATCAGTTAAGTTCACCTGAACCTCAGATTGGTAAGTAGTTGCCTGAGCACCACCAAAACCAGTAGATTGCTGTCCGACTGTTGTGATAAGGTCTACAACATCTTTATCATTTCTTAAGAATTTCTCAACATCTAATGTTAATTGGTTTGTCTTTTCAACGGTTGCATCTTTTGACAATTCCATTTGTACCAGGAACTGGCCACGGTCGATTGGCGGGAAGAACTCACCTCCGATGAATCCGAATGCTACCAGCATGAATGAACTGATTAAAACAATAAATGTGATCACCACTGTTGAAATTCTTCTTAACGTCGTTTTCAGACACCATTCAAGGATATCAGTGATCCAGTGTGTAAACTTGTCAATTAATCCTTCAAACCAAAGAATGAATTTCTCGAACCAGTTTTTCCCTGTTAAATGTTCCAGTTTACCGAATCTTGATGATAACCAAGGAATAATGGTAAATGAAGCCAATAATGATAACAAGGTGGCAATAACTACCGTGACGCAGAACTGTGCAAGGATGTTGGCTACAAGACCTGAACTCATCGCGATCGGTAAGAATACCACCACAATTACCAGGGTAATTGCCGCAACGGTGAATCCGATCTCTGAAGCTCCGTCATATGCCGCTCTGATCTTACTTTTACCCATCTCCATGTGACGGTAAATGTTTTCCAGTACTACAATCGCGTCATCCACCAGGATCCCTACCACAAGGGATAGCCCCAGTAAACTCATTAAGTTCAAAGTATATCCCATTAAGTTCATTCCGATGAACGCCGCCACCAATGAAGCCGGGATAGAAACCATTACGATGAATGCGTTTCTGATACTGTGAAGGAATAGTAACATTACAATTGCCACGAGGATAATCGCTAAGAATAAGTCGAAAATAACGTGGTTGGCTGATTCAAGGGTAAATTCTGTCGTATCGTTTACGATTTTTACTTTTACTCCCTGAACTTTATAGGCTTCTTCTACTGTTTTGATGGTCTTCTGAACACTTTCAGATACTGCTACCGCATTGGCATCAGATTGTTTTTTAACCTGCATCAAAATCGTAGGGAACTGATTGAATCTCGCTACTTTCTCAACATCTTTCTGAGAGTCGAAAACGGTTGCGATATCAGATAAACGTACCTGAGCTCCGTTTTTATTGGAAACGACAAGGTTATTCATTTCCTCAGTAGACTTATACTTTCCTGAAAGTCTGATCGTAGATTTTGTAGTTCTCGTCTTCAAACTTCCTGTAGGGAAATCTAAGTTTGATGAAAGAATGGCCTGTTGTACGTCTCCAATTGAAAGTCCGTACCCCTGTAATTTTTTCTCATCAAGATTTACCTGAATCTCTCTCTCCTGTCCACCTACAAGGTCAACCTGAGCTACACCGTTTACACGGGAGAAAATAGGTTCAATCTTTTTATCCAATAAGTCATAAAGGTCCTTACTATTCAGTTTATCCGATGAAATACTCATGGTGATAATCGGTAAATCATCTAAGGAGAATTTATTCAGAGATGGTGCTTTTACATCTTCCGGAAGGTCTGCCAGAATAGCATTTACTTTTCTCTGCGCATCATTTAAAGCGTAATCTACATCGGCCCCATCATTCAGCTGAACCATGATTACGGATAAGCTTTCATATGAAGAAGATTCTACTTTTTTAACGTTTTCCAAAGAACCTACGGCATCTTCAATCTTTCGGGTCACGGAGGTTTCCACCTCTGCAGGCGAAGCCCCCGGATATACCGTAGAAATGGTTACCATATTGGTTTCAAACTTCGGAATCAATTCGTATCCCATGAGTGTATAACTCAGGATACCTCCCAACGTCAGAATTGTAAATAATACAATTACCAGCGAGGGTCTTTTGATCGATATTTCTGCTAACTTCATAGATCTGCTACTTTACAATGTTCACTTTAGATCCGTTGTCCAGGTTGATCTGTCCGCTGGTTACCACCTGCTCTCCTCCATTCAATCCACTTAAAATCTGAACTTTATCTCCGTAAACTTTTCCGATGGTTACTTTGATCAATTTAGCAACACCATTCTGAACAATGAATAATTGTCCTGAGCTTACTCCATTTACAAACGCTTCTGCAGGAACGGTAAGCATATTCTGAGTTTCTGCACCGTTGTTTGTACTGAATTTAGCTGTTGCATACATACCAGCCTTAAGGTTTCCTTTGTTTTGTACTTCGATTTCAACAGGGAAATTCAGAGAAGCATCACTTTTAGGAGCGATGAAAGTAATTCTACCTGCGAAAGAATCTTCCGGAAGAACATTTACTTTAATCGGAACTTCCTGACCTAACTGGATTTTTCCGATCTGGCTTTCATCTACCAAAACAGAAAGTTTCAAACTGTTGATATTAACGATTTCAAACATCGATGTTCCAGGAGAAACCACCGTTCCGGGCTCAACCATTTTCTTGTTGATCGTACCGCTGATTCCTGCACGGATGCTTGTATCATTTACTTTTACACCCTGTGCTCTTACTGCAGCCTGAGCATTTTTCAGCTGTAGTCTTGAGTTGTCAAGCTGTTGTTTTGTAACTCCGCCAGTTTTATATGCGTTCTCATAGCGTTGGTTATCAATAATAGCATTCTGCAGATTATTCTGAGCCTGGGTAACATCTACTTCGATAGCATCTTTTTTAATAGTTGCCAAAACCTGTCCTGCTCCTACCCTTGAACCTTCTTTTACCAAAACGCTTACAATACGTCCTGATATTTCAGAAGACTGGTTCATTTCCTGCTTAGGAATAAAAGTTCCGTTGGCTGAGTAGTCTGTATCAATATTTTCTCTTGTAACAGTTACAATATTAACATTGATCTTATCTACCTGCTTGGCAACTTCTTTTACTTCCTGCGTCTGCTTTTCTTTGTTACCCGCAATCTTGTAAGCGGCTAAACCTACCAGTACAGCTGCTACGATGATATATATTAAAGTTTTTTTCATTTTAGTTTATTATAAGTTTTGTAGTGTGTTTAGTTCACCCTTAGCTTTTATCAGCTTGATCTCTGCCTGTTTATAATCCAGCAATGCATTAGAATAGTTCTGTTTTGCCTGCGTAAGAGCATTTTCAGAATCCAGCACTTCCGTAAGTGTTGCCAGTCCATACTGATAGTTTGACTGGGTATTTTTCTGAACTCTTTCCGCCAATCCTACATTATCTTTCATGCTTTCGAGATTGATCAATGCATTTTCCATATTGGTAACGGCATTTTTATAATCTAAACTTAAGCTCAGCTGAGTGTTTTCAATATCAACATCAAGATCCTGAATATCTATTTCTGCCTGGTTGATCTTCGCTTTGGTAGCCCCACCTGTGAAAATAGGAATATTGACATTTAAACCAATTGCTGAAAAATCGCTCCAGAGAACACCTTTACTAAGGCCATTGGTCAATGGGAATTTGGCTCCGTTGGCTCCCCATCCGTAGTTCGCTGTTAGATTTACTGATGGATAAAGATAAGCTTCAGTCGCTTTTTTATTGAAAACCAAAAGTTCCCTGTTTTTATTTAAAACTTTAAGCTCCGTACGATCATTAAGATTTACGTTGCTCGCAATCAATTCAGGTTTTGGTTCGATTTCTTTTTCTTCAAGCTCGATGTCTGTAGAAATCGGGATTCCCATATAAAACTTAAGGGCATTTTTTGAAAGCTCCACAGAATTGATTAAAGCCTGCTTGTTGGAACCGATATTGGTAAGCTGAACATTGGTTCTGTCCAAATCGATTGCTTTTGCCAGACCGTTATCAACCAGACTTTTAATAACATTTCTTACTTTTTCAGTGTTGGCATAGCTAGCTGTTACCGTTTTAAGGTTTTCCTCCTGTACGAACACCTGATAATAAGCTGTTGCAACATTTTCAATAATCTGTTCATTGGTTAACTGAGCATTCAGTACATAAAACTCTCTTGTTGACTTTGCAGCTTTCAATCCTGTAAATACTCTCTGATCAAAAATCGCCTGCTGAAGCTGTACAGAAGCTGTTGAACCCCACGGCTGCCCAAACTGAGCTCTGATCTTCTCTCCTCCAAATTCCAGCAAAGATTCCTGAATAATCGGATTATAGGTTAAACCTGCCGTCGCAGTGACCTGAGGAAGGGCACCGGCTCTGGCTTCATCAATCTTGTATTCGGCTTTTTTCACCTGTAAAGCAGCTTTTTTAGCTTCTGCTTTATTTTGAAGTGCCTGTTTAATTGCTTCCTGCAGGGAAACCTGCTGCTGGGCAGACATCAGTGTTGAGCCGAAAATCATAAATGCTGAAGCTATCCCAATTTTTAGCTTTGTAGCAGTTATACGTTTTCTATTCATAATTTTATACTTCGTTTATTTTTTATTTAATTTTCATTCATTATTTATTTCTATTTGACGAATCATTTTCAGAAATACTTTAGTTTTTTTTAGTTTTTGAACAACATATTGATAATAATCTCTCTTCTTTCAGAAATAATTTTATCATATTCTTCATCATTAATTAATAAATTCTCCATGAATAATGGTCTTATAGCGCTTGGGAATACCAACAGCGAAACCATATTCAGAATAAACTGAACCGGTGCCATTTTCTCAATATTTCCCAATTCCATTTCTTTTTCAATATCCTTGTACATGTCGTTCAGGATATCCTCTTCAATCTCTCTGTGATGGCAGGTTCCTTTATTGATCTGTGACACAATATACGTTTCCAGATACGGATATTGAAGGCTTGTGGAAAGACTGCTTTCTATGAATTTGCTGATCTTCTCTTTAAAAGGAAGAGCTGAATTCTGAATAATCTTCGACTTTTCCTGTTCTACTCTTTGTGCTTCATCAAAGATGATCTGGATTAGCTTATCTCTTGAACGGAAATAATAATTAATAAGGGTTCTGTTCACTCCTGCTTCATCTGCAATCTCCTGCGTAGTAGCATCAAACTTTCCTTTCACAAAGAATAAATTCTTCGCTGTCTCCTTGATCAATTCCTGTGTTTGGTCTTTTTTTGCTTGATTTGACATTTTTGTTAAACAAATTTGTGCAAATTTATACTAAAAATTATTTTTGACAAAATTGTTAAACATAAAAATTAAACAAAAATGTCATGACATCCATCATGCCTTCAAATAAAAAGCGAAATAAAAATGTCTAAAAAGAATTTTCTTTTTAGACATAATGATACTAGCTTCTCTTATCGAAGAATCTACAAACGTCGGATACTATTATACTTGCAAGAAACCAGATACTTGTAGCTTCATTGATACTGTCAAGCGTAGTAGAGAAGCTTCAAAAGGAGTGAATACGGCTGATTTACTTTAATAGTTGTAATAAAAAGGATAAGATAGATGATATAAGGGATTTGCTTATATTTATATAATAAAAAATAAATCAGAAATTATATTTAAATCCACCCATAATATATCCGTGTAATGCTATAGTTGAAGTTTCATCCCTTCCTAAAAGTGAAACAGAGCTATTTATATAATTAAATGAGTTCAGATTCAATATATTATTCATAGCCAAATTATATTCTAAGACAGAATTTTCTTTCCTGTATGAAATTTGTCCTCCTAATAGAAAATTCTTTATTATATTTTGTTGCGTTTTTTGAATGAGGTATTCTCCCAGAAAACTTCCAATCCATTCATTTTTTATATTTGTTCGAATTCCTAGAGATAATTTTAAATTCTGTTGACTTGAAGTAGTATTAAAAAGACTTTGATTAAAAAATGATTTGGTATATGTATATCCAAAATCAAATTGTATAGGTATTTCCTTAAAATTCGTTAAGAGCTTTTGTCCTAATTGAAAATTTTTCAAATTAGTCTGATTAGTTTGATGGTTAATAAAATTATTAGTACGACTATATGATCCTGTAAATTTAGATTTGAGCGAGAGAAAATCCCCTAATCTTCTATCATCAGAAACAAGTAAGAACCAACGGTCATTTAAACTGCCCAGAACATTCAAAGTTTCCGAAAACATCCCATAGTTAGATACATCTGATGTAAAATTAGAATTTGCTTTTTCATACATCAACATTGCAAACAAATAATTTCCTTTTTTCAAATTGAAACGAATAAAATTGAATTTGAATGTTTCAGTATTAATCAAAGTTTCTGGAAACAAGGAAACATTACGCATATATGATAAATCACGATTATAATTTTCATCATATAATAATTGGGTAAATTCGGGAGATTTATACTTATTAAAATATTCGAGCGTTAAAGCTGTCTTTGTATTTGACTTTGGCTGAAATTTTATCTTTATTTTTTTTTCAAAGTAGTGTTTCTCACTCTGATTAAAATTGAGAAAATGAGAACTAATTGCTCCAAAAAAATCAAAGCTGCCCAAATTTTTTTGAGTAAAAATTTCATTTAAAAAATGATAAGTTTTAAGTTTCCTCGCTTCTGATTTATTGGTAAAAGCTTCTAATAATAACGCATTTTCATTTTTATTAGAATATCCTGAACGAAAATTAACCGTAATAAATTTGAAATCATTTTTCAGAAAAAAGTCCAAAGCATACTTTTTAGAATCTGTGTCTAAAATCTGTGCTAATTTATTAAATGAATTTTGAAAAATATTTTCTATGGAATTTATATCTAATGTTGATTTATAATTATTTTGTTGTTGTAAAAAAGCAAGGATTATTTTAGAACTATTAATTTTTTTGTTCCAAGAAAGAAAATTCCCAAATGTTGTACCTCTAACAGTATTTTCAATATCAAAAATACTGTTTTTAAGAAATGTATTTCTATTTATATCTTGGTCGAAGTTATCTTCCGATGGATTATATCCAAAACTGTAATAAAAAAAACTGCTGTCTGAAAAAGTTTTTTTTACTTTGATTTGAGTTGTTCCAAAATATCCATTATTTTTTTCCAAACGACTTTCATAGAAATTATAGTTTGTTGGTTGCTCTGGAAATGCTGTCCTATTAATTGTTGAGAGTTTCTCTAATTTTGAGCGATCAAAAATTGAAAATGCAGTTACAGATACTTTCTTTCCAGATTTTGAGTATTGCAAAGCTCCAAATTGATTATCTTTTGATTTAACTTTTCCATCATTATTCAAAAAAGTAGGAGTATCTATACCTGTTCCTCCATCTATATTAACTGCTTCTTCCTGTTTATTCATGTCATAAAAATCCATTATTCCTATGGGATCTTTTGCAATGGAATTGACATCTGTAATTAAAGCAAAATTTCCAACCTTACTAAATTTGAATAGATTGGCATGAGCAAGATAACTATTTTTATTTCCATAATTGGCTTCAATGTTCCCTGTAATTCTTTCTTTATATTCATCTTTAAGTTTTAAGTTCAATGCGGTAGATTGATTTCCACTAACTGTTGTATAGTTCTGCCAAAAATCAATGCCCTCAATCATATCAGCAGAAATATTTTGTGTAGACATTGTATGATTTCTTCCAAAAAGTTCGTTTCCATCAATCAAAACTTGTCCTACAATATCTCCATTATGGGTTACTTTTCCATTTTCATTGATCTCTAATCCTGGTAATTTTTTGATCAGATCTTCTACGGTTCTTTCAGTTCCATCTTTAATTGCCTTAATATTGTACGAAATAGTATCACCCTTTGCAGTTGCAATCTTGGGCCGTGATTTTATTTCTACCTCTTTTATCTCTGTGATCTGTTGCTCCAACGTAATTTCAAAATCTGACTTTTCCGATATATTAATTTCTACAAATTTTGTTTTGTAGAGTAATGAAGTAAATTTTAAAGTATAAACTCCTTTTGTCGAGATATTAATATTACAAATTCCTTGTAAATCAGTTTTTTTGAATTGCAATGTTCGTCCATTTTGTTGAAGTTGGACATTGATGTTATCAAGTTGTTTTCCTTGCTGGTCAACAACCTTTATCAAAATATTTTGTGAAAAGTACACACCGAATAAAAAAAGAAATAACAATGTAACAACATCTTTCATACTTTTTAATATTCAATTTAATTCTACTTAGAATTTTGCATTTTTTGTTTAAATGCATCTAAATTTTCTCTTCCATTCTTTCTCATTTTATCCCTGCCTTCTTTTATTTTTGTCTCCAATTCTAGTCCTTTATAGACAGAAAGCTTGGAGTCCATTTTTTTTATTTCGTGTTCTTTACAATCTTTGGAAATATGAGTGGCATAACACAAATATTTAGAATTTTCAACTTTCAAAACCAAACCTGGCAGGCTGTTAAAATTATAGGGTCCTGCAGACACTGGAATTTCCTCAGTATACCATACTTTACTGATAGTATTACCTGTTTTGACAATTGCTAGTTTACAGAGATAATTTTCAATAGTCAGATTTTCATCCTTATATTCAATCTCAGAGCTGCTGTCTGGATAATATCCATAGAATTCCTCAACTCTGTAATCGTTTAACTGATAATAACTGTTTTGGTTTTTAAATTTAAAGTATTCCTTTTTTTGTTTTTTATTTATGTTTTTTTCATCCGATACTAGTTCTGTAAAATAAGAATTTCCCTCATAATAGTAGAGAATACAAAACTCGGGGCGCTTTTTTAGCTGTTCTATTTTTTTCAGCATTTGATCTTTCATTTCATCAGATAACTTTGCGCCTCCCCAGGAAACATTAGTTTGATGAATAACTTCGTAGTTTACTTTTAATTTTTCCTGTGAATGGATAAATATTGAAAAAAAGAATAAAAAGAATATAAAAGATTTATACATTTCAAAATAAATTTAGAAAGATAAGAGACTTAAATAAGCCTCTTATCAAATTAAGTATAGTACTAATTAGTACCAAATATAGAGGCTAACTTCAGCATTGTCACATTCATAACTTATCTCCATTGACCCTTGATACTCTAATTCTCCATCAACTTCATCAAAAAAAGCATGAATATCCGTACAAGTTGCTTTTAATAAATCTTCTTCAATAGAATTGATTTGATGAGCTTTTACAACTTGCTTTACTTCTTTTGCTGTTGTAGTTTTTACTTCATTTTTTTGCACATTATCTTTGGCGAAGCCTAAAGTCGCTCCTGTGAATAATAACGCAGTAAATAATTTTTTTTTCATAAAATGAATTTTAATTTGTAATAATTTAATACACTAAAAAAACATTTGTGCACTTGTGTTTTTCATAATCTAAACTAAACATATTGCTCAATGCAGAGAAATACTTTTAGTGAAAAATCTATACTTTTGAGAAAAATAAATACAAATGATGGAAATTGAAAAAATTATTGAGAAAATTGCCCAACAAAGGAGTAAAAAAGGCTATACTTTTGAAAACATGGCTGATGAGTTAGACATAACTCCAGCAGCTTACCGTAAAATAGAGACAGGCGAAACCAAACTAAGTGTAGAAAGATTAATAAAAATTTCTAAAATTCTTGAAGAAGACTTATTTAACTTTCTAAATGTCAATAGAAATACAACCCATAGTCTGACTAATGAAGGCAACAGTAGTTGTGGTTATGCTGAAGCTATTAATAATGACTACAAAGAGATAATTAAAGATATTAAAGAAGCCTATGACAAACTCATCCAGTCAAAAGACGACCAGATAGTCATGCTAAAAGAACAAATTTCATTTTTGAAAGAAAAAAAATAAAAACGGACAGAAATTTCTGCCCGTTTTTTGTTTTATAATAATTTGATTTTATCGTCTGAGATATCGATGATCTTATCTTTATAAAGTCCTCCGATTGCTTTCTTGAAGTTTTTCTTACTCATCTGAAGCTCATCTTTAATCTCTTCAGGAGAAGATTTATCGGATACATACAAAAGTCCGTAATTTTCTTCCAGTTTGTTCAGAATCTTTTGTTTGAACTCATCAATATTTTCAAAACCTTCCGGCTGTAAAGAAACATCTATTTTACCGTCTTCACGGATCGCTTTGATGTATCCTGTTTCTTCTGACAATGGATACAGCTTTTTGAAAACATCGGAAGCATAGATCAAACCAATGTATTTTTTGTTGATGATCACATTCCAGCCCAGTTCACTTTCGTTCATCATAATCAGATCTACTTTGTCTCCTTTTTTGAACGGAAGATCATCATACTGAGGATTTCTTTTGAATTTTGTAGTACCTGTAATCAGTTCCATATCTTCATCTACATAGATATATACCAGATATCTTTTTCCTTCAATGATTTTGGTTTTCTGCTGTTTGTAAGGAATAAATAAATCTTTAATGATTCCCCAATCCATAAAAGCTCCGCTAGGAAGGCTTTGTACACAGCTCATTACTGCAAATTCACCTACTTCAGCCAAAGGAATTTCAGTGGTTGCTTTTAATTTATCGTCATCCTGATATACAAAAACTTCAACTTCTTCACCTGTTTCTTTTTCTTCCTGAATAAAGATTTTAGGCAGAAAAGCCTTCTCACCGGATTCATCTACGAGGATCCATCCTGAATTAATTTTTTCTGAAATTGTTAAAGTTTGAGTTTTTCCGAGTTGCATTGATGATAAAATTAGCTGACAAAGGTACGGAAATTTGAAGATGCTAACCTAGTCAATGCTATTATAATTCTTTAAAGGTCCATCTTCATCTTTTGTAAAGCCTCTGAAACCTTTATATTTGAACAAAAATAATCATGAGAAAATTGATAATACTACCTCTTATTTTTTTAACGTTTTTTTCAAATGCTCAGCTGCTGGAAAAAACAGCATTGGGTATTTCCTATCGTTATACCGGAAGAAATGTTCTTCAGGCAGGATTGGAATACAGATTAGGAAATAATTATGTAGGTTCTATTATCCTTGGCCCTTCTTTACTTTATACCCATGTTAATGATAAAGATAAATTTATTCCTGAGATCAATGTCAATATTCTTCGTGCCGGGCTTTTGATCGGAGTCTCTGCTAATCCCTATTCATTGGAACCGAGAATAGGTTTTTCCTTATTTAATGCGGTATTTCTCAATACAGGATATGCTTTTCCCATTCATAAAGAAAAATATTTTAAAGGGATAACCTTTGGGATCCAGTTCAACATTGCACCAAAAGATTCTAAGTTTTATGACCATCTGAAAATGATGTAAACAGTTATTGGCTTATAGATGATTTTTTTTTCCAAACCAGGTTTCGTTCTTTACAGCAAAAATCTATAAAAAAGGCTGTCTCCAAAAGAAACAGCCTTTAATTTTAAATATTTAAATGATTAAATCTTTTAATCAGATATTACATATGAATAGGTCTTTTTGCTGTAGCATCCAATGCAGCTTCTTTGATAGCTTCTGCATAGGTTGGGTGAGCGTGAGAACTTCTTGCGATGTCTTCAGCGCTTGCACGGAACTCCATAGCAATTACTCCTTCTGCAATAAGGTCAGCAGCTCTTGCTCCTACGATGTGCATTCCTAAAACCTCATCAGTTTTTTCGTCTGCAATAATCTTCACAAGACCGTCGATATCACCACTTGCACGGCTTCTACCTAAAGCTCTCATCGGGAAAGATCCTACTTTGTAAGCAACACCTTCTTCTTTTAGCTGCTCTTCAGTTTTACCAACTCCAGCAACTTCCGGCCATGTGTACACAACACCAGGAATCAGGTTATAGTTGATGTGAGGTTTTTGTCCTGCCAATGTTTCAGCAACGAAAACTCCTTCTTCTTCAGCTTTGTGAGCAAGCATAGCCCCTTTGATAACGTCACCGATCGCATAGATATTAGCAACATTAGTCTGCAGGTGATCGTTTACTTTTACTCTTCCTCTTTCGTCAAGCTCTACACCTGCCTTTTCAAGACCAAGACCGTCTGTGTAAGGTTTTCTACCTACAGAAACCAAACAGTAATCTCCTTCTACAACTACTTCTTCACCTTTTTTATCTTTAGCCGTGATCTTTACAGTATCTCCGTTTCTTTCAACTGCAGAAACCGCAGTAGAAAGCATAAACTTCATTCCTTGTTTTTTAAGAACTTTAGTCAATTCTTTGCTTAAAGCTCCATCCATTCCAGGGATGATTTTATCCATAAATTCAACAACCGTTACCTGAGCTCCCAATCTTAGGTATACAGAACCTAGTTCAAGACCAATAACTCCACCTCCGATTACAACTAAATGCTTAGGAATTTCTTTAAGGTTTAAAGCTTCCGTAGAAGTAATCACTCTTTCTTTGTCTAAAGAGATGAAAGGCAGTGTAGATGGTTTAGAACCTGTTGCAATAATGGTATATTTAGACTCGATCGTTTCTGAAGAACCGTCGTTTTTAGTCACTTTAATCTGAGTAGCAGATTCGAAGCTTCCTACTCCTTCAAAAACAGTAATCTGATTTTTGTTCATCAGGTAGCTGATTCCGTCAGTATTCTGCTTGATCACTTCGTTTTTACGTTCGATCATTCTGGCAATATCCGCTTGCGGCTCGTTGATGATGATTCCGTGACCTGCAAAATTGTGTTTTGCATTTTCGAAATGCTCAGAGCTGTCAAGAAGTGCTTTTGACGGAATACATCCAACGTTAAGACAAGTTCCGCCTAAAGTTGAATATTTTTCAATAATTGCTGTTTTGAAACCTAACTGTGCTGCACGGATTGCAGCAACATAACCACCGGGACCGGAACCTATTACGGTAACATCGAATTGACTCATGTTATTGTATGAATTTGTTTATTATTATCTATCTTAATTCTCACAAATTTACATATAAATTACCAAGCACCAAAGTGAGTTTTATCAATTTTATTGAATTTCATATTTTAAAAAATAACTTTTATCTATTGGCTTTTATCCAGATAATCACCGCCAAAAAAATTAGAATCATCCCCATTTTAATTCCTCCCAAAACCATCATTATTATCCCTGAAAAAATAACTATGATTCCTGCTATATATAACATGATACTGATAACAGAACGATATTTATTTTTTTTCTTTAACATCTCCTGCTTATCAGTATGGATACCTTTCATTACTTCATCTACAACTTGTTGGTTGTAGCCTTCCTGAAGAATTAACCGATAAATATATTTTTCACTATAATTTTCGGCTACGTAGCTATTATATTTATTAAATATTTCTCTTTTTAATTCGTCATTCATGGTTAAATATGGTTAATTGGTAAAGTAAATTTCTATTTTTTTCTACATATTTTGTAAAGAGCTGCTAATCCAACCTCAGACTTCCTTGTCCAATGGTTCCCGTACTGTCAAAAAATGAGCCTCCATAGACATACCATTCAAGGCTTTCCAAATATTCCACTGCGTTTTCAGGAGTAATGTGAGGGCGGTCTTTTTTCGAAACAATGCCTTTGTACCATCTTCCTGATTTGGAATAATGCTCATATTCCACAAAATAATGAATCCAGATTCTCTGGCACAATTTGCACTGTTGGATAGACACTTCTCCATATCTTCCGTTGGTATGATCGATCCCTAATTCTGAACTCCTGAACTCCGTATAATGGAAATCAGGTTTCTCACAGGCACATCCTAATTTTTGGATTTTATTCATGAATAAAATGGGTTTTCAGATAAAATTGACAGCCCCAAAAGTAAGAAATTAACAGTCTATAAAGCAAATGGAGTCATCAGGGTTTGATCAGATCCAATAAGACCTTTTCATATTTATCCAGAATAATATTTTTTGAGAACCTTGATTTAATGGAATTTTTTACAGCATCCCGATTATAATTGCCCTGAAGTATCCTTACAATCTCCTGGGCAAACCTGTCATGGTTCTCAATATCTGCAATCTCTCCGTTTATATTATGCTGGATAATCTCGTTGATTCCACCGGGACAGTTGTTGGCTAAAGAATAGGTTCCGCACGCACCAGCTTCCAGGAGAACATTCGGGAAGCCTTCGTATCTTGAAGAAAGCACAAATAAATCCGCATATTTCAGATACTGGTAGGGATTTTCCTGTCTGCCGTGAAAGATTACTTTTTTTAATCCTAAGAGTTCCTTGGTCTGTAGCAGCAGATCTTTATCTTTTCCATCACCTAAAATATGAAGCATGATGTTTTCATTTTTAAGCCTTGAAAAAACCTTCAGCAGGTTATCAAATCCTTTTCTGGAAGACAGATTCCCAATGGCCACTACATTTTTATAATTGTATTTGAAGCATTCGGGTTTTAAAGACAAGGCCATTTTATCTTCAATGAAATCAAAGTCTACAGGATTATTGATCTTGACAATTTTTTTCTTTTTAATATTAAAGTTATCGACAAGATCTTTCATCATATCATCACTTTGAGCAATGATTTTCTGATAGTTGTTGTAAAAATTATAGAAAAACTTAATCTCTTTGCGGGTTACATGCTGGGTGACAACATTAGTTTCCCTCGCAATAAATTTCGTTCTTGGAAACAGTTTTATAAACAGGGATAAATAAGCATTTACCTCACCAAAACCTGAAAAGACAATATCCGGTTTTCTTCTGTAGATCTCTCCTAAAATAGGCCTTAATGAATGTCTTATTCTTTCAGTATTGATATCGATAATTTCGACATCTTTTTTCAGAAAATTCAAATATCCGCCTTGTTTACGTAACAGCAAAATCTTAGGCTCAAACCGATCTCTGGAAAGATGATTCGCAATTGTGGTAACAATCCTTTCTGCACCCCCGGTTTCTAAGTCCGGCAGAATAAATATGACAGATATTTTTTTCATCAATGTAAAGTTAGTAAAAAGTTTTGTTAACCTTTAATCCCATTTCGTTAAATAAAGGAATAATTTCGTTAATATTTTCAACACTTAGAAAGGCATATTTATCTTCAGTAAAATTAACACCTCTTCTTTTAAAAAAAGAAAAACTCTCATCATCTTTACCCAAAAAAGTCTCAGGTTCACCAAAAATAATATTACCAAAATGTTTAGTATTCATTTCGGCATTTACTTCCTTTATTTCATTCAATTCCTTATACTTTACAATCTTCCCATTTGCCTTTTCAACAATAGCTATTCTTTGATTTGTAATGACATAATAATTGTTTTTCAGTCTCCAATACTTTACAATCCATCTGAAAAAAGCAACATATAAAGCATTACAAAAAACACCAAATCCTATTATTGAAAAAAGCCAAAAGCTGGAATTTAAACTACTTGTAATGAAAAACATACCTATTGCAAGGTAGAATATAGAAAAAGCTATCCTCAACTTTTCTGTCATATTAAAAAAGAAACTCTTCTTAGGAAGAATTTCTTTTAAAATTATTTCGTTATTGTTTAGAATCATTTTAGTTCGCTACGTCACTGATGAATTTAATTCTCAACATTCGCACTTCTTCATCAGACAGCTCATCCCCGAATTCGTCCAGCAAAACTTTCATGCTGTCGCTTTCAGATTCGTTCATGAATTCCATGAATCCGTCTACAATGTCTTCATCAAAGTTGTCTTCAATATAATAATCGATATTGAGTTTGGTTCCCTGGTAAACGATCCTTTCCATCTCTTTCAGGAGTTCATCCATAGAAAGGTTCTTAGCTCTTGCTATATCTTCAAGATCAATCTTTTTATCAGTGCTCTGGATAATGAAAACTTTATGGCTGGATTTATTGGCCACCTGCTTCAATACCATATCCTGAGTACGTTCGATATTGTTATCTTCTACGTATGTTTTGATGTAGTCTGCGAATTCTTTACCGTATTTTTTGGCTTTTCCTTCTCCTACACCATAGATTTTGGTGATCTCATCTACTGTAATCGGATACTGAACCGTCATATCCTCCAAACTTGGGTCCATAAATACGGTGTATGGTGGAATTCCATGTTTTTTGGCTACTTTCTTTCTTAATTCTTTCAACAGGTTAAAAAGATTCTGATCCAGACCACCTCCGGCCTGCTGCTGTACCTGATCACTCTCAGCTTTCGCCTGGGTAAGATCAAATTCTCTGTCTTCAGCAATTAAAAAAGTATCTTTAGATTTGCCATTCAGAACACTTTTCCCTTTCTCTGTAATTTTTAAAACCCCATAGGTTTCAATATCTTTCTGTAAAAAATTCTGAACAGTCGCCTGTCTTAAAATTGTTTTCCAGTAGTTATCTTTTTCATCCTTTCCAAAGCCAAAGTGAGAACTTTGTTCAAGCTTATAGGATTTCGTCACTGCATTTTCTTTTCCTACAATGACGGATATCAGATCTTTTGATTTGAACTTCTCGCCTGTGTCTTTAATCAGCTCCAACGCCTTTTTTAAATCGCCAGTAGCATCTTTCAATTTTGGTGGATTGGATGAGTTGTCACACATCTTTGCTCCGTCTCCGTTCACAGGATCGAAACTTTCTCCAAAATAATACAGGATATATTGTCTTCTGCTCATGGAAGTTTCGGCATAGCCTACCACTTCATTCAGAAGCTGTAATCCGATTTCTCTTTCAGAAACGGGCTTCTGAGCCAGGAATTTTTCCAGTTTTTCGATATCCTTCGGATCATAGAATGCCAGGCAGTGGCCTTCTCCTCCGTCTCTTCCAGCTCTTCCTGTTTCCTGGTAATAACTTTCCAGTGATTTCGGGAAGTCGTAATGGATCACAAAACGTACATCCGGTTTATCAATTCCCATCCCGAAGGCAATGGTGGCTACAATAACATCTACCTCTTCCATCAGGAATTTATCCTGATTCGCTACTCTCACTTTTTGGTCAAGACCGGCATGATAAGGCAGAGCGTTGATTCCGTTCACCTGCAGGAGCTGGGCAAATTCTTCCACTTTTCTACGGCTCAGGCAGTATACAATTCCTGATTTTCCTTTATGCTGATTGATAAATTTTACGATTTCCTTATCTACATTGATTTTAGGACATACTTCGTAATAGAGATTAGGACGGTTAAAGCTTTCTTTAAACACCAATGCATTGGTCATTCCTAAAGTTTTCTGGATATCATCCTGAACCTTAGGAGTAGCAGTAGCCGTTAAAGCAATCACCGGTACATTGGCGATTTTGTCTATAATCTGTTTCAGATTTCTGTATTCCGGTCTGAAATCATGTCCCCACTCTGAAATACAGTGAGCCTCGTCGATAGCAAAGAAAGAAATTTTCACTTCTTTCAAAAAATCCAGGTAATCATCTTTAATTAATGATTCAGGAGCTACATACAGAAGCTTGGTTTTGCCGCTTTTGATATCGTCAAAAACCTGTTTGGTCTGCGTTTTGTTTAATGATGAATTCAGTACATGTGCTACCCCATCATCAGATGAAAGGCCGTTCACGGCATCTACCTGATTTTTCATCAACGCTATCAGGGGCGAAACTACTATTGCCGTTCCTTCCGAAATAAGAGCCGGAAGCTGGTAACATAATGATTTTCCGCCACCTGTAGGCATTAAAACAAATATATCCTTCCCATTCAATAGGTTATCTATAATCTGTTCCTGCTGGCCCTTAAATGTAGAAAACCCAAAATACTTTTTCAATTCGCCTGATAAATTGGCTTTTTTTGCGCTCATCTAATTTTCTATTGCTAAATTTGCATCTCACCCAAAGTTATAAAAATTCTGCTTAAAATAAAAGCGAACGAATTTATAAAAAATAAAATTTATATTAAATATTCTTTTTAAAATATAACATTTTTTAGGAACTTTTTTGTATACCTTATCATCGTAAAATGGATAGAACCAACATTATATCAATTGCAAAAAGCACTTTAGAAATAGAAATTTCTGAACTTGAAAAATTAAAAAACAGAATTGATGACGAATTTGCCCGTGCAGTAGAGATCATTCATTCAGCAAAAGGGAAGCTCATTGTTGTAGGAATCGGAAAATCGGCACATGTGGGTAACAAAATTGTTGCTACATTAAACTCAACAGGTACGCCTTCACAGTTTTTACATGCTTCGGAAGCGATTCATGGTGATCTTGGAGTTATTCAGAAACAGGACGTGGTTTTGTGTATCTCGAATTCAGGAAATTCTCCGGAAATTGCCAATCTGGTTCCTTATTTAAAAGATTACTCTTCTTCTTTAATTGGAATGACCGGAAACAGATCCAGTAAACTGGCAGAATTTTCCGAAGTTATTCTGGATACTCATGTTGATATCGAAGCCTGCCCGAATAAGCTGGCTCCCACCAGCTCTACTACAATACAAATGGCATTGGGCGATGCGCTGGCTGTTGCTTTAATGGAACTGAATGATTTCAAAGCGAATGATTTTGCCAAATTCCACCCGGGAGGAAGTTTAGGAAAAAACCTGACATCAAAAGTAGAACAGTTCCTTTCTTCCCAAAAGCCTCAGGTTACGGAAGATTCTTCAATAAGAGATGTCATTATTTCCATCAGTGCTTCAAGCCACGGAATCACGGTGGTAACGAATGGAGACCAGATTATTGGCGTTATTACAGACGGAGATTTAAGAAGAATGCTGATGAAAGGAGAAGATATTGGTAAGGTGTCAGCTAAAGATATCATGTCTGCCCGTCCGAGAACAATTGAAAAAGGTGCTTTGGCCAAAGAAGCCATGAAAATTCTGAAAGAAAATAACATTGGTCAGCTTGTTGTTACAGAAAACGGGAAGTATTTCGGAATTATCGATCTGCATAAACTGTTAGACGAAGGGATTAATTAGAACTTATAAATCAGAGCAGATGTTAAACTGAGGGATGATTTTGCAGATTACAAGTAAAATCTAACTAATCATTCACAGACTCTTGCTTCTGTCATTTTTTTTATAAATTTGCGCTTTAAAATTTTATTCTGTGAGTGAAGGTAAAGACATGTCCTTTCTTGGGCATATAGGAGAATTAAGAGGGCACCTGATCCGATCGATTATTGCTATCATAGTTGCCGCTTTTGTGGTAGGCTTTAACATCAACTGGATTATGGACCATATCTTTTTTGGGCCTACCAGAAATGATTTCCCTACCTTCAGACTTGTTAATCATTTTTCAAGAATGATTTTAGGTGAAGACAGTATTCATCTTCCAAAGGACTTTCCTGTTCGCGTACAAAGATTGTATCAGCAGTTTAATGTCATGATGGCTGTTTCAATTTTTGGCGGGATGGTAGCGGCATTTCCTTATATTGTATGGGAACTGTGGCGTTTTATCAGTCCGGCTTTACATCCGAGAGAGAAAAAAAATTCTATTTATATTATTAATGCGGTATGGATGCTTTTTATGACCGGAGTTTTATGCGGTTATTTTTTAATCCTTCCGTTTGCAGTCAATTTCGGGGTTATTTTTAAAATCTCAGATATTATTGTTCCCCTTTATGATTTAAGTGATTATACCACATTATTTTTACAGGTGGTTTTGGGTATGGGTGTTATTTTCCTTTTCCCGATTCTGATCTATTTCCTTACCAGCATCGGAATTCTTACGCCTACGTTCATGAAAACTTACCGTCGCCACGCTATTGTTTTAATTATGGTAGTAGCTGCAATCATTACTCCGGCAGACGTTTTAAGTATGCTGATGGCTGCATTCCCGCTGTTGATTTTATATGAATTCAGCATCATGATGTGTACGTTCACTTATAAAAAAGTACAGAAAAACAACGCAAATCTTCCTGCAGTACAGAAATAAACAGTGTTTTTTACTCATAAAAGCATAAGCGCTACTATTCAGTTGAATAGTAGCGCTTATTTTAGATAAAAATATTAATCTTAATTAGATTTATTCTTAATTTAATTAAAAACAACAATAAAATTCAACCAACAATATAAAGTTTGGAATAATTAACACAGTTATATCAACATTTCTTTTAAAAAAATACGCTATCTTTAAAAACTTTAACAACAATCAATAAAAATATGAAAAAGAAAATTATTTTCGTCTGTGCACTGGCTTTAAGTCTGGGCGGTTTGCAGGCACAACGCTGGGAACCTGTCTCGGAAAAAATTACCCCGATAAGAAAGGAAGTAAAGGTAGAATATGCCTACAAATTTGACCTTTCTGCATTAAGAAATCAACTAAAGGATGCTCCTGAAGCAGGAAAAGGTGGAAACGCTGTAATCGTTTCTATCCCTACAGCAGATGGAAGAATTGAAAGGTTTTCGGTTTACAGTTCACCCGTAGTTGAAAAATCTATGGCAGACCGATACGAATTGGGAGCATATGCCGGTATCGGGTTAGATAATCCACATAAACAAATCCGGTTCAGTACAGCACCTAATGATTTCCAATCTATGACATTCGATACTGATTCAGGAAAATACGAATTCATAGAACCTATTAATAAAGAAAAGGATGTATACGGAGTCTTTTTCAAATCCAACAAATCCCATGAAGACCCTTTCGAATGCAGAACTGCTGAGCCTGAGAAGGCAAAGAAAGAAATGAATAAGCTGCTTAAAACAAAAAACGTTTTAAAGGGTTTAGGGAGCGCTAATAAAAGTAACGAGCAAAAATACAGAACCTACAGAATTGCGATCTCCGTAAACGGTGAATACACGCAACTTGCCGGAAGTGTTCCTGCAGCAGCAGCCCGTATTAACGCTACAATGAACCGTGTAAATGGTGTTTTTGAAAAAGACTTCGGAATCCATATGATTGTGCAGGATCTTCCACAGCTCATATTTCCCAATCCCGCTACGGATCCTTATTCGGATGTAATAACCAATACAAATGGTACCTATAGTGCTCCCGCAGCATGGAACCTTCAGCTTCAGCAAACTCTTACCAATACCGCTGGTGTAGGTAACGCAGCCTATGATATAGGACATTTCTTTGGCCACAGAGGTGGCGGCGGAAGTGCCGGAGATGTAGGAAATGTCTGCAGAAACCCTGCAAACAACAATGATGCTACTTCTAAAGGAGCAGGAATAACTTCTCCTTCTACTCCGGATCAGCCTTTTGGAGATAATTATGATATCGATTTTGTAGCGCATGAGATTGGCCACCAGTTCGGTGCTGCACACACCATGTCTATTGCTTTGCACGGAGCCCACATGGAACCGGGATCAGGATCTTCTATTATGGGATATGCCGGTATTACCAACTATAATGTTCAGATGCATTCTGATGCTTATTTCCATACCAAAAACATTGAAGAAGTAGGAGCCTACGTTAATGCTCAGGACTGTGGAATTATTACGAATGTGGCAAATACACCACCTTCTATTCAGCCAATGGCTAATAAAATGATCCCTAAGGGAACAGCTTTTGTGTTAACAGCTTCTGCAACAGATACACAAAATGATCCGATGACCTATACCTGGGAACAGTATGATCTGGCTACATCTGCTTTTGGTCCGGTAAGTGCAACCAGAAATAATGGTGCGAATTTCAGATCTCTGATGCCTACCACTTCCCCTACCCGTTATTTCCCTAAATTCACCAATGTTCTTAATGGTACTCTTACCAGCCCTACAGACTGGGAAACGGTATCCAATATCCCAAGAACGATGAATTTCAAGGTAACGGTGAGAGATAACAATCCGGATGTTGCACAGCAGCAGACACAGAGCAGCCTGATGAAGGTGGACATAGGAAATGAAGGTCCTTTCAAAGTGACTTCAACCACCGTTTACAATAATACACCGGGAGCTGTTACCTGGGATGTCGTAAACACTAATAATGCTCCATACAATGTTCAGAATGTTAAAATAGATTATACTACAGATAATGGAACGACATGGACAGTTATCAGCCCATCTACTGCCAATGACGGATCTGAACCGTTTTCATTCTCTTCTCTGGCTACAGGTACAGGTGTAAAAATAAGAGTAAGTGCCATTGACAATGTATTCTATGCCATTGGGAATGCCACTGTTTCCGCATCAGCCGGCGCCTGTACAACATCTGCTCCTGCAGGAGTTACGGTAAGTGGTATTACCAGAACATCTGCATCTGTAAACTGGACAGCGTTAATTGGAGCAACGTATTCTGTACAATACAGAAAAGTGGGGACAGCCACATGGACTACTGTTCCTGTTTCAACAAATTCTTATAATATTTCAGGGCTTACAGAAGCTACTCAATATGAAGTACAGGTAGCCAATGTTTGTAGTGCTTCGGTTGGTTCTTATTCAGCTTCAACGAATTTTACCACATTATCTTTTGCTAAATGTTCAATCACCGGAACCAATGCCGCTGACGAGTATATTTCCAATGTTACGGTAACCGGCGCAGGAATGAGCCCCGTTTCAAACACCAGCAGCAACACTCCTTACACAGACTACACTACTGATCCATCGAAACTGATTACCCTTATGTCCGGATCTTCAGGGAATAATATAAGCATCACCAAGGCGTGGACGAGCTCACAGTATAACGATGGAGTAACCGCCTGGATCGATTTCAACAAAGACGGAGTATTCTCTTCTTCTGAAGTAATCTACACCAGCGCACCAAGCATAGCAACACCGGTTTCCGGAACATTCTCCGTACCTGCTGATGCTTATACGGGTGGCAACGTTATTATGAGAGTTGTATTAGGATATGAAAGCCAGCCAAGCAGCGGATGCAGCAACCAGCAGTATGGTGAGGTTGAAGATTATCCGGTATTGATCCAGCAGCAGCTTTCCACCAGTGAGACAGTGAAGGATAAGAGTCCAATTCAGATCTACCCTAACCCGGCAAGTGATGTATTGAATGTAACTGAAATCTCATCTAAAGCTCAGTTTATCATTACGAATATGGCGGGTCAGAAAGTTATGAACGGACCTATTAATGATAATAAAATCTCTGTTTCAAAATTAACGACAGGAACTTATATTATTTCAATTGAAGACAAAGGAACAACTTCAAATCTGAAATTCATCAAAAAATAAAACCTAACCCGTTTTTACAGCCCGGCAATGACCGGGCTTTTTTTATGCCTTCCTAAAATCTGTATTTAATTTGATTTCCGGCATCGGGCTATTAATTTAATTTTATACTTTTGAAAAGATTTAATAACAGTTTACATGAAAAAATTGTCATACACACTCTTATTTGCATCAGGACTGGTTTTCGGACAGTTCTTTGAAAAAGATAAGACTTTCACCAAACAGGATACTTTAAAGGGATCCAATACCGAGTTCAGAAATTTTTGGGATGTCAAAAAATATGACCTTTCCGTAGAACCGGATTTTGAGCAGAAAAGTATCAAAGGAAATAATAAAATCAGTTTTGAGATTATAAAAGATATTACCAATCCTGTATTTCAGATTGACCTTCAGCAGCCTATGAAAGCTGACAAAGTGGAAGGAAACTTTCCTATCGCGAATTACAGACAGGATGGAGACTTTATTTTCATTACAGCGAATAAAAAATTCAAAAAAGGCGAAAAATATACAATTAACGTCATCTATTCCGGAAATCCTACGATTGCTAAAAAGGCGCCATGGGATGGAGGATGGGTTTTCACTAAAGATGAGAAAGGAAATCCATGGATGACTGCTGCTGACGAAGGCATAGGAGCTTCCATATGGCTTCCTACCAAAGATATCTGGAGCGACGAACCTGACAACGGAATCATTATGAAAATTATAACTCCTAATGATCTGGTAGGTGTGGGTAACGGCAGACTCACTGATAAAAAAACAGCCGGAAATAAAACTACTTATACCTGGGAGGTTAAAAATCCCATCAATGCCTACTCCATTATCCCGAGTATAGGAAAATATGTAAATTTTAAAGATGTATTTGAAGGCGAAAAAGGAAAACTGGATCTGGATTACTGGATAATTGACTATAATCTGGATAAGGCAAAAAAACAGTTTCAGCAGGTGAAGCCTATGCTTTCCGCATTTGAATACTGGTTTGGCCCGTATCCGTTTTATGAGGATTCATACAAACTTGTAGAATCTCCTCACCTTGGTATGGAACATCAGAGTAATGTAGCCTACGGAAACAAATATCAGAACGGCTATTTGGGCAGAGATCTTTCCGGGACAGGAGTGGGTCTGAAATGGGATTTCATTATTATTCATGAAAGCGGCCACGAATGGTTCGCCAATAATATCACAGCAAAAGACCAGGCTGATATGTGGATCCATGAAAGTTTCACCAATTATTCCGAGACTCTTTTCACCGAAAAATATATGGACAAGAAATCTGCTGACACCTATGTTCAGGGGATCAGGAAATTGATAGACAATGACATTCCTATCATCGGCCGTTATGGTGTAAGAAATGAAGGCAGCGGAGATATGTACCCGAAAGGGGCCAATATGCTTCACACGATAAGACAGGTTATCCATAATGATGAAAAATTCAGACAGATTTTAAGAGGTTTGAATAAAGATTTTTATCATCAGACGGTTACCACACAACAGGTAGAAAATTACATCTCCTCAAAATCGGGAATCGATTTTTCAACAGTATTTGATCAGTACCTGAGAACAATAAAAATTCCAACCCTTGAGTATGCTCAGGATGGTGATACTTTAAAATTCCGGTATACCGATGTGGTAAAAAACATTAAACTGCCGATAATTATCAATGGTGACCAGGACATAAATCCAACGGAAGAATGGCAGACTGTAAAGCTTAAAAACAGCTCTCCTGTTGAGCTTGACCCTAACTATTATATTAATTATAAAAATATTAAATAAAGAAAAAGGCAGATTTGCAAACCAGCAGATTTGCCTTTCATTTTTTTGACCTTAAAATTTTAAGAAAAGTTTAATACTTTTTCTCGTAACAAATTCAGAAAAAAAGCAACTATTTAACTATTAATTTTAAACCTAATGAGAAAAACAGTACTTAGCCTTGGTATTTTTGCTGCTTTTTTAGCAAATGCGCAGTCTATAAAAACCACTATTGACCTTGTCAATGTAAAAAATGATAAAGTACCCGTTACTATGGAGTTCCCAAAAATGAAATCCGGTGACATCAAATTTCATTTCCCTAAAACAGTTCCGGGCACTTATTCTGTAGACGACTATGGAAGATTCATCGAAGGAATCAAATTTTACGATAATAAAGGAAAAGAGCTTACTTATACTAAAGTAAATGACAATACCTATTCATTGAAAAATGCTCAGGGTCTTTCCAAAATCTCTTATCTTGTGAATGACAGTTTTGATGATGAATTGGATACCTCAAAACATAAAGCCGTATTTTCTCCTTCAGGAACTGATATTGAAGCCGGAAAAGTATATATGATCAATACCCACGGATTTATCGGATATATCGAAAACATGCAGGATGTTCCTTATCAGCTTGTCATTCAGAAACCAACTGATTTCTACGGAACCACAGCACTGGTAGATCAGGATAAATCTGAGAATACAGATACCTTTACTCTTGCCAACTATGCTAAAGTGACAGACTCTCCATTGATGTACACCAAACCGGATTACATTACCTTTAATGCCGGAGGAATGGATCTTGTACTGGGTGTATATTCTCCGACAGGAAAATATAAAGCAGCCGATTTCAAAGAAAATCTTGAAAAAATGGTGGTTGCCCAAAAGAAATTCCTGGGCGATATGAACACGAATAAAAAGTATGCTATCATGCTTTATCTTTCCGGTGGTGACGGACCTAGCATTAAAGGTTTCGGAGCATTGGAACACCACGAATCTACAAGTGTAGTACTGCCTGAAGCAATGCCGAAAGATGCTATTGACAAGACCATTACAGATGTGGTTTCCCACGAGTTTTTCCATACCGTAAACCCTCTGAAAACCCATTCCGAAGAAATTCATTATTTCGATTATGCAGATCCGAAAATGTCTCAGCACTTATGGATGTACGAAGGCGGAACGGAATATTTTGCCAACTTATTCCAGATCCAGGAAGGCCTGATCAGTAAAGATCAGTTCCTTCAGAGAATGGGAGAGAAAATTGCCAATTCCAAGAGCTATGACGATACAATGCCATTTACGGTAATGAGTAAAAATGTATTGGTAGAGCCTTATAAAGATCAGTACAGAAATGTCTATGAGAAAGGAGCTCTTTTAGCCATGTGTTTAGACATCGAGCTTAGAAAATTGTCCAACGGAGAAATGGGATATCGTGATATGATCAGAAAACTGTCTCAGAGATTTGGTGAAAACAAACCTTTCAAAGATGATAAACTGATTGACGAACTGGTAACAATTACCGGATATCCTCAGGTAAAAGAATTCTACAACAAATATATCGCAGGAAACCAGCCAACACCTTATGCACAATATCTGAGCATGGTAGGGGTGGATATTAAAAAGCAGGAAAGCCAGCCTTTGTTCTGGTTTATCAAAGATCCGAACCAGACAGGTTTTGATGAAAAGACCAATGCCTTTGCTTTTGATGAACATTCTGCACTGTCCCCATTTGCAAAAAGCATCGGATTTAAAATCACAGACCAGGTGCTTGCTTTAGATGGAAGAACGGTAGATATCAAAAAGGTACAGGATTTTATCGGATATACCAGAACGATCAAGGACGGACAGGAAGTTACGGTAACCATTCTAAGAGACAATGCCGGCAAAAAAGAGAAAATGACATTGAAAGGAAAAGCAATTCTGGATAAAATGACCATGGAAACACTTTCTTTCAAAGCGAATCCAACACCGGAAGAACTGAAACTTCAGAATCAGTGGCTTACAGGTAAAAAATAAGAGAAAAGCGGGGAAAATTTCCCCGCTTTTTAATTTCTCAAAGTTGAGCTTTTTAAACAAGCCTAAGATTACTTGATGCAAACCTAACAGGTTTTGAAACCTGTTAGGTTTCTTATTTACCTTAATTTCACTGAGAATCAATCCTCTTTTCTGATTGTAATCCTGAAAGTACTTCCCTTTCCTACTTCAGTCTGAGATATTTTGATATCTCCGTTGTGGTATTCATGAATCACTCTTCTTGCCAGTGACAATCCCAATCCCCAGCCTCTTTTTTTGGTAGAATAGCCAGGATTAAAAGCATTTCGTGCCTGCTGTTTGGTCATTCCGCTTCCGTTGTCTTTTACTTCAATGAGAATATTTTTATTTCTTTCAAAAACAGACATGGTGATAGCTCCTTCTCCTTTCATAGCATCTACGGCATTTTTCACCAGATTTTCGATCACCCAGCTCATCAGAATTTTGTTGTGAGGAACCAGAACGGTATACGTAGGAAGATTAAGCGTAAAATTGATCTTTCTGGAAATCCTTGTTTTCAAATAGTCATAATTCTCCTGAATGGTTTCATTAAAATTTCTGTCATTCAGTTCGGGGACAGAACCTATTTTTGAGAATCGCTCTGAGATCGTTCTGAGTCTTTCAATATCTTTTTCTATTTCATGCACTCCTTCCGAATCCGGATTATCAAGCTTCATAATTTCCATCCATCCGATCATGGATGATAAAGGAGTTCCGATCTGATGCGCGGTTTCTTTAGCCAGACCCGCCCAAAGATATCCTTCATCCGTCTTTTTAATGGTCTTGAAAAACCAGAAAGAAAAACCAAAATACAGCAGAATAAACAGCCCTAAAATATAGGGAGAATACCGGAGATTATTAAGCAGACGCGAGTTGTCATAATAGACAAACTGATTATTTCCATCCGGCACTTTGATCTCAATAGGATCATAATTTTTTTCCATATTGCGGATCAGATCCTGCAGTTTTTCAGGACTTTTAATCGTACTTTCAGGAATATTTCTGTAGTATCCGAGGTCAAGAATCGGGTTTTTATATTTATCTGTTACAATGAACGGAATGGTATTGTTAATGTTCAGAATATCCGGCAGCAGATCCAGCACATCAGTATCCGGAGTTTTAACCTCCTGTTGTATTCTTATCGCTTTGGAAAGAAGACTGATCCTTTTGATCTCCTCTTTTCTGAGAAAATTAATAAGCGATGTTGAAGCCACTACAATGGCGATCACCAAAGTAGTCATCACAACAAAAATGATCCAGTTATTCAGTCTGGTGAGGATGGATTTTCTCAAAGTATTTTATTTTAAAACATTCAGGATTTTCTGCAGCTCAGTATTTCCGCTTCCCTGATAGTTGTTGATGATAATCGAAAATACATATTTTTTCCCATCTTTTGCGGTGTGGTATCCGGCAAATGATTTGGTATCTCTCATCGTTCCGCTTTTCATTTTCATTCCATTATCCTGGACCGGAAATCCATCGTAGTATGCTTCAAACCAGGATTGTTTTTTAGCATATAAAAGAGCCTGCACTTCTGCTTTTGCGGACACATAATTCTGAGGGGAAAGTCCGCTTCCATCTGCAAAGTTGATCATATTAGGATTGATTCCTTTTGATTTCCAGAATTCTTTCAGATAGGCAACTCCGCTTTTGAAGCTTGAATTTCCTTTTTTCTCTTTTCCTAACGTTTTAATGAATGTTTCTCCATACAGATTGATACTTTTTCTCAGAAACCAGTACACAATTTTATCAAGAGTCGGAGATTGATAAGTCAGGATAATATTATTTTTTGGGGCTGATAAAGGATTTTTTCCTTCTATTTCAAGCTGAGAATTCGTTACAGCTTTTCCAGAAAGTTCAATTCCTGACTCCTTCAGCCATTGTTTTACTTCTGCTGCCAGCTGCAGCGGCGGATTGGGAGCAGAACCGGAAACAGTAACTGTTTTTCCAGCCGGAAGCATTCCATTAATCAAAGCGACATCAGAATGAGGAGCGGTAAAGATCAGGCTTTGATCCGAGTTTCCTCCTGTTTTCAGGTCATTCAGCCACTTTACGCCTTCCAGCGGATAAGAAAAGCTTTTAAAATCGGTTCCATTAATATTGATATCAAACTGGTTCTCTTTCCAGTTGATTCCCCATACACCCGCACCATAGTAATTCCCCAGGTCATCCCACGGCCAGCCTCCCGGAATCGTTTGATGATCAAAATAAGAATCATCAATGATCAGATCTCCTGATATTTTTGTTATCCCTGAATTTTTGATAGCATCAATCAGTTTCTTTTTAAAATTTTCGAGTTTATAGCCATCATATCTCCAGCTTCCCAAAGTAGGGTCGCCATTGGAGCTGATGAAAAGGTTTCCATTCAGCGTTCCTCCGGAGATATTTCCGGAATAGCTTGAAGTGGTGGTAAAAGTATAGTTTTTTCCTAAAGTTTCCAGTGCAGCTCCTGCTGTGAAAATCTTTTGTGTAGAGGCAGTAGAAAGACCTTTATTTCCCTGATATTCATATAAAAAGTTCCCGTTTTCATCGGAAACATAAAAAGATAAGCTGGAAGATGCTGCTCCTGAAGAATCCATAAGATCCTTTGTTACTTTATCTAATTTTTGGGCTATATTCTGTGCAGCAACCATCTGTACAGAGAGTATGAGAACTGCAAATGTTTTTTTCATTACATTGTTATTTGGGTCTGCATGCAAAGGCTCCAATACAGTTTACAAAGAGTATCCGGACCTTTTTCTATTGATTTAAATTCTGATCAAATATAGTTAAAATAAAAGCTTTTCATACTCACTGAGCTCTTCGGAGGTGAAAAGTATCTGATGGCCAGGAGTTTTTTCAAATGAACGATCATGTTTGAAATATTTCTCATAATCATCTTCATCTATAAAAATGTCCATCTGGCATTCCTTTATATAGTTTGATTTTTCCCCGTAATCCTGAATAAAATATCCTGAATCATTCCAGGGTTCATGATGACAGCGCAGACAATTTCTTTGGTGCACAGCTTTATAACCGCATATTTCACAATTCCGGAGGTCCTGAAATACTGCTGAGATTTCATTCCGGTTTTCTTCTGGAAAAAAAGAAAGGGGAACGCTTCTCAAAAGCAGATAATAATTGGGTTCCTGCCATGAAAAATAAAATCCCTTTTCATGATGGGTATAAAGCCATAAACTCTGAAGATCATATTCTGCCTCGGCTTTAACAATATTCTGAATATTCAGAACAACCTCATTACTTCTTTTGACATTCTGTTTGTCATCAATTTCAATAACGGGCTGTTGTTCCAGAAAATGGTTCAGGCACAATGTGGTCTGCCATGAGCCTATTGCTCTCATTTTACCTTCTTCTCCACAGATTTCACAGGTCTTGACAGAAAGTTCCGAATATTTACTTTTGATCTTTTTAAGTTTGTCATTAAGCGTTTCATCCTCAGAATAGGTATAGCATCTCAATTCACCAAACTTCTCCTTTCCAAAGACACGGTGTTCCATATTCCAGCCTGCCAAAGCAAATTCATACAGCAATTTCCGGATCAGTTCATTCCATCCGGTACTGTTCACTGAAAAATTAGTGAGATTGCGTTCTATGAAAAGATTAATTTCATTTTCGCTCATTAAAGTCTGCTTCCTGCTTCTATTTCGTAAGGCTCTTTTCCTTTTTCAAAAATCCTTGTCAGCTCACTTCCTTCCACAGTAATGGAATCATTGGTTCTTCTGATCCAGTTCCCTTCTCTAAGCCCTACCACTTTGATATCATTCTGGGTAAGAAACTCCTGAATACGGGTTTCTCTGGTTTCTCCGTTATGTTTTAAGTCGGGATTAGGATCAAGATAGTGCGGATTAATATTGAAAGGCACCAATCCCATACAGTCGAAACTTGGCGGATATACAATCGGCATATCGTTCGTTGTCTTCATATTCTGGCCTCCGATATTGCTTCCTGCGCTGCATCCGAGATAGGCTTTTCCTTTTGATACATTTTCTTTCAGGACAGACATCAGCCCTTCTTCGTGTAATGTTTTAACCAATAAAAAGGTATTTCCGCCTCCTGTAAAGAAACCTTTTGCCTGATGAATGGCTTCCTTTTTATCTTCAAATTCGTGAAGGCCTTTCACTTTTATATCGATGGTTTCAAAGAAAGAACGTGCTTTTGCAGTATAATCATCATGGGAAATTCCGCCTGGTCTTGCAAAAGGAATAAATACAATTTCATCAATTCCGTTATAAAGTTGGATTAATTCTTCTCTTAAGTATTCCAGATATTCTCCACCAAAAAGTGTAGATGTTGAAGCTAATATGATATTCATACCACGAAATTTATAAGTATTATTAAAAACGAATCACAAAGATAGCCTCAAAGATCAACGAATCAAAAATTAAATTAAAAAAAACATCAATCCCGTTAATATTTTCTAAAAAAACTTAAAGCCTCTAAAATTTACGGTTTTGTGGAATTATTATTGAATTTTAGATTTTGACTTTAAAATATAAGATTATGAAAATGAGTAAAATTAATAGCCTGTTTTTAGGCTTAATACTGGCAGGAAGTGTAAGTCTTGTAAATGCACAAACGACTCAGCCTGAAACTTCAGCAGCAACGAGTCAAACAACTAATCCAACTATCGAAGATCTTAAAAAACAGATCGCGGCCAATCCAAAGGATGCCGAATCATTAGTAAAACTGGCTAATGCTTATCAGGAGGCTTCAGACTGGCCCAATGCTATTGATACCTGGAAAAAAGTATCAGTTTTATTACCGGACTGGGCTCCGGCTTATTACAGCCAGGCTTATGCCTATCAGTCTGCAAAAGATGATGCCAACGCAAAAATTGCTTACGAAAAGTATATTGCAGCCGTAAAACCTGAAGAAGTGGAGCAAAATAAGAAAAATCTGGCGTACGCTTATTTCTATCTTGCCTTTACAGAACAGAAAACTGATCCCAATAAAGCAAAAGAACATATTGCGAAATCGATACAGTATGATCCTACCAACCAGGATGCTGTGAAGCTTAGCAAAGCATTAAATTCTTAGTAAAAAAGAAAATGCCGGAAGTTTTTCCGGCATTTTTGTTTATTTATATGTTTTAATATCAAAAATCATGATTTAAATTTAACGCAAAGATCAAGTAAATACTGTTAAATATTTGAGGAAGCCAAGGATGGAATCTATTTCATTGATCCTTTCTAAGCGCATGTATACCATAAAGCTTCATCAGCAACATTGTTGCTTTCTTAGCACACTTAGGAATAAGAGAATTTAAGCTAATCTTTGCATTAAATTTAAAATATATTTTTTGCAGAGTTAATCTTTTATAATTCCAGATTTCCGGTAATTATTTGAAATTTTGTCTTGCTATGATCCTACTCAATCATCTTTCCGAAAAAATCTGTTTCACCATGTAGATGCCTGATGATTTTCTCAATATTTCTCTGAATACTGGCTTCGGTTTTTAAATTATTAATATACCTTACCAGCTCATTTTTTCTTGAAGGAATCAGCTTTTCAAAATTTTCCGCAGCTAAAGCACTTTCTTTGATTGCCTTTTCTAATTGAGGATGAATAGGTATACTTCGGTCGGAATCATCATATTCCAGAACAACTTCAATAATTTCCCCGATTCTTTTCGGTGAATTTTTCAGCATAATCAGATTCACGTAAAGCCTCCACTCACCTAAATATTTCATGAGGTTTTGTTTGAATTCTTTCCCGTTCACCGTTCCTTTTACAGCGATTGGGCTCTTATTTCTTCCGGATTTTTCAAAAATCGTGTCCAATATTTCTTCCGGAACAAATACAAAAGGATTAATTCCTATGATTTCCAATGTGGCGCTGAAACTATTGTTTTTCATGGATGGTATTTTAAGTTGGTCTGGCTGGAAGCTGGAAGCTAGAAGCTAGAAGCTAGAAGCTAGAAGCTAGAAGCTAGAAGCTAGAAGCTAGAAGCTAGAAGCAAAAATAACAGTTTGACGAATATCTAGGAATTTCTTTTTTTATTATTTCAAAACCATTACTTTCATACACTCCCACAGCCAAACCCGTTTACCCTCAAACCCTCTCACTCTACCCCTGCAAACCCAAAACCCCGTAACTTAAAATTCATACCTCATAACCCAATTAATTCCCTATATTTGTATCAATAAATCTATTTATCAAAATGAAATTTTTTATTGACACAGCTAATTTAGAGCAAATCAAGGAAGCAAGAGACCTTGGAATTTTAGATGGTGTAACAACCAACCCTTCCCTAATGGCAAAAGAAGGTATTCAGGGAGCTGAAGCCATCAAAAACCACTATAAAACGATCTGCGAGCTTGTAGACGGAGATATTTCTGCGGAAGTTCTTTCTACAACGTATGAAGAAATGATTAAAGAAGGAGACGAATTGGCTGCTATTCACCCGAATATCGTTGTAAAAATTCCGATGATCAAAGATGGAATCAAAGCTTTAAAATATTTTTCCGATAAAGGTATCAAAACCAACTGTACATTGATCTTCTCTCCGGGGCAGGCTCTTTTGGCAGCTAAAGCGGGAGCAACTTATGTTTCTCCTTTCTTAGGAAGATTGGATGATATTTCTACAGACGGCTTGAACCTTATTCAGGAAATCAGATTGATTTTCGATAACTATATGTACGAAACTGAAATCCTTGCAGCTTCTATCCGTCACTCAATGCATATCATCGACTGTGCTAAGATCGGAGCTGATGTTATCACATCTCCACTTCCTCCGATCCTGAGCTTATTGAAGCACCCATTAACAGACAGCGGATTGGCTCAGTTTGTTGCAGATTCTCAGAAATTAGCATAATCACTGATCCTTATTACATAAAAAATCCCGGAACATTGTTTCGGGATTTTACTTTATAATGATTCTGCATATTATTCTTTGGGAATATTTTTCACCATTTTACACGGATTTCCCACGGCTACTACATTCTCAGGAATATCTTTCGTTACCACACTTCCAGCTCCAATCACAGAATTATTTCCGATAGAAACACCCGGAAGTACAACAACGTTTCCTCCCAGCCAAACATTGTCACCTACTTTGATGGGATGTGCATATTCCAGTCCTTCATTCCTTTGCTTTGCATCAAGAGGATGGCCTGCGGTATAGAAACTGCAGTTGGGACCGATAAACACATTATCACCAAACTCTACTTTGGCACAATCCAAAATGACCAGATTGTGATTGGCGTAGAAATTCTCTCCTACGGTTATATTATATCCGTAATCACACCAGAAACTGGGCTCTATACAGATATTCCCTTTGATACTGCCGATAATGCTTTTAAGCAATCGGAATCGGTTTTCGGAATCGGAATTTTTTAGAGCATTATATTCCTGACACCAATCTTTGCATGCAATGCGTTCTTCTATTAATTCTTTATCGTAGTTGGCGTTGTATAAAAGTCCGGCTGCACATTTTTCCTTTTCTGTCATAAGATATAAAGTTTATTGCTTATTGCTTATTGCTTATTGCTTATTGCTTATTGAAAGATAAAAAAATATATTATAACATTATAAATTGATACGATCACATTTTCTTTGACTTCTTTTATCAAAAAACAGGATGACAAAAAATGCCATCCTGCAGATATTAGAAAATATAATTTTTAGTTTACCAGATCCGGTTCAATCGGATTGTTATCTTTTTTAAGGGCTTCTTTAGTATTTTTTTCTATTTCCCTAAGTACCTGATTGGGATCTGAGATTTCTTTACCATCTCCTGTTCTCAGCTTGAAACTAAATTTGGTATTGCCATCACCATTTTTCATCAACATTTCTCTCATATTCTTTGCTGGATCATTTATATAAGCCTTCCATACTTTTTTGAACTGATCTTTTGTGACTTCCAGTTCTTTTCCGCCTATTCCCAACACTTTTACATGATCAGGCATCTGCATTTCCGAGTCAGCAGCCGGAGTATTAATCGTTTTATTACCTATCATCGTCATGATATGAGATCCGGTGGTGTCCTCAATCTTTACGATAAGACCGGGAAGACCGTAAAAGACATAAGGCCCATCCTGAAAAGGAAGATCTGTTGCAAACCAGGCTATCCATTCCCTTCCTCCAAAACTGGCAGTGGCTTTCTGAGCCTGATACGCTCCTATTTTTTGTTTCTCGCCCAATATTTTCCATTCCGGTTTCTGATCTTCTTTTATTTTATATTTATCTGTGGAAATGCTTCTGAAAAGATAGGTTTTGAAATCAGGATATTGTTTGGTAACTTTATAAGAAACCTGCCCGGGCTTTTCCCGTCTGTTAACACTGATATTTCCACCTCCGGCTTTTAACTGTTTTTCAAGTTCTGCCTTTCCAATAGAATCTGATACAAATTTATCACGGCTGTAATAGCTTGATCCCTCTTTATCAATATCAAGCAACATCATTTCTGTCTTTACATCTTCCTTGTTATTGGAATCCGGAATAAATTTGTATTCATAAAAAAACCTGTTGACCTGTGCACTGACAAGCACACCCAGAAATAAAAAAAATAGAATTTTACTTTTCATAATGTATGTTTAAAAAAAGGCTTTGCCAATCTGAAACTGACAAAGCCTGATGGAACTTTATTTCTTTGTTTCGATTCTTATTTCCCCTTGCTTAACCTCTCCTTTTTTCTGAGTATTGACATTAACTTTCGATATATTGCTTGTATCCAATGAGTTTACATCATCCTTAGAAACTTCCCTTCCGTCAATATAATACTTGTATTGTACATCATCATTACCGCTTATTCTGAAATTTTTCACCCCATTCATGGCAATATTTCCGTTGCCATCCTTTTTGATAAAATCAGCATTCATTACAATTACATCAGGTTTACCGTCAAATTTAATAAATGCTCCGTTTCTAAAGCTGACAGATCTTTTCTCTGCTTCTGCACGGGCTTTTTCAACTTGTTTTCGGATTTTTTCCCCATCAATTCTGATTCTTTCAGCCTTCAATCTGATTCTGTCTCCTTCAGCTCTTGCTGTTTCACCTTCCACTCTGGCTTTTACCGCTTCTTTCATCGCATCTCTGGCTTCTGCCATTGCTTTGCGTACTTCTTCTTTTTCTTTAGCACTCAGATCCTTATAATAAACGGTGTTATTATTTTTAAAGTAAACTACTTTGGGAGCCTTTGGGGCTAGTGGAGCTTCTGGAGCAATTGGCGCCAGAGGTGCATCCGGTGCATTAGGCGGTGTGGGCGGAACAATGTGTTTTACAGCTCTTGCAGCCTCTCTTCCCGCTTTTTTAGCTGCTCTTTTTATTTTGCGAAGTTCTTTCTTATCAAGAGGATCCATATTTTCAAGTTCCTTCATTTGATTTTTCCATTCAGCAGAATTGAAATATTTATCAACTTCAACTTTGGCCGCCATCTCTCCTATCTCTGATGCCAGATTACTTATTTCTTCAATTTTATCACTGAAGGCATCACTTTCCGGATCCAATCCTTTCAGTTCCTTCTCTTTTTCTTTTATCTTTTTTTCAAGATCAGTCAATTTTTTGTGTTCACCAGGTGATAAGGTTTTTAATTCCGGGATATTTCCCTGAACCGATTTTTCAGGTCTGATGGTATCTTTTTTTATTTCTGAAACTGCTTTTTTAATAGAAAGATTGGTTTCTTCGATTTCTCTGTTCTTCGCATTTACCAGATAAGCAAACGCTACGGTAAATAAAACCGGCAATGCAAGAATTCTTCGCGCATATCCGAACTTGGTTTTTGGTTTTTGTAACATTTTAAGTCTTTTTTTAAGGTTTGAACTTAGAAACGGACTGGCTGCAGGCAACTGTGTTCCGGAAAAGTGGCTTGCTAAAAGCATCTGCGCAAATGCTTTGGTGTCCGACTGCTGTACGGCTTTTTTATCCGCCAGGTATTCGTGGATGAGATTAATTTCTTTTTTGATGATATGAAAAAACGGATTGAACCAGAACACAGAAGTAATAATCTCAATAAAGATCTTATCAAAGGAATGTTTCTGCTCAATATGCACCATTTCATGCTTTAAAATCTGTTTTCCGATATCAGAATGCAGGGTAATTGTATTCTTCCAGAACAGGTTTTTAAAATAGGAAAATGGAGCTTCATTAAGGTCTGTACGGTAAAAGTTGATCCCGTCAAAGCTTTCTTTCTGAAATTGATTTTTAAACTGCTGGATTTTAAAAATCCCATACAGCAGCCTTCCTAGAAAATAGAAAGAAACCAGTCCCAGAGCTGAAAAAATAATGTTAAAATAAAGGTTACCATTGTTTATATTTTTTTCTGAATTAAAATTCTGAATCTTGTCAAGAAGCATATATATATCATTATTCACCTCTATCGTAAAATCATCTACTCTGATGAGTGGCAATAACAGGGATATCACAATTGCTGCCAGCAGATAAAATCTGTTATAATGATGGAATGTCTTGTCCTTTAAAGACAATTGATAATACAAAAATGTTACACCCGAACATAAAATAATTTTTCCAAAGTATAAAAGTATTGCTTCCATAGGTTTTAGTCTTTATTTTTGAGTTCGTCCAATAGCATCTCAAGATCTTCTACCGTCATTTCATTTTTTTCTACCAGAAATGAAACGGCACTTTTGTAAGAGCCTTTGAAATAGTTCTTTACAAGGCTTTTCATGGTTTTCCCGGAATACTGTTCTTTTGAAACCAGCGGAAAATACTCATGCTGTCTTCCATGTACACGATAGTCTACAAATTCTTTGTCTTTCAACACTTTTAAAATGGTAGATACCGTATTGGTATGGGGCTTGGGTTCCGGAAAAAGATCAAGAACATCCTTAAGAAATCCTTTTTCTATTTTCCATAAATACTGCATTACCTGTTCTTCTGCTTTTGTTAAAGTCTGAATTTTCATATCCTGTTCATTTATCATTTATCGTGATATAAACCTTTTGACTTCTATATCACTAAGAAATTAGTTATACAAATGTAGAAATAAAATCGAATCAAACAACTATTTTTTTAGTGATAAACACCAGCAAAACATTAAACAACTGATAATCAATTAAATAAAAATAGTTAAAATATATTAAATTTTTAAGAGAGTGAAAATATAGCCTGCTTAATCGATAGAAAAAGAAGCAATTCAGAGGTAAATTCTTAAAACTTGTTAAATTTTATTAAATAAAATTAAAATGAATTTGTTTTAACCGGGAAATTATATTTATTTTAGTGCTTTAAAAATTTCTCATGAAAAGATATAATTTACTGATTGTACTATTACTGCTTATTTTTAATGTTACTACAGCACAAAAGAAGGGTTCTCCTGCTGCCGATCTTAGCATACTGAAAGATACAAAATCAAAAATCGAAGCTACCGTTCCATTGGTTATTCAACATCTTCAGACGATCGCTACAAAAGAAGGCGATAATAATATTGTGAATAATGGAAAGATTGCTTTGGGTAGAGAATATGGTATTGTAGAATCTGAATGGTTTTTATACAGAAACAACATGAAAAACTGTATCCTGAACAATTCATCTAAAAAAGCTAAGAAATGTATGGAATACCATAACAATATGATGAGAGGAACAATGATCAATTACAACAATTATATTACCAACCTTACAAGAAAAAACGGTTATCTTGGAGTTGAAGGAGATACAAAATTCGATTTCAAACCTGCTGATATCGCTACAAAACTAAGTGAAGCTTATTTCAATGCCAATGATGCTGCAGGCAGAATGAAAGCGGATCAGAAAAGAGACTTTCTGGGACAGACGATGTCTGATGACAACAAGCTTACTCCTTACACTCAACTGGCTCAATAATATTTAAATATATTTTAAGAATACAAAAAGAGAATGACGATCGTCATTCTCTTTTTGTATTCAAAAGCAAAAAATCTCCGCCGGAAAAAGCAGTTTTGTGGTACTAATCATAAAACCTTGGGGAAAAAGTAGAAAATAGGCAGAGATTTTTTTGCATACGCTCTACAGATCAACTGTCCTACCCATGATCTGTAAGAGCTTTACAAAAATAGGATTATACCCTTCTGCTGGCTGAAAATACCTGTAGAATTAAACGTTCAGAACTGTAGAACTAATACTACTTGTCCTTATAGAAGTAAAAGTAGCTGAAAAAGCTGCGCTATGATCAGTACTGAATAGCCTTATTCTACTTCCACCAGTGGTAGTAATTATGCAGTCCGTCATATTCAAACCCACAGCGCGGGTACAATGTGTTTCCTATATCATTCGTTTTTTCAGTTTCAAGCATAAGTCCACACGCTCCTGTTTCTTCACACCATTGTTTACTTCGGTCAATTAATGCTACAGAAAGACCTTTTCCTCTATAGTCCGGATGAACAAACAGATCACTTAGCAGCCATTGTTTTTGCAATTTGGTATAGTGAAATAATTTGTAAAGCTGCACGAATCCTACGGCTTTTCCGTCCGCTACTGCTAGAAAAATATCGGATTCACTGTTTAAAAACCTTTCTTTGAGAAAAGCCTTCCCCTTTTCAACATCTGATTCCTGTCTGTAAAAAACACGATAAAGATTGAACAATTCAGCTGTTTCATCAAGATCCTCAAGACTTGCCTTTTTAATAATGTAATTCATCGTTATATCTATTTTATTAACAGGGCAAAGGTAGCCTTAAACAGGACCAGTGGTATCATCCAGAAATATATTAAATCAATAGGCCAGATATTTTATAACTCTTTATTCATCGATAAAAATACCGCATGTTTCGGATTGTATTGTTCTGAAGAACTATGGATTTTTGCAGAATAAAATCAAAATAATGAAAGATATCATTCATACAATCAAGAATATTGACTGGGAAAGCCTTACGGAAACAATGCATCAAAACGGCTATGCCATCATTGATAATCTGCTGTCAGAAAACGAATGTGAAAAACTGAAATTGGATTATGATCATCCAGCTTTTTACCGGAAAACAGTTGTCATGGCCAGACATCGTTTCGGATTGGGTGAATATAAATATTTTAACTATCCATTACCTGAAATTATTCAAACCATACGAAAAACTATTTATCCTTATCTGGCGCCTGTCGCCAATGCATGGTTTAAAGCTTTACAAATAGACACCCAATTTCCTTCAGATCATCAGGAATTCTTAAACCAATGTCATCTTAACGGGCAGCAAAAAGCGACGGCATTAATTTTAAAATATGGAAAAGGAGGATTTAATACGCTGCATCAGGATTTATATGGCGATATTTATTTTCCCATTCAGATTGTTTTAATGCTCAGCGAACCCGGCAAGGATTTTACGGGTGGTGAGTTTGTGCTTACCCAGCAGATTCCCAGAGCTCAGTCAAAGGCTATTGTTCTGCAACCCAAAAAAGGAGATGTACTTATTTTTACGACTCAGTTTAAACCAGAGAAAGGAACCAAAGGCTATTACAGGGTCAATATGAAACATGGTGTAAGTGAAGTTAAAGAAGGAAACCGCTACGCGTTGGGTATTATCTTCCATGATGCGACTGCTTAATTATTCAATAAGTAAATCATGATTCAGCACTCTCAGATCCCAACCGAAAGTCTAAGAAGTAAAATCCATCACAGAGAAATTCGTTTTGGAGGAAATAAAAAACTGAAAATCTATGGATTGCTCTGCTGCCGCTCAGGAAAAAGAATGAAGAAAGAGAACAGGGTTTTCTTCACAGATGAGAAAGAAGCTTTAGAAAATGGTTATCGTCCCTGCGGGCATTGTATGAAAGAAGCTTATAAAAAATGGAAGGAAATGAATATGGAATGATTCAAATGTACACCAACATCGTTTTGTCTGCAATGACCAGAGAATAAAAACAGAATTCTATAAAATTTAAGCTGCTATAAAAAAATTTTATATTTTTCCTTATGGAAAACCGTAATCAAATTAATTAATGGTTATATAAATTTGATTATTACGATAGTATTTAAGCAGTTATCAGAATATCATTTTTGAAACATATATTAGAAGTAGTAATGTCCTAGATTTACAAAAATGAAAACAGAAGAGAACCTTTGACAACAAAGACGCTCGGATATTCGCGACTCAATTAATTTTAAATTTTAAAACCATGAAAAAAATTATTTTAATCGCTGGAATTCTTACAGCGGGAATCATGAGTGCTGCTACAGCTCCATCTAAGAACGAGAAATCAACTACGTCTAAGATTCAAAAAGAAAACCGAATAGAAGTTTTGAAGAAAGATTCTAAAACAAAGAAGAAATATTCCAAATTTTATCCAATCTATTATACTACAAGCTGTGGTGTAGCTGCGGTAACTAATCAGTCTAACTGGAGTGAAGCACAGATAATGGCATGGACAGAAGCTCTTGAAGCAAATTACTGTAATTAATTTTTTAATTATATCTTGCACTTACAGTAATAATAACAATAAACTGTAAGTGCAGTTTTTATTTATCATAATATCATGAGTAACTCTAAGAAAATTTCTTTATTTTTTTCCTTCTTTTTATTTGTATTATTTTATTCTCAGACAGAAAGAAAAGAAGCCCTTGTTGCGGACTTCACCTATTTATTAAAAGGGAAAATAAACAAATCAACCCCCAACTATATACATGAAGAGTTTTTCTCTTTACAAGTCTTGAATGACCGGGCTTTTTTTATCAGTGAAAAAGCTGTAAAATTTGATTCTGTGTTTCAAAGTGAGTTTAAAAAAGCTACCGTAAACGGATATTCAAATATAGATTTTAGGGGAAAATCTTTCCCAAAAACCAAATTCCCGTACACGATTATCCAATCGAATCAGAACATTCAATATTTTGAAAATATCGGGATGACATTACTTTCCTATAAAGAACCTATCATAAACAACTGGAAACTTATTAATGAGTCCAAAGTGATAAAATCATTTAACTGTAAAAAAGCTGAACTTAATTACAAAGGGCGAAACTGGATCGCCTGGTATTCCACCGATATTCCCCTCTCGTACGGCCCTTATAAATTTACAGGATTACCGGGGTTGATTATTAAAATATCGGATCAAAATGGGGATTATGACTATGAACTTGTAAAATCTGTATCAAGCGAGAAACTGAAGGGTATGGAATTGACAGTAAGGAAAAAAAGATATGAGAATTCTACGGAAACTTCTATAGCGGGCTTACAAGAGGCGAAAAAGAATTTCATTAATAATATGATCGGATCACTTTCAAACTCGGAGACCACTATAACATCAGAGTCTATGGAAACGGTACGAAATATACAAAAACAAAAACTGCAAAATTTAACAGATGAAAATTCAATTGAACTAATTCAATAATTATGCAATATCATACTATCGGATACCATCAACAGATCTTAAAAATACTATAGAATTTACAAGCTTAATTAGTATGTTTATTTAATTAAGCTTTTTTAGACAGAACATATAAAAAATCGGTATAACAATAAGTCATACCGATTTTTCGTTTAGTAGCGGGAACCGGACTCGAACCGATGACCTTCGGGTTATGAGCCCGACGAGCTACCTACTGCTCCATCCCGCGGTGTATTTTTAGAGTGCTTACCGAAAACACTTGCTTAGTAGCGGGAACCGGACTCGAACCGATGACCTTCGGGTTATGAGCCCGACGAGCTACCTACTGCTCCATCCCGCGGTGTATTTTTAGAGTGCTTACCGAAAGCACTTACTTAGTAGCGGGAACCGGACTCGAACCGATGACCTTCGGGTTATGAGCCCGACGAGCTACCTACTGCTCCATCCCGCGGTGTATTTTTAGAGTGTTTACCGAAAACACTTACTTAGTAGCGGGAACCGGACTCGAACCGATGACCTTCGGGTTATGAGCCCGACGAGCTACCTACTGCTCCATCCCGCGGTGTATTTTTAGAGTGTTTACCGAAAACACTTGCTTAGTAGCGGGAACCGGACTCGAACCGATGACCTTCGGGTTATGAGCCCGACGAGCTACCTACTGCTCCATCCCGCGATATTGGATTGCAAAGGTACGAATAATTTTTACAAATCCTAATTTTTCTTTTAAATAAAGGACTTTTATAAAAACTATTTTATTATTTGTATCTTTGTTTTATGGCAAAAATATTAAAAATTTATCCAGACAACCCACAGGAAAATCTTGTGAATGAGGTTATTAAAACATTAAACAATGGCGGGCTGATTATCTATCCTTCAGATACTATTTATGCTTTAGGCTGTAATATTTTTGATATAAAAGCCATGGAAAAGCTGGCTCAGCTCAAAAAAATGAAGCTTGACAAGTCTAAATTCTCAATTATCTGTAATGATCTCAGCCATCTTTCTGACTTTACAAGACCTATCGATACATCAGTTTTCAGATTTCTGAAAAGTCATCTTCCCGGGCCGTTTACCTTCATTCTTGAAGCCAACAAAAGTTTACCTTTAGCCTATAAAGGCCACAAAACAATTGGTATCCGTGTTCCGGATCATCCGATTCCGCAGCTTATTGTTGAAAAACTGGGCCATCCCATAGCATCCACTTCCATTAAAGATGATGATGAAATTATCGAATATTCTACCGATCCTGAACTTATTGCAGAAAAATATGATCATCTGGTAGATATCGTTATTGATTCAGGGTATGGTGACAATGTAGCTTCTACGATTGTAGACCTTACTTCAGGAGAACCGGAAATCATCCGTCAGGGAAAAGGGATCATTTAATTTAAAGTTCAAGGTTTAGGGTACTGAATGATGAATCTTACCGGGAAATATGCTGTAGGAATTTTACTCACTTTTGCTATTTTAGCTGCAGCCATGCTGTATTCTTTCCCTGCTGTCACCACAATAACAGGAATAAGAGGAATAACAGAAACCAATTTCTTTCTCAGCAGAATTATACTATGGATAGTTCTTATCACTGTATTTCTATACAATGTCTTTATTGAGAAAAGTGCTTTTTTTCTTAAAAAGGAGAAGAAATATTCCGCAACATTTTACATCAAAGCTGTTGTGAGCTTATATTTTATCTGTCTGATTGGCGGAGTGATTCTGAATGCAGTCGTCATGTTCGTTACACAGGAAAAAATAAGTGAGAAGCTTCTCAACCTTGTTCCCATTCTTAGAAATAATTATTTTTTAGTTATTTTTACATGCCTTACGGCTGCTATTGTAGAGGAATTTCTGATGCGGGGCTATATCCAGCCCAGGATTGAAAAAATATATAATAACCCGACAGTTGCCATTGTTATTTCAGCTGTCTTGTTTGGAATTCTGCACAGCACTTACGGTACCATAAGCCAGGTTCTTGGACCTTTTTTTATCGGAATCGTGTTTGCTGTATTTTATAAACGCTATTCAAATATTAAAATTCTGATCATCTGTCATTTTATGATTGATTTTATCGCAATGGTGGTCATGAATTGTATTGATATTAAACACTTATCTGTATTTTAACATTATGAAAATTATAACATCTCCTGCCAAATTAATGAACACGGAAAATTCAACGGATCTGTTGAAAACCACTACTCCAAGATTCATTGAAGATGCAGCATTGATACAATCTTATTTAAAAGAAAAATCACCCAAATACCTTTCCGAGCTTATGGAAATATCCCCAAAGCTTGCTGATGAAAACTGGGAAAGAAATCAAAAATGGAAGTCCAAACCTACAGCAAAAGAATCTGCTCCTGCTATGTTTGCCTTTACAGGAGAGGTTTACAGAGGTCTTGATGCTAAAACACTGGATAAAAATGCTGTAGATTACCTTCAAAAAAACTACAGAATCCTTTCCGGGCTTTACGGTTTACTGAAACCATCTGATAAAGTAATGCTTTACAGGCTTGAAATGGGCCGTCCTTTTGAATTTGAGCAATACAAAAACCTATACGAATTCTGGAGAGAAAAGATTACAGAGCAGTTGAATGCTGAAATGAAAAAAGGAGAAATCCTCCTTCACCTTGCCAGCAACGAATATGGAAAAGTAGTCGACAGAAAGAAACTGAACCATACAGTAATTGATTTCGATTTCTATGAATTAAAAGACGGAAAACTGAAGACCATCGTGGTATATACAAAGCATGCCAGAGGTCTTGTGGTCAGATTCTGTGCAGAAACCAACGCCAAAACACTGGAGGATGTAAAAGCATTCAACTATGAGGGATACAGAATTGATGAAGAAAAGTCAACAGATACAAAACTGGTTTTTACAAGATAAATGACAATTTCAGCATTTAAAAAATATTTCAAAACAGAGCTTTCCGATCTTTATACAGACTCGGAAAGTGTGTTTTTATCGTCTTTATTCATTCAGCAGATCGTAGGTTTCGATTCATTTCAGCAAAGAAGATTTGCTGAACAGGAACTTCTGATGGATGATAAAGAAAAACTTGATCATATTGTTTCAGAACTTAAAACCGGAAGACCTTATCAGCAGATATTGGGTGAAACAGAATTTTACGGAATGAAATTCTTTGTGGATGAAAATGTTCTGATTCCCCGCCCTGAAACAGAAGAATTATTGGAAATTGCTATCAGGGAGATTAAAGGTTCAGAGTTTAAGCTTCAAGGGTTAAAGATTTTGGATATAGGTACCGGAAGCGGAGTTATTCCATTGGTTTTAAAGAAACATTTCCCGGAAGCAGAGGTTTCATCTATTGATTTTTCTGAAAAAGCTTTGAAGACAGCCCAAAGAAATGCAGAGTATCACCAATTGGAAATCCGGTTCATTCATGCCGACTACCTTAATTTTGATCTGGCTGAAAATTATGACATCATCATTTCAAATCCTCCCTACATCGGGATTGAAGAAGAGATCGAAATTGCTGATTCTGTGAAAGAATTTGAACCTAAAATGGCCCTTTTCTCCCCTACTTCGGATGCTTTGATCTTTTACAGAAAAATTGCGGAAGATGCTGAAAAGTATTTGAATGAGAACGGACTTTTGTTTCTTGAAATCAATCAGAAACTGGGTCCTGAAACACTGGAATTATATCTGGATTTTTCTAATGCACAATTATTGAAGGATTTATCTGAAAACGACAGATTCATTTATGGAAGGAAATAAGTAATTTTGTTTTCATACACACCTAACCTATGAAAACTTTACTATGGAACATCGTTATTTGTCTTTCACTGATTATGCAGCTGGTATCCTGCCAAAAGCATCCTCGGGATGTGGTGAGTAAATATTATAGTAAAGGAGAGTTCAATGGTTCCGTTTTGATTGTGAACAACGGCAGGATTGTTTGTGATACGGCTTTGGGTTTCCGCAACTTTGAAAAAGGGCTGAAAACAGATAAAAATACCTCATTTTATATTGCATCCCTCAGTAAACCCTTCACTGCAGCAGCTATTATCATGCTGGAGCAAAAAGGTTTGTTGAAGTTTGATGATAAAGCGTCCCGGTTTATAACGCTTCCTGAATATGCCAGAAACATTACGATCAGACAGCTTTTGCATCACACTTCAGGAATCAGGGATTATGAAAACCTGTTTTCTAAAAGAGGATTAACGAATCAGGAGGTAATAAACTGGCTGTTTAATCTTAAAAATCTTGATTTTGTTCCGGACAGCAAATTTAAGTACAGCAATACCGGGTATATCATTCTATCCCTGATTATTGAAAAGGTTTCAGGTAGATCATACAGTGCATTCATCAATGAACAGATTATTACTCCATTAAAAATGAATAACACTTATGTGTATGAACATGGGACAGTTATTCACAATAGAGCATCGGGATATAATGAACAAAAGCAGCCTGATGATTATTCAATTTTAACAACCGGTGACGGTGGAATCTACTCTACTCCTGAAGATCTCTATAAATTTGATCAGGCTTTGCGAAACAATTCTTTTATTAATAAAGAAAATATCAGTATGATGTATTCTCCTTTCCAGTTATCTGACGGACAAATATCAAATTACGGCTTTGCATGGTACTTAGAGAATAAAAATGGAAAAAAATCAGCAATGCATACAGGTGGCCTGAACGGTTTTAGAGCTTTATTCTGGAGAGATTTGCAGCATAACAGCTGTATTATTGCACTTACCAATCAGGGAGATGCATTTCTGCCAGGCAACTTTCTACAGGACATAAAAAAAACAATACGATAAACATGATTATTCAGCAACACGAAATCAATTCTATAAAAATTGCAGAAATTATTTCTGACGACATCATTATCCGGTCTGCACAAGATGGGTTGGATCTTATGGGAAATATCTATTATCAGGGGTTTGATAAAGTTATTCTTTACGAAAAAAATATTACTCCTGAATTCTTCGATTTAAAAACAAAAATTGCCGGAGAAATTCTCCAGAAGTTTTCAAACTACCGCATAGGATTGGCTATTGTTGGCGATTTCAGTAAATATGAAAGCAAAAGTATGAGGGATTTTATTTTTGAAAGTAATAAAACAAATCACATTAATTTTGTACCATCATTGGACGATGCTCTAGTCTATTTTTCAAAATAGACGATTTCTCAATTCTTTAGATACAAAAACCGAAAGCTTTTTTCAATTTGAGATATCACGGTCTCGGCATCTTCTGTTTTTTAATTCCTTACCACAGTACAAAGATTTACATAATAAAAATAACCGTTTAGGTTTATAAGTTTATGTAAAAATTCAATTCAAATTATGTTAATCATTAAGAGAAGGCTAGAATTAATTCTATAGCCATAAAAATCCGAACATTTCTTTGTATATTTGCAAAAAACACGAGGGAATATGAATCTTACTTATTTAGAAGCTTATACGGCTACATAATTCAATTTAATTTTTCGACCAACCAGGTAGGCATAGGATCTTTCTTTATGAAGCATGCTTGCTATATCTGTTGATGAGCTTTTGAACAAAGGTCTCGTCTGGCTATTATTTGAGCAGAACAATTCATTGTATTAATGAACTTGTGATTATATCTTTTGCCTTTATGAATTAAGCCTCTTAAAGATTCCTTCCTACAAAAAACAAAAAATACACAAATAAAAAATTATTAAGACATCATGATTAAAAAATTATTTCTACCAGTCGTTTTAGTAAGTTCTCTGACATTTGCTCAGATAGGGATTAACACATCCAATCCTGATGGAAGTGCCGCTCTTGATGTTTACAGTCAAAGTAAAGGGTTATTGATACCAAGACTTACTACATTACAAAGAGATGCCATTGCCAATCCTGCCAACTCGCTTCTTATCTACGATACTGATAAGAAATGTTTAAGTCAGAATATCGGTACTCCTCTCAAGCCGGACTGGCTTTGTATCAGCAGCAATGCCGTAAAAATGTTTTATATGCCTAGTGTTTCTTTTGACACTTCCATCACAGCCACTGGCCGGACTAAAGATTTGTATACATTGTATAAAACCCAGTTTGGATCTCCAAAAGCAAAGAGTAGCAGTGCTCCAGCTTCTATTCCTTTTTTCCCGTCCAGTAAAGATCTGTACTATTACGTAACCGATGCCGACCCTAATGTATTCAGTAATATTTCTATTTCTGATGACGGAGTTATGACTTATGATGTAAAAGCTGCAGCTACTGACTGTTCTTTTATCAATATTGTTTTTGTTGTTAAATAATTGAGTTATGATAAACAGCAGCTCAATTTTACGGTACAAAAGGTTTTTGTTTACCTTTTCCTTATTTGCCTGTTCTCAAAATATCCAGGCTCAGAACGAACAGGGAACGGGTTATCCTTATTTTGTAAACTTTACTCAGGGATTACAGCCCCAGGAAGCCTATAAGGTAGCTACCAGCGGTGTTCAGAATGACGCAACCTTTACTACAGACGGGCTAAGGCTCACCCGAAGTGTGAATAATATTTCAGGAGGAGTGATATTGGCAGATAAAATATTCAAAAGTGATCAGGGAATCAAATTTGAGTTTGAATTTGCCATTTATGGAGGAAATACCAACGGAGGAGATGGAATTTCCATATTCCTGGTAGATGGTTCTATTCCTAAAGATCAGCTTAACCTTGGGTATTTTGGGGGAGGATTAGGATACAGTTTTGTACGCGGAGGAGAATCTACGGAAGGACTGAGAGGTGGTTACCTGGGAATAGGCCTGGATGAATACGGAAATTTTAAAACAAGTTTTAACCAAACTGAAAGGATCAGAAACGGAATATTTGGGGTGGGACTGGCAGATGGGCGCAGCAACGTTTCATTAAGAGGAAAGCGTGGAAACCAATATCTGTCTTCAGCTGAGCCTGCAGGATATAACGGTTATCCGCTGCTTTACAGTATCGCCACCAATGCTTTACCAACCAGCAGCAACCGATCTGCTTATCTGGATACGGCAACAGGGAAATATATCGGGATTAAAAATACAGCACTTCAACAGTTCAGCATCGAAAGTGGCGGAACTACAATTCCTCAAAACGAAAATGATGCAAGATTCCGTAAAGCATATGTTACCCTTGTCCCCAATTCGGCCGGCGGTTACAATATAACCCTGGAAATCCAGCACGGAACGGTGAAAGAAAAAGTGATTGACAATTATTACTACCCTACTTCACTGAAATATACCGAGACTACCATTTCCAACACTACGGTAAGGACTCTGGATACTTCGCCTCCTTCTACTTTCAGAATTGGATTTGCAGCATCTACGGGAGCTGCCAAAAATATACATTTACTGAAAAATTTAGGGGTTACAAGACCTTATGCTGCCGAAGTAACAGATGATTTGTTTGCAGGCTGTCCAGGGATAAAGTCGACGTATTATCCTTTGCTTAATGATGCGGCTTATTCTTCAGCTAATGGCCAGAATCCTCCAACCCTTTCCTATAATAACCTTGATTTTAATTCATTTCGTTTTTTAGATAATAACGGAGCTGTAATTCCCAATATAACAGGCGGTGTCTACACCAATAGCCAGGGAACATGGACCTATTTCCCAACTACCGCAGCGCTTTCTTTCAAACCTGCGGCAGGATTCACAGGAGTAGCCCAGATACAGTATGATATTAAAGGAGGTGGAAGCAATGGTACTGAAGCGCCTTACAATAGTGAAGAATACAGATCATTACCGGCATTGGTACAGGTTAATATTTCAACTGCCAATAACTGCAGCAAAGCCTGCGTTATTTCCAATAAAAATGTAACTCAGAAAATAACAAGATAACTTGAAACCAGCTTTTAAGAGCTGGTTTTTTTATTATTTACGGGGTTTTCAATAAAATACCGGACAGCATCCTCAATTGCCCTATCAACAGATTGATATTGAATTCCCAATTCGTCTGCTGACTTCTGATTAGAATAATAATTATAAATCTGCAATGCTTTCATATTGGGGGTACTGAGGTTTGTTTTTATTTTTAATATCCTTAAACCATCACCAATTAATCCAATGAGACTCAAAAGCGTGTTGGGAATAGTAATCATAACCGGGTTCTGATTGGTAATCCGGTTTACTTTTTTAAAAAACGCTCTGTAAGTCAGATTTTCATTGGCCAGGAGATATTTTTCTCCGGTTCTTCCGTATTCAACAGCATTTACTATTCCATTGGCTGCATCTTCCACGTGTACAAAGTTCTTACCTCCTTTCGGATAAAATACCAGTTTCTTTTTCCATGCCCAGAAGATTATTTTCCCGGAACTTGGCTTGCTGTCATATGCTCCGATCATCAAGGTTGGATTAACAATAATAACCTCTGTGTTCTTACTGTTCTTTAAAAGATAATCTTCCGCAGCCTGCTTGCTTTGAGCATACAGTGAATGGGTAAAAGGATAAATTTGCGGTGCTTTTTCAGTTCCCCGGAATGCGGTGTTTCCAAATCCTAAGGTATTGGCAGTACTCACAAACAAAAACTTTTTTACGCCCATCAATTGTGCATGGGTAAAGAGATTTACAACGGCCTCGTAATTCACTTTTCTGTATTCATCATAACGGATAAGATTCTGACGTGTTTCTGCTGCCACATGAATAATACAGTCAATATCGGTCAGCTGCCCAGAAATATCGCACAGAAGATCCGCTTCCACAAGCTTCAGATTTTCGTTTTCTTCGCCCAGCCAGCTGCTTTTCTTACGCACCAGAGCAATAACAGAATAACCATTTTGTAATAATTTAAGGATAACATTAGTTCCCAGAAGCCCTGTTGCTCCGGTTACACATACTTTTTTCATGCTTCGATCTCTCTTTTTATAGCCTGGGTCATCAATGGCAGTTTGATCCATATGGGTAAAATTTTCATCACCAGCCAGCTGATTGGGTTCACCATAATTACGGAATCTTTTTTAAATAATTGCCGGATGCAGTATGAAGCTACTTTATCAGGATTCAAAAGTGTTAATCTTCCCATCAGACCCTGCTTTTCTATTCTTTCACACACATCCTTATTGGTTTTCATTGCCCCGGGATTCACAACACTTACAAAAACATTGGTATCTTTCAGTTCTTCATGCAGTCCTCTTGAAAATGAATGGATAAAACTTTTGGAAGCTGGATATACGGTTTTAAAACCAATCGGAGAAAAAGCAGCCATACTTGAAACATTCAGGATATAGGCTTTGGGTTGTTTTAAAAGGTTAGGAAGCAGCTGATGCGTCATCAGTGAGGTGGCCGCCACATTCACCTGTAGAATAGTGTTGATATAATCCGACGAGGCTTCCGTAAATTTTTTCGTTCCTCCAAGTCCTGCATTATTAATCAGAATATGAACATCAAAAGAACGGTTGAGCCACTCTGTAAGCTTCATTACATTTTCATTAACAGAAAGGTCTGTTTCATAGTAATGAGCCTTTATTCCATACTGTTTCTCCAGCTCTCCGGATAATTCTCTGAGATTCTGATCCGGAAGACTTATAAGAATGACATTGATTTTTTGTTTTGCAAGATGTTCAGCAAATGATTTTCCAAGTCCCTGGCTTGCACCCGTGACGACTGCATATGATTCTTTGGTATCCATAAGTTTAAATTGTATGGTACAAAGCTATCGCAAAGAGGATGTCTGAATGTTCCGGGTTATCTGAACGAACTGATTTTAAGAAGAGGAAATTAAAATAAACAACTATATGAAAATCAATTATTTAAAACAAATAAAAAGTAAAAGTTTATAAACCTGAACTTATTTTCTGAACTCAGAAGGTGTTTGTCCGGTCACTTTTTTAAAGGTTGTATTAAAAGAGGTTTTAGAATTGAATCCGGCTTCATAGGCAATCCCCAAAACAGACAATTTACTGTTGGGCTCTTTCAGAAGTTTTTTGGCATACTCAACTCTAAACTCATTGACGTATTGGAAGAAGTTTTTTCCGAACCCTGTATTGATAACATAAGAAAGATGGTGGGTAGAAACGGACAGCATTTCCGCCAGCTTGATCAGGTTAAGTTCACTGTCAAGATAAGGTTTCTGAAGCTCCATGATTTCTTCCAGCAAGGTTTTAATCTTTAATAGTTCTTCATCGGATATCAGTTTTTTCTTTACTTCTTCCGGACCGGAATCTTCATCAATAGAGATCAGCTCCTGTCTTTGTTTTTCTTCTAACGGATAAATTTCCTTCTGCTTCAGAGAATAGTATCCCACGCAGTAGATAACGGATAAAAAGACCGCATTGATAAAGAAATTCAGTGATTTCGGATCATAGAACAGATTATAAATTACATAGATAATATTCACGATAAGCAGTACCAGAATGATATATTCCAACCAGTTCAGATTGATTCCTTCTGTATTGGATGAGAACTGCTGAATTTTCTTTTGATGTTTTCTGATGGTAATATAGGAAAGTCCCGTATAAAAGAGAGCCTGGATCAGGATCAGAATAATACTGAGATATTCAAATGGTTTTTCGTACCCTGATTTTACCAGTATGAGACACAGCACAAAAGCTGCAGGAAGTATCAAAAATCTACAATCTTTAGTTTTAAAAGTAAAAGACGGATTAGTATAGAACAGTACACTAAAGTAAAAAACAATAGGTGTAAAAAACTGAATAACTCTGACTAAAAACAGGGAGTGGAACTCTATTACTGAACCGGTAATGAGAAACAGCACTTCATCCAGCCAGAAGGTAGACCATAAAAAGAGAAATATCCCAAACCAGAAATTGGCCTTATGGTTTACTTTTAAGGGGTTGGCCAGCTTCAGCAGAGAAAGCAAAACCAATGAACCATAGATAAGTATCACGATGAAACTGTTTAACTCTGATGTGTTCATTGGTTTTGATATTTGATTATAAATAGTCTTTTATCCTATTCGCTTTCTTACAAAAATTTCATATCCTAAATAGATGAGCGGAAGTGACATGATTCCCAGGAAAAGAATATTACTCATGGCGAGCTGCGGATGCATTACAATAGAGTAAACCAATCCGAAAAACGCCCCCCCAAGGTGAGCAGCATGCCCCAGGTTGTCCCACTGCTTTGGGTTCAGCATCATGTATACAGAATATCCGAAATACAGTGTTCCGAATAACCATCCCGGCAAAAAGTTGACACTGATCTCATTCGGAGCCATAGCTATGGAGGCAAAAATAATTCCGGAAACCGCTCCTGATGCTCCAATTGCAGAATACCACGGCTGCTTTTTATAAATCTGCAGGCTGAATAGGTTTCCAAGGATCATGGATCCGAAATAAAGAATCAGAAATCCTATTTCTCCAAAGAAACTAATAACCACGCCCTGGAAAAAATACAGGGACAGCATATTAAAAAACAAGTGCATAAAGTCTGCGTGCAAAAATGCAGAGCTGATCAGCCTTACATATTCTTTACGATTCGCGATCGCTCCGACGTTGAATTTATATTTTTCAAATAATGCTGTATTATTGAAACCCATGTAGCTAAAAATACATGTGGCTGCAATGATAATGATAACAACTATATCCATTATGTTCTTTTATGTTATAACTGAATAAACATGCAATCTATTCATTTTCATTATTCCCGTTATCCTGGAAAAGATCTCCGATCATTCCGCCGTCTTCATCGGTTTCGCCGGCAGGTTCGGGATCTTCGTATACTTCAGGCTCCTCTTCTACCGGTTCAGGAATGGTAATATTGATGGCCTTTACTTTGAATTTTGTAAACTGGTTTCCGATGGCTTTTATTCCTTTTACCGCTATGAACTCATCAATATTTATCGTTTCCGGATCGCGTTCTTTTCCTTTATCTTTTGCAAAAATGATTTCTGCAGTGGCATCGTTGGCAACAATTACATTTTCAATGAATGATTTCGGATGTTCAGATGGCATAAAAGTCTGTACATTAACTGTATTTTCCAGTAAGAATCTCTTAATGAAATAAATATCTTTTTCTCCGTCGTAATAGATGCAGGTAATCGGCTGTGCAGGTCTCCATTTTTCCAATACCAGGTATTCGTCATCAAAACGGTTCCCCAGGTCAAAAGATACCAGTTTTACTTCACCGTTTGTATTGATGGTCAGAATTTTATCATCTCCTTTGAAGCTTCCCAGCAGTGTTCCTCTTGCATCGGCATTCAGTCTTCTTACCGTATCATCAAACCAGATTTTTCTAGGGGCCAGAGTAGAAACTCCTTCTTCCTTCATATCTACTTTCTTGACAGCGTACTTAGTTACCAGATTTCCTTTGGAATCACGTCCTTTGATGGCCAGATCGGAGAAGTTAATCTCCATTTTGTTCTTTCTGATTCTTGGGTTTGGTTTTAAAAGCACGGTTACCGTTTCTGCTTCTCCATTAGGGTTGGCTGAGAAATAGAGTGTTTCAGAACCCTTTTTATCTGAAGCCAGCGGATAATCTGTATTTCGGGTTACTCCGGTTACAGAGAATCGTTTCATATAATAGGGTCCTTCCCTACCTTCACGGTAGATCATATTATACACTGTCCTTTTATCGTTTTTCTTCCATACGGCAACATGGAGGATGTCTTTTCCGATGAAAGTTTTCGCTTCCACTTTTACAACCTTCATACTTCCGTCTTTTCTGAATGTGATGATATCATCAATATCAGAACAGTCGAACAAATACTGATCTTTTTTCAAAGATGTTCCGATAAAGCCTTCTTCAAAATTCGCGTAGAACTTTTCATTGGCTACGGCTACTTTTGTAGCATCAATCGTATCAAAGATTCTAAGCTCAGTCTTCCTTTGTTTGTCTTTACCGTATTTCTTCTGAATATTTAAGTAATACTCAATGGCATAAGCGATCAGGTTGGCCAGGTTGTATTTTACCTGTTCTATTTTACCTTCCAGCGAAGCGATATTTTCCTTAAACTTATCCAAATCGAATCTTGAAATTCTCTTGATTCTGATCTCTGTCAGTTTTAAGATATCTTCTTCCGTAACGGCTCTTAAAAGATGTTTGGTGTGCGGTTTTAATCCTGCATCAATGGTCTTCAGTACATCTTCCCAGGTTTTTACCTCTTCAATATCGTGGTAAATTCTGTTTTCGATGAAAATTCTTTCCAGTGAAGAGAAATGCCAGCTTTCCTGAAGCTCATGAAGCTCAATTTCCAATTCTTTCTTCAGCAATGAAACTGTATGATCCGTATTCGTTTTCAGAATATCGGATACCGTAAGGAACATAGGTTTATCCCCTACAATCACACAGGCATTGGGAGAGATGGTCACCTGGCAGTCTGTAAATGCATAAAGAGCATCAATAGTTTTATCCGGTGAAACATCATTATGGATATGAATAAGGATTTCTACTTTGTCTGAAGTATTGTCCTCAATCTTTTTGATTTTGATCTTTCCTTTCTCGTTGGCCTTTAAAATAGAGTCAATAAGATCAGTGGTTGTTTTAGAATAAGGAAGTTCGGAAATCACCAATGTATGCTTATCCGTCTGGGTAATTTTGGCTCTTGCTCTTACTTTTCCTCCTCTTTGACCGTCATTATATTCAGAAACGTCAAGATAACCGGCTGTTAAAAAATCCGGATACAGTTCAAATTTCTTACCTTTCAGGTAGGCTACAGAGGCATTGATAAGTTCATTAAAGTTATGAGGAAGAATTTTAGTGGAAAGCCCTACTCCAATACCTTCTACTCCCTGAGCAAGAAGCAGAGGGAATTTTACCGGTAAATCGATAGGTTCATTATTTCTTCCGTCATAAGACTTTGTCCATTCTGTAGTTTTAGGATTAAATACTACTTCCAGAGCAAAAGGTGTCAGTCTAGCTTCAATATATCTCGCAGCGGCTGCAGAATCTCCTGTATAGATATTACCCCAGTTTCCCTGTGTATCTATTAACAACTCTTTCTGCCCGATCTGCACCATGGCATCTGTAATGGAAGCATCACCGTGCGGGTGATATTTCATGGTATTTCCCACGATATTGGCCACTTTGTTGTAACGGCCGTCTTCCAGCTCCCGCATGGAGTGCATAATTCTTCGTTGAACGGGTTTTAAACCATCATATATTGAAGGGATAGCTCTATCCAGAATTACATAGGAAGCATAATCAAGAAACCAGTCTTTGTAGAGACCGGAGACTTTTTTTAAGCTTTCACCCTCATGCGAATATTCTTCTGTCATCATCTAGTTTATCTTTTTTCTCTTTATTAGTTTTCACTACTTTGTTCAGAGAGAGTTTTAAATCGTTTACTTGTTTTCTGTTCAAATAAGAGATCTGGTACTTCAGGATAGTAGAACCATTATTCTTACTTGAAACGGTGATGTATAATCTTTTGAAAAAGAGAATACTGACTACATCATATTTGATCAGTTTGTATTTTGGAAATTCGTCGTGAAGAGGCTTATCCAGAAATGGAATGATATTCCTGTTTTTAAAATTCAAAGCTTCTCCATCGCTGTCATATTCAAAAATCTGTCTTCCGCTGATGTAAAAGATAATCAGCAGCAGAGCAGGAACAATAATCAATAAATAACTTTCTTTCCCCACTGCATTAAACCTATATTCATTAGCAGCAAATGCGATGATGCCAACCACGGTTATCATCAAAAGCAACGTGCATAAAAAATTATAAATTGATGCTTTATTACGGTTACTTAGTCTCATTTTATTTTTTTTGGCTGTGTAAGTACTATAATTCCTACTTCATCCAAAGTTGTGCTTTTTTCAGTCTGCAATGGCCTTACAACCAGTTTTTTAAAGTTACAGTTTTTTTAATTTTCTACTTCATCCAGGAGTTCTTTTTTATCAATATCTGTATCATCCTCTACCACAAGATTTTCAAGAATAAAAGTCTGTCTGTCCGGAGTATTTTTCCCCATATAAAATTCCAGAAGCTGATCAATCGTCTGGTCTTTTCCTACTACTACGGGTTCCAGGCGGATATCTTTACCAATAAAGTGCTTAAATTCATCAGGAGAAATTTCTCCTAATCCTTTAAATCGCGTGATTTCAGGATTTTTCCCCAGTTCATTTAATGCTTTTACCCTTTCTATTTCTGTATAGCAATATCTTGTTTCTTTTTTATTTCTAACTCTGAATAACGGAGTCTGAAGGATATAAAGGTGTCCGTTTTTAATCAGATCCGGGAAGAACTGCAGGAAGAAAGTAATCATCAGCAAACGGATGTGCATCCCGTCAACATCGGCATCGGTAGCAATAATTACCTGATTGTATCTCAGGTCTTCCAGACTTTCTTCAATATTTAAAGCTGCCTGAAGAAGGTTAAATTCTTCATTTTCATACACCACTTTTTTGGTAAGACCATAACAGTTCAGCGGTTTACCCTTCAGTGAAAATACAGCCTGAGTCTCTACATCTCTGGATTTTGTGATCGATCCCGATGCAGAATCTCCCTCGGTAATAAAGATCTGGGTATCTCCTTTTCTTTCGGCTTTCTGGTCGTTATAATGCTGCCTGCAGTCACGAAGTTTTTTATTGTGAAGAGATACTTTTTTTGCTCTTTCTCTGGCCAGTTTCTGAATTCCGGATAGCTCTTTTCTTTCTCTTTCGGAAATTAAGATTTTTCTCTGAATTGCTTCTGCTATTTCCGGATTTTTGTGTAAGAAATTGTCCAGTTTACTCTTTAGGAAATCAATGATGAATGTTCTTACGGTAGGTCCGTTGGGTCCCATGTCATTGGATCCTAATTTTGTTTTGGTCTGGGATTCAAAAACAGGTTCTTCCACGTTGATGGAAATTGCGGCAATGATCGACTTTCTGATATCAGAAGCATCAAAACTTTTATTGAAAAATTCACGAACTGTTTTCACATACGCTTCACGGAAAGCATTCAGGTGTGTTCCTCCCTGCGTTGTATTCTGTCCGTTAACGAAAGAGAAATAGGTTTCTGTCTGTGATTTGTCGGAATGGGTAATGGCAACCTCAATATCATCATCCTTCAAATGAACAATCGGATAAAGGATATCGCTTTCCAGCTCTTCTTCCAACAAGTCTTTAAGACCGTTTTCAGAATAGTAGGTTTCTCCGTTGAAGAGAATTTTGAGTCCCGGATTCAGGTAAGCATAGTTACGGAGCATTCTTTCGATATACTCTTTTCTGTATTTGAAATGCAGGAAGATCTCTCCATCAGGAATAAAGGAAATTTCGGTACCGTTTCTGTCCGAAGTTTCTTTCTCGTCAAAGTTCTCTTTGATCATCCCACGGGAGAATTCGGCAGCTTTCATTTTTCCGTCACGGAAAGAACGAACTCTGAAATAATCTGAAAGGGCATTTACCGCCTTGGTACCGACCCCGTTCAGTCCTACAGATTTCTTAAACGCCTTACTGTCGTATTTACCTCCGGTATTCATTTTTGAAACCGCGTCTACCACTTTTCCTAATGGAATCCCACGACCAAAATCACGGATGGTAACTTTACCGTCATCCAGCTTGATTTCAATTCTTTTTCCTGCTCTCATCCTGAACTCATCAATAGAGTTATCAAGAATTTCTTTTAGCAGGATATAAATACCATCATCAGCAGAAGAACCGTCACCGAGCTTCCCGATGTACATACCGGGGCGCAGACGGATGTGTTCCTGCCAATCGAGGGTTCTGATATTATCTTCGGAGTAGGTTGGATTTATTTCTTGTGACATATATGATTTCAGCAAACATACAAAAGTACAAAATTGTCCAAAATTATCCGAATTTTTTCAACGTGTTTTTTTCAATATTCTACTACAAACATTGTAGTATTTTTAATCAAATTATATATTTACGAAATTATCATTATCAAGTGAAAAATTTCTTTACTTTCCTCATATTCTTTATAATTTTATTCTTTTCAACCTGTTTTTATGACAGATCTCAGGGATCATCAATTAAACAACCTGGATATTGAGTTATTATTAAACTTTATCCCTTAAAAACAATGACCATCCTGTGATGAGGATGGTCATTTTATATCAATATCTACACGGTATGCAATTTCTTCTTTTCCAGCTGCCCGATCATATTTTTCAGCATAGCCGGAACAATCAGCTTATGGAAAGGGCGTACAGGCAGAAAATAAAGCACACCCAGCCAGTTATGATACTTTACGGTAGTGGAAATGGTAAGTGAATTTTCATCAGGATGTACCTTACTCTTTTCAACTAGAAGAGATACTCTGAAATCCAGGTGCTTATCATCTTCTCCCAGAACAATTTCGTTGCTGGTTTTATCAAACACCTTAAAAAGCCCCATACGTTCTCCTACTTCACATTTAAAATCCTTTTCCTTTTGCCGTGTTTCAGCTTCAGATCCGGTCTTCAGCCCGAATATTCCCACTGCTTTATTCCTGAAAGCAAACATTTTCTTTCCCCATTTTGGCCCGCTTGTAAAGAATGCTCTTCCTACTTCTGAGATATCGATATTCCGGCCTCCATCCGCAAATTCTCCTTCAAAACTATCGATATAATTGAAATCTTTTTTTCCCGGAGATAAAATAGATTTTTCAGGAAATTCTGTCTTCTTAATCTTCATTGTCATTGTTTTTATGGTTGTTGTCTAACAAATGTAAGTATCTTTCCATTAACTTAAAAGGAAAATTTAAACAAATGTTTAGATTTATTTTATACTATGAAACTGACTATTTAATTTACAATTTCCATCATTCTCTTTAAACCTGCTATTTTCTAATTTTTATTACCATAAGTTCAAACTGTTTTAAATATTTCATTAAATTCGGTCAACAAAACTGCTTTTATGATACAACTTCCTTTATCAAAACTTTCCAACGTAGGAACTACTATTTTCAGTCAGATGACTCAACTTGCCAATGAAAATGAGGCGATCAACCTTTCTCAGGGTTTTCCTGATTTTATGCCAGATCCGGAATTACTCAATGATGTGGATCACTTTATCAAAAAAGGGTTCAATCAGTATGCTCCTCTTGGCGGAATGATTGGCTTAAAGGAAGAAATTGCACGAAAAATTGAGAACAGCCATCAGGCAGTATACCATCCGGATTCTGAAATAACAATTACCGCAGGCGGCACCCAGGCCATTTTTACCGCTATCGCCTCCTTTATTAAAAGGGATGACGAAGTGATTATTTTTGAACCGGCTTATGACTGCTATGAACCTACTGTGGAACTTTTCGGAGGAATTATAAAGCGCTTTGAAATGAAAGCTCCGGATTACGAAATTGACTGGGCTGCCGTAAAAAATCTTGTCAGTGAAAAGACCAGAATGATTATTCTTAACAATCCCAACAACCCTTCAGGAAAAATCCTGAAAGAAAATGATATACAGGAACTTATTGAGATTGTAAAAGGAACTTCCATTCTTATTTTGAGTGATGAAGTGTATGAAAATATTGTTTTTGATGGGAAACAGCATGTAAGCATCTGTAAATACCCTGAGCTGAAAGAAAGAAGCCTTCTTGTAGCCTCTTTTGGGAAGCTTTTCCATGTTACCGGGTGGAAAGTGGGCTATTGTGCTGCACCAAAAAACCTAACAGATGAATTCCGAAAGGTTCATCAATTCAATGTTTTTTGCGTAAATACTCCCATTCAGCTCGCACTGGCAGAATACATGAAAAATGATGAACATTACACCCATCTTAATCAGTTTTTCCAGGAAAAAAGAGATTTCCTGAGAAAAGGCCTTGCAGGCACATCGTTTGAGCTTCTGGATTGTGAAGGAACTTATTTCCAGGCAGTAAAATATGATAAAATTTCAGATAAAAATGATTTTGATTTTGCTTCAGAACTTACCATCAACCATAAGGTAGCCAGCGTTCCTTTCTCTTCATTTTATAAAAACAGGCTGAACGAGAATGTGATCAGATTATGCTTTGCGAAGAAGCAGGAAACACTGGAAAAGGCTCTTGAGAATTTATCAAAGGTTTAACAGTAATCTATTTTTCATCCACCTTATTCCCATTGATTTTTCAGATTGGCAGATCAAAACTGTCGGTCTTGTCTGTTTAATCTGTGGAGTATTTATTTATAATATTATTCCTGTCCGATTAAATTAAAGCATGAGTATGAGGTGCTCCCCTGGAGCTATATTTAAAACAAATACGTTCTATTAGCAGTCAGTTCCCATAGGAGCTGGATTTGATCCCATCGGAATCTGCTGTTAGTAGAAAAAAAGTGAAGTTCCTGCAAAAAAATAAAGCTCCGGAGGAGCGGCCTGTTAATGATACGTAAATATTGATATTTAAATGTTTTTATAGTTTTATCAATAGTAATGTCATCATATATAATCATTATTTAGTGATTTATTTAGTTTATTTTTCCTATTTTATCTAAATCAAAAAAAATAATAAATCAATAATTACCAAAAATAAAACTACCATGAAAAACAAGAATTTAAACAAAGGAAAAAAATTAACCAGAAAAGAACTGCAAACATTCAACGGAGGATTGGGCAACATAAGATGCACCAATTCTTCAGGCTACTGTATCTACATCGGACCCGGCTGTTCAGAACAAAAATGCCAGCTGCCGGAACCTCTTGAAGCTGTTGAATAAAATACATTACTCCATATCCGGAATCGGCCGGCTCATTCTGAGCCGGCCGATTTATTTAAAGATAATAATTCACCAAGGTTATGACACTTTATAAGAACATCCCTCCTGAAACTTCAATTCTTTGCCCGTTGATCCATCTTGCATCTTCCGTACACAGGAATGCCACCACTCCACCAATATCATCAGGAAGACCTACTCTTCCCAAAGCTGTAGCACCAGCTACCATGGAATTGATTTCTTCATTATCTCTCACCCTTCCGCCGCCAAAATCTGTTTCAATAGCTCCAGGAGCTACAACATTGGCTTTGATTTTTCTTGAACCTAATTCTTTCGCCATATATTTTGTGAGCATTTCAACTCCTGCTTTGATGGATCCGTAAACAGAAGATCCCGGTGTTGCGAATCTTGCCAAGCCTGAAGACACGTTGATAATTCCTCCTCCGTCATTGATAAATGGCAATAATTTCTGAGTCAGAAAAAATACGCCTTTAAAATGAATGTCTACCACATCGTCCAACTGTTCTTCTGTCACTTCTGTAATCGGTGAATATAAAGCTGTTCCTGCATTATTGACCAGGTAGTCAATATGAGTGCTTCCTGTATTTTGCTGTAAGTGATCTGTTACGTTTTTCACAAAAGTATCAAAGCTCTTAGTATCTTTTGTGTCAAGCTGAAATGCAACAGCATTCCTTCCCATTGATTTGATCTCATTCACAACAGCTTCTGCTTCTTCTTTATTGCTTCTGTAGGTAATAATAACATCTAATCCCTTTTGAGCAATTTTAAGTGCTGAGTTTTTCCCTAATCCACGGCTTCCTCCGGTTACCAGTGCAATATTTGTTTTTGTGTTCATTGTATTTTGATTATTTTGATGGTACAAAGTTGGGAAATTTTCAGGCTGAAGGGTTTGCTTGAATCAATCTGAAATTTGCAAAATTCAAATCAGGAACGGAATTCCAATGGAGTAAAGGAAGTTTTCCTTTTAAAGAAATTGGAAAAGTGGGCAATTTCCTCAAATCCCAGCGCATACGATATTTCTGAAACATTCCATTTTGTCTGTTTTAAAAGTATTTTAGCTTCCTGAATAATCCGGTCCGAAATAAACTCCGTAGTTGTTTTTCCTGTACTTTCCTTTAATCTTTTGTTTAAGTAATTGACATGAACCGCCAACCGGTCTGCATAATCTTTTGCAGTCTTCAATTGCAGTCTCTGTTCCCAGGATTCTATGGGAAACTGTCTTTCCAGCAGCTCTATAAACAAAGAAACCACTCTCATGGATGCATCATTTGACGATGATATTTTAGAAGCAGGCTGTAATTTCTGTCCGTAATGGATTAGCTCAAGAACATAGGTTCTGATCAGATCATATTTAAACACATAATCTGAATCAATTTCCTTTTTTATCTTTTTAAAAAGGTTTTCAATCTCTTCTGCCAGTTCACCATCAATTTCGAAGATCGGCACTCCACCTGGCTGGAATATAGGAAGATCTTTGAGGTTGTAGTACGATTTATCCTTGATGAAAAAGTCTTCGGTAAAAACACAGAAACTTCCTGACTGATCGGGATCTTCAGGAACCCAGTGATAAGGCACTTTAGGCGTTGCAAATAACAGAGCGTTCTCTTTAATTGAAATGACCTTGTCGGCATATTCTGCTCTGTTCCGTCCTTTTATAAAGCTTATCTTATAATACTTCCTTCTGTTATAAGGCATTTCAGAAGTAGTTCTTGCTCTTTCTATCGTTTGGGCAATATCAAAAACATTAAAATGACCAATATCTTTGTGAAGTCCTTTTGGAAAAATACTTTCAAGATCTTTGCCCAGTTTGGCAGCCATCTCTTTATAAAAATCTTCCAGTGAAGTAAATGCTAATTTTTCCATCACAAATAATTTGTAAAATTCAAATATACAAACTTATCAACCAATATTTTTTGAAATGAGTCCAGATTGTTTGGCGAAGCAAAAAAGTCTTTTTAAATATCAAAAATAAAACCTTATTAACTTATTGAAAAATTCAATGTATTTGCCGATTGTAGTTAATATTCACCATCAATATCATAATAAAATATTTAAAAAATCCTCTATTTTTTTCTAACGACAGTGATATACTTCATTTATTTTTATTACTTTCGTTAAAACTAACCCATTAAAAATCAAATCAATGAGAAATCAAATCAGTCAGATTGGAAAAAAATTAAACAAAAAAGAATTAAGAACAATCAAAGGAGGTCTTATTAACTGTATGGAACCTGTTTTATGTCCAACACCATGTGAGCCATCTTCTGATCCATACGGATGTACAATCATTTCTCCTAAATGTGCACAAAAAGAGTGCAGACCAGAGTTATAACGATAGTATCATTTTAAACAAAAAACTATGAAAAAGATTGAATTAAGCAAAGGTAAAAAGCTTGAAAAAAAACAATTAAAAATGATTCACGGGGGCTTGCTGGATTGTATGGAGGCAGTTCCGTGTACAGAGTTTCCTTGCGAAACTTATCCACCTGGAGATATTAGAAACTGTACTATATTTTCTCCAAGCTGTGCACAGAAAATTTGCAGACCGTAAGACATCATATTTCTTGAATTCTAATTTTATCAATAATCATTAAAATCTAACATTATGAAAAATCAAAATTTAGCTAGCGGAAAAAAATTGAATAAAAAACAATTAAGAGTAATTACTGGTGGAAAAGAAATGTGCTTGCTTCCAGACCTTACTTGTAAGAAATATTCTTTTACCTGTGCAGAAATTCAATGCCAGCCTGGTATTGAATTGTAGCCAATAAAAAACTAAACCATAAGACTTTAACGAATGAGAAATCAACATGTAAATAATGGTAAAAAACTCAATAAAAAAGAGTTGAAAACCATTAAAGGAGGTGTGATGATATGCAGCCATCAAGGTATTTGCGCACAGATTCATCCTTCATGCTATGAACCGGAGTGCCGAACTGGACAGGCGCAGTTAAAATGTACAGATACCATCAATAACTGTGTAGTTTTCTCTCCATCCTGTATCGAGCCAAAATGCCGGTTTGATATAGGTATTCTACTTTAAAAATAAAAATACTGCTCTCTACTTCAGGGAGCAGTAATTTTTAGTACCTGTCCCAAATATCAAAATATAAACAGACAGCCTACATTATTAATTTTACGCAAAAAACGCTCCCAAATACATGGAAGCGCTTTTTTAATATAACTAACTTTAATACTTTTCTTATACGTTGAATCTGAAGTGCATGATGTCACCATCCTGTACAATATATTCTTTACCTTCTACAGAAAGCTTTCCTGCTTCTTTTACCTTTACTTCAGAACCATAATTTACATAATCATTATACTTGATTACTTCTGCACGGATAAATCCTTTTTCAAAGTCTGTGTGGATTACTCCTGCAGCTTGCGGAGCCGTCCATCCCTGTCCGATAGTCCAGGCTCTTACTTCTTTTACTCCGGCTGTAAAGTATGTTTGAAGTTTTAAAAGATCATAAGCTTTTCTGATCAAACGGTTAACCCCTGGTTCTGTAAGTCCCAGCTCATCAAGGAAAATTTCTCTTTCTTCGAAAGTTTCAAGTTCGTTGATATCAGCTTCAATCTGTGCTGCCAATACTACGACTTCAGCACCTTCACCTGCAGCCATTTCCTCAATCTTGGCAATCCATTCATTTCCGTTTTTGATAGAGTTTTCGTCTACATTACAAACATAAAGAACCGGCTTATTCGTCAACAACTGAACTTCTCCGATAATTGATTTTGTAAAATCATCAGCAGCAAATTCTCTTGCATTTTTACCATCTTCAAGGAATTTCTGTAAATTCTGAAGTGTTTCGTAAGTAAGAATATCCTCTTTCTTCCCTGATTTGATGAATTTTTTAGCTTTTTCAACTGCTTTTCCTACCGTTTCAAGGTCTTTCAGCTGAAGTTCTATATCAATAATTTCTTTATCTCTTAACGGATCTACTGAACCTTCTACGTGAACGATATTTCCATTGTCAAAACATCTTAAAACATGAATAATCGCTTCACACTCGCGGATGTTAGCCAGGAACTGATTTCCCAATCCTTCTCCTTTGCTGGCTCCTTTTACAAGACCTGCAATATCAACAATTTCAACCACAGCTGGTAAAACTCTTTCAGGTTTTACGATTTTCTCCAGTTCAAACAATCTCTGATCCGGTACAGAAACCGTTCCAAGGTTCGGTTCAATCGTACAGAAAGGATAGTTTGCTGATTGAGCTTTTGCGTTGCTCAGACAGTTAAAAAGAGTTGATTTACCTACATTCGGTAAGCCTACGATTCCACATTTCATATTGTAAAATTCAAAGTTTAAGGTTTAGGGTAACTCAAGGTTTCTCCAACTTTAAACATTGAACTCAGAACCTTGAATTACGAGTGTGCAAAGATAGTGATTTTTGAGGGAGTTTCATAATAAAAAAATCTGCCGATATTCTGACAGATTTTTAAATGGCCTGGTTTCACCAATTGTTTTAAGGATTATCCCCTGTAGCATTCTGAGCCAGCGGCACATCATTCGGTGCTTCCTGCAAAGTTTTATCTAAAGTAAATAAAGATTCATCTGTTGCCCTGTCGCCGCCTGCAATTTTTAATTTATCAATTAAGTTCTGCGCTAATGTTTCTTCTTCAATCTGTTCCTGTACAAACCATTGCATAAAATTCCATGTAGCCCAGTCTTTTTCTTCAAGAGAAAGATCTACAATTCTGTAAATTGCGGTGGTATTGTCAACTTCATGCTTAAAGACGCCATCAAAACAGGCAGTAAGGCTGTCCGGATCTGCCGGAGGAGCGGGAATAGCGTCTACTTTTGGTTTTCCACCGCGGTTTAAGATATATTCCATGAATTTGATGGAGTGGTTTCTTTCTTCCTGAGCATGGCGGTAAAGAAAATTGGCAATACCCTGATAACCTTTATCATCAGCCCAGATCCCATAAGATAAAAAAACGTGTGATGCATGAATTTCTTTGTTCATCTGATCACTTAATGCCTTTTCCATGTTGTCGGAAAGTCTTTTAGTATTCATAATGTTATATTTTGGTGATTATGGGATGAATCATGCAAAAACAGTTCCGATAGGATTATTATTCCGTACAAAAATTCCAAAACACCTTTAAAATACAACTGAAATTCAGTAACTTAAATTAATAATTTATAGTTATTCTAAAATAAAACCGGCTCTGTCTGAGAACCGGTTTTTTAAATTTATGATTGAGATTGCTTCACCTAAAGGTTCGCAATGACCAATTTAGAATGGGCATACTAACTATTTAATCTTTCTTGCTGTATAATCACTCTCATTTCCTAATCTGTCGATAGCTTTGATGGCAACAGCATTCAATTTTTTTCCGTCTTTAGATTTGGGAATATCTTTTGAAAGCGTATCCAATGTCAGAATTTCTGTTTGCCATACTCCGTTGTACTGAGTAAAAAGTACCCACAGGAAAACATCTGCAGCATTTTTTGTACTCCAGCTTGTCTGAGCAAAGCTTCCGTTATCAGCAATAAACAAGGTTGGAGTCTGCAATGGAACCGCTTTAATCCACGGAGATTTTGGAACTAATGCTTTTTCATTGTATGGTCCGCTTTTCAAAGCGGGAAGCATATTTGGATTTTTGCTAAGCCCGGCAATACTCCAATGAATTTCTCCGGCATCATTTTTAAGGATATTTCTGGAAATTGCAATCTGGTTTTTGATTTCAGCCGGACGGTCTGATACTTTTATTTCAACAGTATTCAATCCCGGCCACAGGTGACGTTTCATTGTATTTTCAGACTGCCACCAGCTTAACAGGCCTTCGAAGCTTTGTCCTTTGGAATCTATAGGCCAGTAAAGCTGTGGTGAGAAATAATCTACCCAGCCTTTATTTAACCATAATTTAGCATCTGCATACAGTTCATCATATTGTAATGATCCTACAACTCCTGCCGGATATCCTGGTTTCCATATTCCGAACGGGCTGATCCCGAATCTTACATTATTTTTTTCTGCGTGAATTTCTTTATAGATACGTTCTACAAATTTATTCACGTTATCCCTTCTCCAATCTGCCCTGGATAAGGTTCCGCCACTGCTTACATAGGCATTCCAGCTTGCATTATCAGGAAAATCCGCACCTTTATTGTAAGTAGCATAAGGATAGAAATAATCGTCGAAATGTACAGCGTCAATATCATATCTTTTTACAATATCTTTCACCACATTGGATACGTGACCTTGTGTTTTCGGATTAGCAGGATCAAACCAATACATTCCATTCTTTAGTCTAACCACAATATCAGACAGTTTATTGGCCATTGACAGCTTATTTACCGCACCTCCGTTGGTATGATGTGCACGGTAAGGGTTTAACCAGACATGGAGCTCCAGACCTCTTTTATGAGCTTCTTCAATCCAGAACTGAAGCGGGTCATAATTGGGATATGGTGCAGTTCCTGTTTCTCCGGTCAGAAAGTAAGACCATGGTTCGATATTACTGGTATAAAGGGCATCTGCCGAAGGTCTGATCTGGAAAATAGCGGCGTTGAAATTGTTATCTTTCAGCATATCAAGCATACTTATTGCTTCTGCTTTCTGCTGATCCACCGTAAGATCATTTCTTGATGGCCAGTTGATATTGGCAACACTTGCGATCCATGCTCCACGGAATTCTCTTTTGATTTCGGGAAGATTGGTTCTGAAATTTTCTTCACCGGAAGCTCCTGTATTTGTAGCAGGTTTTACAGCTGTCGGATTTACTTTCGGAGGATTTGTATTGTTGATTGGTTTTGTCGGATTCTTCGCGGAAGGTGTTTTTACAACGTTGTTCTGAACGGAACAGGAGGTAGCGTAAGATGCAAAAACGCCCAATAAAACGATAAGTTTTAATTTATTCATTCTCATAGTCACAAAACTACTTTAAAATTTATTTTTTTATTTCAGAGATTATTATGCCAAAATAAGCATTTAATGGGTAGGTATAGAAAAAAAGCCTCGAAAATCGAGGCTTTGATTTTATGTATAAGATTTTATTATGCTTTTGCAGATCTTTCTACTCTTTTTCTTTCTTCTTCAGAAAGAATTTTCTTTCTCATTCTGATGAAGTTCGGAGTTACCTCAATCGCTTCATCACCCTGGATGTATTCCATACATTCTTCAAGTGAGAATAAGATTTTCGGAGCAACACCAGTATCTTTATCTTTTCCGGAAGCTCTCATGTTGTTCAACTGTTTTGCTTCTACGATGTTTACTACTAAGTCACCAGGTTTGTTTTGCTCACCGATGATCATTCCTGTGTAGATTTCCTCACCTGGATCAACGAAGAACTTACCTCTATCCTGCAGTTTAGCAATAGAATATTCTGTAGCAGGACCAGTTGTTTTGCTGATTAAAACACCATTGTTTCTTCCAGGAATAGCACCTTTGAAAGGCTTATATTCTGTGAAACGGTGTGCCATAATAGCTTCACCAGCTGTAGCTGTCAACATCTGAGAACGTAATCCGATCAAACCTCTTGAAGGAATTTCGAATTCCATGTGCTGCATTTCACCTTTAGTTTCCATAATGTGAAGGTCACCTTTTCTCTGAGTTGCCAGGTCAATAACTCTTGAAGCAAATTCTTCAGGAACGTCAACAACCAAAGATTCATAAGGTTCACATTTCTCACCATCAATTTCTCTGAAGATAACCTGCGGCTGACCAATTGTCATTTCGTAACCTTCTCTTCTCATTGTTTCGATCAAAACTGATAAGTGAAGAATACCTCTACCGAATACAAGGAATGTATTGGCATCGTCAGTCTGCTGAACTCTTAAGGCAAGGTTTTTCTCTAATTCTTTTGTTAATCTTTCTTTCAGGTGATTAGAAGTAACATATTTACCGTCTTTACCAAAGAAAGGTGAGTTGTTGATAGAGAACGTCATATTCAGCGTAGGCTCATCAATTGCCGTTCTTTCCAATGGCTCAGGATTTTCAAGATCTACGAAAGAATCTCCGATCTGGAAAGCATCAAATCCTACTACAGCACAGATATCACCTGCCTGTACTTCAGTTACTTTTTTCTTTCCTAATCCTTCAAAAACGTAAAGTTCTTTTACTTTTCCTTTTACAATTTTACCATCTGCCTGAGCAAGACCAATCCATTGAGATTCTTTGATCTCCCCTCTTGTCACTTTCCCGATTGCAATTCTTCCTAAGAATGAAGAGAAGTCAAGAGAAGTGATCTGCATCTGAAGATTACCTTCTGTTACTTTTGGTTCAGGAACATATTGTAAAATACCATCCAATAATGGTAAGATATCTTCAGTTTGCTCTAATGAAGTGTTGAACCATCCTTGTTTTGAAGATCCATAGAATGTAGGGAAATCCAATTGCTCTTCTGTAGCATCAAGGTTGAAGAACAGGTCAAATACTTTATCATGAACTTCGTCAGGACGACAGTTTGGTTTATCTACTTTATTGATAACCACTAATGGTCTCAATCCTAATTCCAAAGCTTTCTGAAGTACGAATCTTGTCTGTGGCATTGGTCCTTCGAACGCATCCACCAACAAAATAACCCCATCAGCCATTTTCAATACTCTTTCTACTTCTCCACCAAAATCGGCGTGACCAGGAGTATCGATTACGTTAATTTTTGTGTCTTTATAAGTAACAGAAATATTCTTGGATAAGATCGTGATCCCTCTTTCTCTTTCAAGATCGTTGTTATCCATAATTAACTCCCCACTCTCCTGATTTTCTCTGAAAATGTTGGTAGCGTGAATGATCTTGTCAACCAAAGTCGTCTTTCCGTGGTCAACGTGTGCGATAATCGCAATATTTCTAATGTTTTGCATAAAAGATTTTTACGGGTGCAAAAGTAGTGATTTTTAATGAAAAAATATTTAGTTATACAAATATTTAATATTTTGTTTAAAATACTTATTTACAAGACAATAAAAAAAGAGTGCTCAAAAAACACTCTTTAGATTATTTATACACAAGCCTGTACTTCGCATGGATCTACTGCAGGCGGTTCTCCACATATAATGTCAAACTCTGCACAATTGCTGGAGAATCCGGTTCCCCATCCCCATCTTACAACGCATGTATCAGCATCTTTGCATCTTACCATTCCTTTGACGATTCCTCCCTGAACTGATTTCATTTCTGTTCTGGAAATTTTTTTGAGATTTTTCATGTTGTTCTTTATTTGTTATTAGCCTGATAAAGATAAAAAAAATAAATCATGACAACTATTTATTAAAAACATTTAACATTTTTAATATCAACGTCTTATTAATCTGTAAAACACAACCAGGTCAATCAAAACCACAAGCACAAATTTTACTAAAAAAGATTTTTTTGAAGTTTTATGATTGAAAATCACCATTCCTGAAGCCGCTCCTAAAATTCCACCTAGAAGGGAGATTCCTAAAAGAGCATTTTCGGAGATTCTCCATTGATGTTTTTGGGCCTGCCATTTATCAAATCCAAAGATCCCAAATGTAATCAGGTTTGTTATAAAAAGAAAAGGAATCATTCAAAAAATTAATTTGTGGCAAAAATAAAGCTTAATTTGTATATGGAAACAACTTTACAACCATGAATATATTTATAATTTTATCAGAATAAGATTTTATAAATTTGCGCTTCCTAAAAATAAAATCAATGACAGTACATGATCTTGCAGGAAGCTACTCTATTGAAGGAAGTAATCAGGAAGAGTCTTCCCTACCCACATATCATGGTATATTAACCATATCCATTGACGAGAATAACCGTATCATCGCGCAATGGATTATCGGCGACCATATACAAAATGGCACCGGATTTTATAAAAATCAGATCCTGGTAATCAACTTCAATTATGAAGGTGAAGATCATAAAATATATAAGGGTGTTGCTGTATATCGCTGTCTAAATAAGGATATACTTGATGGATTCTGGTCTGAAAAGCACGGTAATCCTCTATATCTTGGAAGTGAATATTGTGTGAGAATTCAGAATTCAACGATTTTGAACTGATTTTTAAGTAAATAAAAAGGGCTGCCTTTTAAAAAGACAGCCCGGTTGTTATTAAAGTTTAAATAACTTATTTTTTAGCTTTTACATCGATAGCAATCTCGATATCTTTGCTGATCATCCATTCTGCAGGGTCTGCTTCTGAAGTACCGAATTTGATTCCCCAATCTGCTCTGTTTACTGTAAATTTAGCCTGAATAGCCGCTGAGTTTTCAGTCACATCTACTTTAGCAGGGAAAGTAACATTCATTGTTTTTCCTGATAATGTAAGGTTTCCGCTTACTGTTTTATTAGCTCCTGCTACTGCATCTTTTGGTGCTTCCTTCAAATCTGTAACACTGGTAATTTTGAAATCTGAAGTAGGGTTTTTAGCTACATCAAAGAAATCAGGGTTTTTAAGGTGAGCTTCAAGGTCTGCCGGTTTTTTATCTTTTTCTGTTACTGAAGCCGGATCTACTTTGATAGAATTCATGTCAATAATAAAGTTTCCTGCAGCAACCTGACCTGCATCAACACTGATATCTCCTGATTTTACAGTAAGTGTTCCCCAACGAGGTGCCATACCTCCCTTGTGGAATGCTTTCCAGTTTACTACTGAAGCTGCTGTGTCTACTGCCAGTGTTTCTCCTTTACTTTCAGCTACTGTCTGTTCCTGAGCTGTTGCTGCAGACTCTGCTGTTTTTCCTTTATCACATGATGCCATAAGCAATCCTACTCCAACTAATGCAATTACGCTAATTTTTTTCATATTGAACTGTTTAAAAAAGTTTGAATTTTGTTGTTTTCGGGTACAAAAATAGAAAAACCTATTTGGAGGAGCCTTAACATACATCAAGAAATGTGGTATTTTTGTAGTATTTGTAATGATAATACCATTTGCGGAAATATTTCTATTAAATTAAATGCCTACCGAAATAATTGGTATAATATATAAAAATAAACAGATTAATACATTCAGGATCTATATTTTCTCATTCCAAAACCCTATTTTAGCTATCCGAAAACAGAACAATGACGACCGTAGAATTTATCCAGAGACATCTCAATATTTCAGAAAAGAGCATCAACAATACTTTACAATTATTAGCAGAAGACTGCACCATTCCTTTTATTTCGCGTTACCGAAAAGATAAGACAGGAAACCTTGATGAAACACAGATTGAACAGATTTCAAAAATCAGCAAGCAGTTTGAGGACATTGTTAAAAGAAAAGAATCTATTGTAAAATCGATAGAAGAACAGAATTCATTAACGCCTGAACTTCAGCAGAGAATAGAAGAAAGCTTTGATATCCAGGAGCTGGAAGACCTTTACCTGCCTTTCAAAAAGCGTAAGAAAACCAAAGCAGATACTGCCAAGGAAAAAGGGCTGGAACCCTTAGCCAAAATCATAATGAGCCAAAAGAATAACGATCTGCAGTTTTTGGCTTCAAAATATCTTAATAATGAAGTAAGTTCTGAAGAAGAAGCATTGCAGGGAGCAAGAGATATCATGGCAGAATGGATCAATGAAAATATGTATGTCCGTAAAAATCTCCGAAGATTATTTCAGCGTAAGGCTGTTATCACTTCTAAAGTTGTAAAAGCCAAAAAAGATGAAGAGGATGCGCAAAAATTTTCCCAATATTTTGAATGGGAAGAAAGCCTTGCCAGAACTCCTTCGCACAGACTTCTTGCAATGTTGAGAGCAGAAGCGGAAGGTTTTGTAAAAACAAATGTAGCTGTAGATAAAGAAGAGGCAATCGGTTTTATTGAAAAAGCGGTCATTAAATCCAACAATGAAAGTTCGGACCAGATTGCACTGGCCATAAAAGACAGTTATAAAAGACTTCTGGAACCCGCTATTTCAAATGAAACATTACAGGAAGCCAAAGAAAAAGCAGACAAAAAAGCAATTGAAATTTTCTCTGAGAATTTAAGCCAGCTGCTTCTTGCCCCACCTTTGGGAGAAAAAAGAATTCTGGCAATAGATCCCGGATACCGAAGCGGATGCAAAGTTGTGTGTCTGGATGAGAAGGGAGACTTACTGCATAACGAAACCCTCTACCCTCACGCTCCGCAGAATGAAAGCGGAATGGCGATGAAAAAAATCCGTTCTATGGTGAATGCCTATAATATTGAAGCTATTTCCATTGGTAACGGAACAGCAAGCCGCGAAACAGAATTCTTTATTAAAAAAATTGCTTTCGATAAGCCTTTGCAGGTTTTTGTAGTTTCTGAAGCCGGAGCATCCGTGTATTCTGCAAGTAAAATTGCAAGAGATGAGTTTCCTTCGTATGATGTAACAGTACGTGGAGCTGTTTCTATCGGAAGAAGACTTTCTGATCCGCTGGCTGAATTGGTGAAAATTGATGCTAAATCTATAGGCGTTGGGCAATATCAGCACGATGTGGACCAGACTCAACTGAAAAATGAGCTGGATTCTACTGTGATGAAATGTGTAAATTCGGTGGGAATTAATTTAAATACCGCCAGTAAGTCACTATTGAGTTATGTTTCCGGAATCGGAGAAAAAATGGCAGAAAACATTGTGAATTACCGTACTGAGAACGGAGCATTTGAAGACAGAAAACAGCTTAAAAAAGTTCCAAGGCTTGGAGAAAAAGCCTTCCAGCAAGCTGCCGCTTTCGTGAGAATCACCAATGCCAAAAATCCACTGGACAACTCTGCAGTACACCCGGAAGCGTATGGAATTGTAGAGAAAATGGCAAAAGATTTGGGTATTAAAACCACTGAGCTGATTGCCAATAAAGAAAAAATAGCTCTGGTAAAACCGGAAAACTATACAACAGGAGAAATCGGAATTTTAGGAATTAAAGATATTTTAAAAGAACTTGAGAAGCCGGGACTGGATCCTAGAAAAGCAGCAAAAGTATTTGAATTCGACCCGAATGTTAAAAGCATCAAAGATTTAAAAGCAGGAATGATTCTTCCCGGAATTGTCAATAATATTACCGCTTTTGGGTGTTTCGTAGATCTTGGAATCAAAGAAAGCGGGCTGGTTCATATTTCCCAGCTTAAAGATGGCTTTGTATCAGATGTGAATGAAGTGGTAAAACTTCATCAGCATGTCCGTGTAAAGGTAACGGAAGTGGATGAAGCAAGAAAAAGAGTACAACTGAGCATGATTTTGTAATGTTTAACCGTTATGTATTTAAATTAAACCAACAATTATCATTTTGAAAACAAAGAACTTAATCTTCGATCTGGATGGAACATTATGGGATTCCAGAGCTACGATTATCAAAATATGGAATAAAGTATTGGGTAAACATCAGTTGATCCAAAAAGAACTGAAACCTGAAGACATGAATCAGTATATGGGATTATTAGCTCATGACATTGTAAAAGATATTATTCCCGGCATTTCAGACCTGCAGGTTCAGGAACTCCTTTCTGAAATTGTAGGCGAAGAAAATAAAATTCTACACTTAGAAGGTGGAATTTTATATGATGGTGTGGAAGAAACTTTAAAGAATCTGGCTAATACCTATTCTCTTTTCATTGTAAGCAACTGCCAGGATGGGTATATTGAATCTTTTTTAGATTATTATCAATTCAGTGATCTGTTTGTTGATTTTGAGTCCCACGGAAGAACCCGAAAAAACAAATCTGAAAACATACAGCTTCTTATGGAAAGAAATCAGTTATCTGCTGAAGACACCATATATATTGGAGATACCCAAACTGATTATGATTCTGCAACATCCAATGGGTTACCATTCATATTTTGTAAATATGGATTTGGAAAGTTAACCAACCCTCTGTATGAGCCGGCGATTCTTTCCTTTTCACATTTAGGACTCCGCATTTCCGATATAACCCAATAGAGGCCGTCTCTCAGACAGCCTTTATTTTTACCCATACACTTACAAGTTCACGTAAAATGCGATTGAATTATTATTTGGAATTTAAATTTTGCAAGAAAAAATAAAGATCCACATCGGATGGAATATTTAATTTTTTCCTTAATCTATTTTTCTTTGTTTGTACCGATCTGTGCTGCATAAAGCCATATTGTGCAATTTCCTTAGAGGAAAAGCCCAGTTGTATCATTGCACAGAAAGAAAGTTCATTTGCTGACAGCTTTGGATTAATCTCAAAAAGCTTTTCAACCAGCTCAGGATAAGCACTTTGATATTCATTAAAAAACAAAGGATCATTTTTCTTTGCTAAAAACACCAGCCTTTCATCATTAGCAGACATTTTTTTCATTAAAACTTCCGTCTCTAATTCTTTCTCCTCTATTATTTTATGCTTTTTGGCAATTCTTTTACGATAGACAAAAAAAACAATTATAATAACGCCTAATAATGTAAAAACGATTACATTGTATATGATGGCTGAATGCTTTTTTTCAATATCATTTTTCTCCTTTTCCAGAAGCATTTTATCAATAGAAGTATTGATTGACTCATCCCATATCTTTCCAAGGCTATCATTTAATTTCGTATATTTCTCCAGATAATCTTTTTCTTTGGAATCATTGTTTAATTTTTTATAGGTCTTGGCAATAGCTTGATACAATGCGGGAACCTGATAAATTCTCTGGGTCTTTTTGAGTATTTCTACCGATTTGGTATAATAGTCTAATGCCTGACTATAATCCTGTTTATCAAATAAAAAATTCCCATAATAAAAATAAGTAAGCGCCCTCTGGGAATCCCAGTAATCTTTTTTTTCTAAAAGAGAAAATGCTCTGTTAAAATATACCTGTGCAGAATCCTCATTTTTACCAAAAAGCAGATAGTGATTAGCAATCGTGGAATTGATAACCGGTGTAGGTTTTACATCTAACGCTTTGTGCAGATAGATTAATGAAGAGTCAACCGAATTTGTTTCCCTTAAAAAGTCGGCTCTGTTTGCATACACAACGGATAAAATTTCCCGGTCATGCTTATCTTTTATTTGTTTACCATAATAAATTGACCTGGCATTATACTTAATCGCTTTTTTATAAAGACCTATTACAAAGTTTGCCTGGCCATACTCCTGATATAGTCTTGTACACAGGTAATAATCTTCCATCCCTTCAAGGTCATTTTCAGCCAGCTGAAGGTATTTGAAGGCTTTTTCATACATCCCGACAGTCGCATACATATTACCCAGATTAATATATGAAAGTACGACTCCTTTTTTATAATCCTGTTTTTTACTGATATTGTAAAATTTCGTATTAAGGTCAATTAATTCTTTCTTTCTCCCACTTACTCTCAAATTCTCATTTACTTTGATCAACATACTATCTATATATTGAGGGGTGTATGTCTGAGAAAAGTATAAGTTAGAAAACAAAAAATATATCAGCGTGCTTAGCAATACTTTCGAAAATTGGTTAAGCTTTAATGTTTGCATAGTAAATTTAATAATAATTAGTTTCTAAAGTGAAAAAGCAAGATCAGATTCTACCACAAAAAACTACTTAACAAGATATTAATAATAACTTCTTCAACCAAATTACAACGCACAATTTAGTTTCCATAAAATTAAATAAAAAAAACATATCGCTATAAAATTTTTGCTAATTTTAGTTAAATTAAATAATATATCATGATCATATTCACCATATGTTGATTAATTGAAACGCATAAACAGTCAATCTTAATGAATTAAAAATCATCAGAAATTTATTTATATTAATAAATTTATTGAGGTAGTAAACCAATTGATAAAATTTCTTTTTTGCATTAAATCTTCATGCCCCGGATACTACTACAATGGCAAACTATAAATTGATGTACTTTTGATGTATATAAAATTTTGCTTTAATCATATACCAGATTTAACTTTGTAACAGTAAAATTTATTGATACAATCTGATATAAAGCACAAAAAAAATATTGAGTTGAGAATTTAATTAAAGTTTTCACACAAATAAAAACATCCGTTGTAAAACTTTCAGTTCTCAATATTTAATAACAAAATCAGTTTTCATTTTTATAGAAATCTATAATACTGATCAAAGTTGCTACTCCCGTTTTACGGGAGTTTTTTGATCCTATACCATAGAAATTGATGTATCTCTGATGTAGAGCCATTTAATTAAAAAAAAATAATGAATGCTAAATTTGAACAAATGATAGAAAAAAGGTTACCCTTATTATTTTCTCTTCTCAGGTAGGAATTAATATTACCTGTATAGAACATAGTGAAAATACTCACTATAATCCAAACCATATCTGTCATCCAACCAACGAAAATAAGTCCTAAGACTTAATTATTCTTTGCAAAAAAAAAATTTTAACTATATAATACCGTTTATTTTGAATTTTAAAAAAATACATATTGGCAGTACTATTAAAGCTAAGTTTCAGGAAGAAGCACTGGACATGCAGAGAGCATGCAGTTTCATGAAATGTACTGAATCTGAAATTGAACAAATGTTCCTTGAACAAGATCTGACAACTGATAAATTATTGAGGTGGAGCAAGTTGCTGGAGTATGATTTTTTCCGGGCCTACTCACAACATCTTATACTCTTTTCTCCTCCCAAAAAGGAGGCTTCCCATAAAACTTCCGATAAAAAAACATCTTCTCTGCCAGCGTTCAGGAAAAACATCTACACCAAGGAAATAATAGAATTTATTCTTGAGCAAATTGAAACAGGAAAAAAAACAAAGCTGGAGATAATAAATGATTATAAAATCCCAAAAACTACACTATATAAGTGGATAGCAAAGTATACGGATAAAAACAAGTAGACATCAACTTTATTTTGTATAGTCATAAAGTTTTATGGCTAATACTCTGCTTAAAACAATATTCATTAAATAGGTAAAAA
>NZ_JCAKRV010000008.1:0-198084 GCF_059515165.1 Chryseobacterium sp. CS3K3.1 | reverse complement strand
AGATGATATTTGTTCCTAAACGACTGGGTAGCAGGGGGAAAAATTTTAAACAAATCACTGTTATATTCAGTGTATTTAAAGTTCAATCCGAAATAAGGTAATTATAATGGAGTTTTATGGGGTGCTTTCTTTATATATTACACTTAAAAATTCTGCATAAGACTTCTCAAGGCCAATGATATCTCCAGATTTCAGATTCAAACCTCCTACTCCTGAGTTGTCTGATTTTACTTTTAGAGAGGAAACCTGAAAATAAAGATTGTCATCATTGGCTTTTGGCTGAACTTTCACTGTAGAGCCTAAAAACTTTTTGGTTGAAATCGTATAGATTTCCCCCGGAACCACTTTTAATTTTAAAAATGATCTGGGAGAAATAATATAGTCTTTACGGTTAACATTTATTTTCTGATCTTTTTCAGAAGAAGCAAATATATACATCTCCCCATGCTTAGCCGCCAATTTTTCTTTAGGTGTGTAATATAAAGCGATTTTATAATTGGCAGCATTGAATGCCTGAGGGGTACCATCAACATTTTCGAAAAGTTTTAATTCGAATGTATTGGCCCCAATCTCTTTTGCTTTTTTATATACCAGGGAAAATACGAGTGCATCATCTTTTGAAAATCCCTGTACTTCTACTTCTCCTAAATAAACAGCATCTGCAGCGGCAACATCTTTTCTGTAGAAGAATTTATCTGCATTGTCATTTGTTTTTTCAACTCTGGTCATATAAACATTCTGTGCGCTCCACAGCTGGATGCATAATACAGAAAAGAGGATTGCAATATTCTTCATATATATTATTGGTGTGAAAGGATTTCAACACATTCTTCAAGACTGTTTTCCCAATGTTTGGGTTCTATTTTATAAACTTCTTCTATTTTATCCAGAGACATAGTACTTCTTACTGGTCTTTTGGCAGGAGTTGGATACTCTTCGGTTGTCAATGGATTTAATTTTACTGATGATTTTGAAAACTCAGCAATTTTTTTGGCAAATTCAAACCAGGTTGTCTCCGGATAGTTTGAGAAGTGGAAAATGCCATAGGTTTTCTTTGGTGCTTCGATAATTCTCATCATAGCTTCTGCCAGATCATTGGCATTGGTTGGCTGTCCAAACTGGTCAGCAACAATTCCCAATTCTTCTTTCTGAGAGAAAAGATTCAACATTGTTTTCACAAAGTTCTTATTAAACTCGGAATACAGCCATGACGTTCTTATAATGATCGTCTTTGGATTGATTTCCAGTGCAAGCTCCTCTCCTTCTCTTTTTGATGAACCATATACTCCTATTGGATTTGTAAAATCATCTTCAGCATATGGAAGATTTGTGGTTCCATCAAAAACATAGTCTGTAGAAACATGTATCAGAACGGATTTATAATCTGCGCATGCCTGAGCAAGATGAGCCACTCCACCAGCATTTACGGCAAAGGCTTTTTCTTTTTCCTTCTCTGCCAGATCAACTGCGGTATATGCAGAGGCATTGATGCAATAATCAGGTTTGTTATCATAAAAGAAATCGTTCACCTGCTCTTCATTGGTAACATCCAACGTAGATGAGTCTGTAAACAGGAACTCATACAGATGTTCAAAATCCAGGGCAATTTTTTTTATGCAGTTTCCCAATTGTCCGTTACTACCTATTACTGCTATTTTTTTCATTTGTTTATTATTAATTTTTAAATTGGAACCTTCAATAAGAAATGGAGTTAAGAGTTCTTGGCATTCTGAGATCTTAAGAACTTCACCCTTGACTGGAAGTCTTTCTGGATAAGATCTACATAAAACTGATCAAAAATCTCTTTGATATCTTCTGGATGAACTTCTGATTTTCTTGTTTTAACATTAAAATAAATAACAGTCACCCAAAGTACAGCATGAATTGTTTTTTCATCCAGGCTCTTCATGAGAATTTCCACTTTTGCCGTTCTATCCTGTACATCAATGGTCTTGCTGCTGATCACTACCTGTGTATTATATCTTACTTCTTTGAGATAGGCTATTTCGTTCTGAATAGCAATCCAGGTACAGCCGGTTTTCTTGGTATATTCTTCATAAGTGAATCCATAAAATGTTTCCACATGATCTTCTCTGGCATTGAACATATACTCAAGATATTTTACATTATTCAAATGTCCGATCGGATCACAGTCACTAAACCTAACTTTGACCGTAGTTGATACTTCTTTTTCCATTCCGCAAAAATAAAAAAACCACCTCTAAAAGAGGCGGTTGGTTTTATAAATCTTTGTTAATTTGCTGAAATTATTGAATTCCTAATTCTTTCTTCACAGCTGGAGTTGCGTCTGGTCCTCCTTTATAAAGGAATGCTGTTGAGTTTGCATCCATAATATAATCGTATCCGCCAGCTTTAGCTACTTTTTCTACTGCATCGTTTAGCTTTTTCTCAATAGGACCGAAAGCTACGTCTTGCTTAGCCTGTAGATCTTTTTGAGCTTTTTCCTGCATTTGCTGGATTTCTTCAGCTAATTTTTTCATTTCCGCTTCTCTTGCGTTGTTTTCGTCAGCTGTTTTCTTAGGAGCTTCAGTTTGGTATTGCTGATATTTAGTTTGAGCTGCGTCAGCTTTCTTCTTGATCTCAGCTTGTTTAGTATCTAAGAATGTTTTAAGATCAGCATCTGCTTTCTTTTTCTCCGGCATCGCGTTAAGAACTCCCATTACATCTAAAGTAGCAATTTTTTGAGCTTTTGCCATACCTACAGATACAACCATCATTACTGCTGCAAATAATACACTTAATTTTTTCATAACTGGTAAATAAATAATTTAATTTGTTTTTAGATTTTAAAATATAGCAAAAGTTAATTCTTTTATTATTTTTTGCCTTTACTATTTGTTTTTTCCTTCTTGTCTGTTCCTTTTAATAAGATAGACAATACTTTTTCGGTGTAATCATATTTTGACTGAAGGAAAATAACACTAATGTTATTGCTTTTATCAAGAACTATGCCCAAGCCATTTTTTTCGGACATTGTTTTGATGGCTCCCCAGATCTGATCCTGAAAGGGCTGAACCAGATTTGTTCTCAGTTTTGTAATTTCACCATTCGCTCCAAAACGTAAGCTTGTTGTCGTTTTAATATTTTTATCTAGGTCTGTAACTTCTTTTTCTCTAAGTTTAAGCTGATCACCTATCAATAAAACTTTTTCACTTTCAAAAGCAGCTTTTTTTCTTTCATATTCAGACTGAAGGTTCTGAAGTTCAGACTCCCAGGTATCGATCTGAGAATTTAATCTTGCTTCGGCTTCTTTATACTGAGGTAATTTATTTAAAATTTCATTAGTATCCACTACCCCGATTTTCTGGGCATTGTTCAACCCGAAAAGCAAGAGTAATGCGAATGTGAAAATTATTTTAAAGTGCTTCATATTTAATAATTATAATGTTTGGTTCATCAAGAAGTGGTTTCTCCATCCGGACTTGTCACCTGATAATGTTTTATCAAGACCCAGTGCAAAGTCGAATCCGATCAATCCAAATGCTCCCATATAAACTCTTACACCAACACCGACTGATCTTTTCAACTGGAATGGGCTGTAAGAACTCCATGAATTCCATACGTTACCACCTTCTGCGAATGTCAGGGCATAGATTTTTGCAGTCTGGCTCATTGAGATCGGGTATCTTAATTCTAAAGTAAATCGGTTATAAATGGTACCTCCTCCTCTTTGAGTAATATCATCAGCCTGACCTCCTTCTGTACTGGCATTTTCATATCCTCTTAAAGGGATCAATTCTCTACCGTCATATCGACCTCCGAAAAGACCTGTACCTCCCATGTAGAATCTTTCAAACGGCGGCGCTCCCAGCTGGCTGTTATATCCGTCCATGAATCCCATTTCAGCAGAAGACCTTAACACAAGTTTTCCAATGATCTCATTGTAAACATCTGCTTTGAATTTAATCTTATAGAATTCCATCCACTTATATTTGTCAATAGGTGACATTGTGGAGTAATCTTTTTTCTTAAACAATGAGTATGGAGGAGTCAGTTTTGCTGAAAGCTCAATATTGGATCCCATTGTTGGGAAAATAGGGTCAATACCTGCTGAGTTTCTGCTCAGTCCTAAGTTGATACTGAAGTTATTGGCAGTACCGTTATTTTCTGTGGTATCTCCAAACTGGAATGGATAGTTATTAAAGTCATACTTCTGGAACTGTAAACCAGTGTAAAGTGAGAAATAATCATCCGGCCAGTTCAACAGTCTGTTTAATCCTACTGAAGCGGAGAAGATATTCAACTTCTGAGCTGCTCCGTACTGATCTGTATATCTTACTCTGGAGTTATTCAAACTTACAGAAAGAGCTGTTGGTCTTGTACCAAATAGCCAGGGTTCTGAGAATGATACTCCGTAGTTCTGGAAGTACTGTCCTGCCTGCACCTGAATAGAGAACGTTTGTCCGTCTCCCTGAGGTACCGGTTTGAAATCTTTAAACTTAAGGAAATTCTTTAATGAGAAGTTATTAAATGTTAATCCTAAAGTACCGATAAAGCTGTTACCCCCGTAACCTGCCTGTAACTGAACCTGTGAAGATCCTTTTTCTACAAGCTTCCAGTTGATATCTACGGTATTATCTACCTGATTTGGCTGGATATCCTGCCCGACCTGCTGAGGATCAAAGAATGACATTCCCGCTAAATCGAAATAGGTTCTCTTAATTTCTGTTTTCTTGAATAGTTCTCCCGGTTTTGTTCTTAGTGCTCTAAGAATTACATGGTCATGGGTTGTAGTATTTCCCTGCCATGTTACTTTATTCCAGGTAGCCTGCTCTCCTTCATTAATTCTGACTTCAAGGTTTACGGCATCTCCTGACACAGATTTTTCAACCGGCGTTACATTAGAGAAGAGGTAACCGTTATTCATGTAAACAGATTTAATATCCGAATCATCTTCTTTACCTCCGTCTTCCCCAACTTTTTTGTTGAATCCTACGGCATCGTAAATATCTCCTTTCTTATATCCTAATAATCTCTGTAAATATTCTGTTGAATAAACTGTATTTCCCGTGAATGTAATATCCCCGATATAATATTTTTTACCCTCGTTAAGCTTTACATTGATTTCGTAGTTATTTCTTTTGTTTCTCCATACTGAATCTGAAACGATTTTAGCATCTCTGTATCCAAGAGAGTTGTAATAACTGATAAGGCTTTGCTTATCTTCCTGGTATTTATCTTCAATGAATTTTGAGGATTTCAAAATACCACCGATTCCGAAACGTTTTTGTTTGGTTTCTTTGAAAGCTTTATTTCTAAGTTTGCTATCGGTTACATTATCGTTTCCTTCAAATTCGATATGGTCAATTTTAATTCTTTTACCCTTATCTACATTGATTGTCCAGTCTACCAAAGCAGGATCTCCTGCATTTACTTTATCCTGGATAGTAATTTTGGCATCTGCAAAACCTTTTTTGATGTAGTCTTTAGGGACATTGGTTTTAAGGCTTGAAACCAAGTTCTGAGTAATCTTAGTTCCTGGTTTTAGGTTGTTATCCTTTGCCAGTTTTTCACTTTTAGATTTACCGATTCCTTTTCCTGTAAATTTCACTTCTCCAAGTTCTTTCAGATCCTGCAGATAAAATTTCAGAACAATCGTCTGTCCTTCAATGCTTTGAACATAAACTTCCACTTCAGAAAAAGATTGGGTATCCCAAAGTTTTTTTACAGCGTTGCTGATTTTCTGTCCCGGAATGTCTACACTTTCTCCTTTTGTAAGGCCCGTAAATCTTAAGATCTGAGCTGGTGTATATTTTTTTACCCCATCTACAACGATGTCTTTAAGAGTATAAGTTCCTGCCTCATTTTCTGCATGTACAGCATTATTTACTTTTGTGCTGTCTTGTGGAGTTACTTGTCCATAAAAATGTGCAGAAGCAGCAAACATAATGATGGGTAATAGTCTAAACTTCATTTTATCGAGTCTTTCTTTTCTTAAAAATTTATTGGCCTTTTACCTGTTCACCGGTTAAACCATACCTTCTTTCCTTGTTTTGATAATCCACAATACACTGGAAGAAAATATCTTTGGTGAAATCCGGCCACAGAACATTTAAAAACTGTAATTCAGCATAAGCAATCTGCCAAAGCAGGAAGTTGCTTATTCTTATTTCGCCGCTGGTTCTGATCAGTAAATCTACAGGAGGAAAATCTTTTGTATAAAGATAATTTTCAAATAAACTTTCGTTTATATTTTCTATCTCTACTTTTCCTTCTTTTACATCAGAACTTATGTTTTTTACAGCTTCCAGTATTTCATTTTGTGAGCCATAGCTAATAGCCAATACAAGGTTTCCTTTTGTGTTTTCTTTTGTGAGTTCTACCACACGTTCCAACTGCTCTCTTACTAATGCAGGCAACTTCTCAAGATTCCCTATAACATGCATTCTCAATCCTTTGCTGAAAATCTCTTCTGCTTCCAGCAGTAAGGTTTCTACCAACAGATTCATAAGGGTATTCACTTCTTCGCTTGGACGATTCCAATTCTCTGAAGAGAATGTATACAATGTTAAGTAAGGAATATTAATCTCATTACAAGCATTAATAGCATTTCTTACTGCATTAATGGCATTTTTGTGACCGAAAGTTCTTTCTTCGCCACGAGATTTTGCCCATCTTCCATTACCATCCATAATGATGGCTACGTGTTTTGGTAAATTCTCAGAATTTATTTTTTCTTTAATCAACGACATATTATTCACAATAACACGGAGGTCTTCCGAACGAATATGTAAGTCCTAAACTGAAAGTATTCATCCAGTCTTTGGATCTTCCATCTCCAATATTTCTCTTTTTAATAAACTCTGCTTCTCTTTCTTTAGAAACCGCATAATAATTTCCTGACTGTAATAATGAACCGCCTGTGGCAGGATCCAAAATATCAGCATTATAAGAAGTTTTTACATCTTTGGAAAGGATCTTGCTGTGATCCAACTGATCCGTCAATGTATATCTGAATGTAGCTTCTGCAAATATTGCCCATGAATGGTTGAATTTATACTTTAAACCCACCCCAAAAGGGATATGCATTGTTACTTTTTTGCCCAATGAATAATCTGTGGTGGTTGTAAAATCCAATTCATTGACCGGAGCCTGTGCCACACCATCAGCATCTCTTCTGAAATCATTCACCAGAGTAGCTTTAGGAGCATCAAACATCAAAGCACCAACACCTCCGAAGATGTAAGGGCTCAGCATGCTTATCTGCTCATTATTTACCGGGAAAAAATTATATTCAAACATTAAACTCGCCTCATACACATTATTTTTTCCGTATGAGTTTCTATTTCTTCTATAATCTTCCTTTGCCGCTTTATCACTGAACTGGATCTGGTTGTATCCTAAATCCAATCTAACAGTCTGATGCGGGTTAAAATTAAATCTATATAATAAACCACCATAAAATGGAACTCCCCAATCTGACGCTCTGCTTAAATCCAACGGCTTTTGTAAAATATAATTTGTCCTTCCTACATCTCCCACTAGGTTACTCATACCTAGACGAACTCCCAATTCGTTTCTTTGTGCTTTAACACTTACCACTCCAAGGAAGGCAAGGAAGCTAAACAATAATTTTTTATTCATAAAAGAATATGGATTTATGGTTATTTTAAAATTTAATTTTTGCAAATATAAAACATTTTTATATTAATGATAATCTTAATGTTTAGTTAAAAATAAACAAAAAAACATAATTTGTTATAAAGTAAACGGCAAAGTGGCAAAAATATTCTTTTTTTCATAGAATGAAAATACTTTACATATGAAAAAACCCCCATTAAATGAGGGTTTAATGCTTTATTTTTTATTAAATAATACCTGTACTTTATTTCTGATCCTTATCAGTAAAGGCTCTTTATAATTTTTATCTTCATCGAAATAACCATAACCATAGCCATACCCGTAACCATAGCCATAGCCATATCCGTAGCCTTGTTTGGTATTATAGTCATTATAGACAAGTCCCAGATTATTGACTTCATCGTTATGATACTTTTCAGTAATCATTTTCAGCATATACTTTTCTGTGTATTCGTGGCGTACAACATATATATTAGCATCAGAATACTTCATCAGCTCGTAGGAGTCTGCTACAAGACCTACAGGTGGCGAATCTATAATAATGAAATCGTATTTTTCTTTGAGTTCTTCTATAAATCTGATATTTCTCTGACTCATCAAAAGCTCAGATGGGTTTGGCGGGATAGGACCCGAAGTAGCAACATCCAGATTAGGGATCTTGGTCTTGTTAATGACCTGGTCAATATCTACTTCTCCTGTAAGATAATTTGAAATCCCATATTTATTATCAATCTTAAAGTCTCCAAAGATTTTTGGTTTTCTAAGGTCCATTCCTAACAAGATTGTTTTTTTATCACTTAATCCTATTACAGATGCTAAATTGATAGAAATATAAGTTTTTCCTTCTCCTCCAATGGATGAAGTAATCAAAATAACTTTTCCCTTTTCACCTTCATTATCCATCAGGAATCTCATATTGGCTCTTATTCCTCTGAAGGCTTCTGAGACAGATGATTTTGGCTGCTCCAGAACGGTAAGCATATTTTCATTGCTGTTATTTCCTATTACCCCAAGAAGCGGAATTTTTGTAGCACTTAAAAGTTCTTTAATGTTTCTGATTTTACTGTCTAATACTTCACCTACAAAGATAAAAAGTAACGGAAGCAGCAGCAATCCTGAAATAATGACAGTTTTTGCCAGCTTGACATTAGGCCCGATAGGTCTTTGTCCCAGATTTTTAGCCGGGTCAATCACCGTAATATCGGATTGATTGGTCGCCATTCTCATCTTAGTATCGCTCTGTCTTCCCAGAAGACTATTATAAGTGGCCTCAATCATATTATATCCTCTTTCTGCATCCAGATATCTTCTTTCTTTTTCAGGGTAAGAAGCTAAATCCGAGTTGGCTCCTGAAATATCACGATCAATTTTGTTGATCTCGTCATAATATCTGTTATAGTATCCTCTCAAACTGTTCGATGATCCCATTCTTGCCTCATCAATAAGCCTGTTGATCTCTCTCATGGGCTCTGATGAAGGCTTATAAATAGAAGCCATTTCTGCTCTTTTGGTATATAGAGCTTTTAGCTCAGTAACTGTTGCTGAGAATACTCCATCTTCAAAACCTGCAGCATTGGTTCCGATCATTTTATCAAAATTCTGAGACTGCAGCGTGTTTTTTATATTGTTAAGAGAATTGATCTTGCTTATGATATCTGCTTTTTTAGCCTCGAGCTCTTTTATTTTTTCAAGAGATTTTTCGTCTCTGTCTTTAATATTATAAAGTTTTTCCGAAGTTTTTAAATAATTGAGCACACTCGCACTTGAATCCAGTTTTTTACGGATGTTATCAAGATTATCCTTTAAAAAGATATCGGTATTCTTATTGACTACGTTTTTATCAGCCAGTCTCTTTTTTTGTAACTCTGCAACAGATTTATTAAGGAAATTCACTGTGCTGTTGAGATTATAGCCTTTTTTGGTAATAATCATAATGGACCTGATTTCTTTATCAAAATCAACACCTGTAGTAGAAACAATTTCGTTTACACTTTCATTGATCGATTTCAGGTTTACAATGATATTATCCAACTGAATTTTAGAAGGAACAGGATTTTTAAGTAATCTGAACCTCAGGTTCGGAGCATTGTACCATTCATTGATTTTAATGATTTTATCAGCAGGTCTGCTATAACGATTGATAGTCTGAAACCCTTCCACTTCATAATTATACAGGTTGGTGGATTCTCCTTCTTCCGGTAAAACCACCTGATATGCTCCATCACCCTTAGGAATCAAGGTAATAGGATAATCTATCTGCTGAAGATGTTTTTTATCAATCTGAAGAAAAACCGGTGAATCATCTTTATCCAGGTAAGTGGATTTTATCAGTCCTTTGGTAGAATAATTAACAAAAAGATCCAGTTCTTTTACCAAAAATTCGTTGTGTGATCTTGATAAAAGCATTTTTTTCAGATAAAGCCCATCCTGATTTCCGGTATCACCCCAGATAAAGTTGATGGATTGGTTAGACTGTGTTGGTAAGAACTCAGAACCTTTACTGGAGGTACTTAATGATAAGTCTGATGCATAAATATTTTGTGCATAGTATTTACTGTATACCCATGCAACGGCATAGCCGATAAAAAACATCAATACAAACCAGTACCAGTTTTTAAGGACTCTTCTTAAAAAGTGTTCTAAATCAAATAACGCAAACGACCCATACTTTTCTTTCTGAGAATTATTCTTCTCTACAGCGGTTACTCTTTCTGGAATCATGACTAAAGATTTTTAAGAAGTAAATAAATAGACAATGCCGTAGTAATTACCGAAACTCCTGTTGTTAAAGTCTGAATTGGATCTTTTCCGAATCCATTCAAGCTTTTTGCTCTTGTGCTCAGATAGATTTCATCTCCATTCTGCACATAATAGAAAGGAGAGTTCATAAGATCTTCTCTGGTAAGATCTATTTTGGCAATTTTGATTCCTTCCGGAAGTTTTCTGTGGATCACGATCTCTTTCTTATCAATCGTCCTGTTCAAACCGCCATTAATGGCTAAAGCTTCAGTAATGGTAAGTGTATTTTTATGAACTACTTTCTCTCCTGAAAGACCTGTAGTTTCAACATCACCAAGAATATAATAAGTGATACCGTCCGTATTGAGTCTTACTTCAGATTTACCTTCCTGGAAATTTTCATTTACCTTTTCCTGAATTTCTTTTCTGATATCCTCTAATGTTCTTCCCTCAGCTTTTACATAGCCAATTCCAAAAACATTGATATCACCATTGGAATCTACCTTGAGTCCGTTAAAATAGAAATTCGTATTTCCTCCTCTGCTCATCCCGGAAGTAGTACCAACTCCTCCCCCTACAGAACCGCCACCAGACATGGCCGGACTTGTTACAGCTCCGGTTCCAGTTCCTCCTGAGGAATTGTAAGAAGAATAAAACTGTGCAGCATCTCCCTTGGGAGTTGTTACAATGTTAAGATTGAGGATATCATTTTTGGTAATCCTGTATACAGGGATATTGTAGGGAACAAGACCTTCTTCATTAATTACAAGGCTCTCACTTGGCTGTAAGTATCTTACATCCTTTGTTGTAATACATGAGGTAACTAAAAGAGGGAATATTAAAAATAAATATTTAAAGTTTTTCATCATATATATATAATATTGTTTACAAAAGTAATATTTAATTGTTAATTTTTGTTATTTCTTAATCGATATAGTAAATCCGGCAAATAAGCACCAAAAAACCCAGTGAAATAATCACCAATAATAAAAGATTGACATTAATATGTCTTAAATAATAAGCCACTCCAACAATCATCAGATAGTAGAGAATAATATAAAAAGTTGATCTCCTATGGGTAAGATTCAATTTCAGCAGTTTGTGATGAATATGGTTTTTATCAGCATCAAATGGTGATTTTTTGTTGTAAAGCCTGATCATAATGACATTCAGAGTATCTACAATCGGAAGAATCAGAATAGCTACCGCTACTACAGGAGCAGACTGAAGGTGATATCTGGGAACATCGATCAGTTTTTTATCTATAAAAATATCTATAAAACAAATGGATGTAAAAGCCAATAAAAAGCCAAGGAGCATAGAACCTGTATCTCCCATAAATATTTTGCGGGTACGGTAGTTTGACAGATTATAATACAAAAATGCCAATACAGTCCCAATGATAACAACAGATAGTACTACCAGCGGATAGTTATATTCTCCCAAACGGTAATAGCTAATTCCAAATAAAGCACTACAGATAACGGAATAACCGCCTGCAAGCCCATCTATCCCGTCAATCAGGTTGAATGCATTAATCAGAATAATAAATGTTACGATACTGAATATCACACTTACAAAATACTCCAGCTCGTATACGCCGAAGATTCCGAATAAACTTCTGATTCTGATATCGGATCCAATAACAATCAGGGAAGATACAACAATCTGTGCAACAAGTTTTTTGTAGGCTCTCATTACGACAATATCGTCCATTACTCCCACATAGAGCAGGATAATTAATGAAGCAAATAAAAATTTGTAGAGATCAAACAATTCATAGGCAAAAATAGAGGCACAGATTCCTATTGAATAAAAGATGGCAATTCCACCAAGATTGGGAATTTCTCTAAGGTGTGAGCTTCTTATTCCAGGCTCATCCATCAGATTCTTTCTTCTTGAAATCTTGACAATGGTAGGAATGGAGAAAAATGTAATTAAAAAGGAGAATACGAAGCCTAATCCTATTTTTATATAGAAAATAGGTATCCCCGATCCGCTTAAGAACAATTCAAAGTTTTTCATTCTTTTCTAATTCAGCACTTGTATCTCAAAAATAAAAAATCATAATAGGAACTTTATTATCATTTTCTACTGACCGAAACAATAGTACTTACATTTGTGTTTACTAAATCAACTTTCTTATCAATCTTTTTTGTCCTGCAAAAAACAACAGATAAAAAATCTTTTTCTTCAAAGGCAAAGATAAAAGATAATTCTTACCAAAACGACTATACTTCAATATATCTTGAATTTTTATTTGTCTTTCCTTCATAAAAAGGTCTAACTGATCAGACATGCTGTAAAATATTTCGTCTTTTTTCACATACGCCAGGTAGGCCAAAAACGAATAAACGCCCTCAAAAATCTGAAAATTTTTCAATTCCTTCCTTTTATTGGAATAGGAAGATTTACCAAATACCTGCTCTACATCAGAAACAGCCTTTAACATATCAAGTCCTTTTTCTGTGTGGGATTTTGTAATAGAATCAGTACGTTCAAGATACTGATAATGAAAGCTCTGAGTTTGTGCAATAGTTTCACATTCCAGCAAAAGCTGAGGAATCAGCTGAATATCTTCAAAATGAACTCCTTTTTTAAATCTTTTCTGATTAAAAAGTTCTTTTTTAAACAGCTTATTGCATGCAAAATAGCTGATATCAGAAAATACAGAAAAGTTATGTTCAAGGGCTATTTTCTCCGGCATATCGGGCAGCTGTGTCAATTTTTGGACAATTTTTCCGTTCTCATCCACCTTCTGAATATTACAGATGACCATTTTGGCATGATGCTTTTCCGCTAAAAGAAGCATTTCTTCAAACATGTTTTCAGTAACATAATCATCACTGTCTACAAAACCTATATAATCTCCGGCCGCCCTGTCGATTCCAAAATTACGGGCATCACTCAGCCCACCGTTTTCTTTGGTAAAGGCTTTTATTTTTTCAGGATATCTTTGTGCAAATTCTTTAATTATTTTTTCAGAGTTATCTTTACTTCCGTCGTTTACTACAATAATCTCAATATCAGAAAGGCTCTGCTTTACCAGAGATTTGAGGCATTTTTCCAGATAGTTTTCGACATTATAAACGGGAACAATAACGGATACTCTTGAGGGAACATTTGTCATACATTAAATTTTCGTCAATCTTGCATTCAGCCAGCCCTTTTTAGCTTCATCAAAATCTTTTCTGGAGCAGGGAATGCAGTTTTCTATATTTTCATCATCACCAAAATACCACAAATTGCTGAAAGTATCACGCCTGAATGCATATTGTCTGTCATCTATCAAAACGTAGAACAGCTCATAATGCCTTTCTTTCGGATGGGAATGCTGGATATTGATTCCTTCGATCAGGTACCACAGCATCTGTGCTAAAAGCTGATGGTTCAACTGGTTTTCAGAATAAATATTATAATTAAAAATTCCGACAGATTTCAGGTTTTCACTCAATCCGATTTCCTTCATATAGGCACAAATTTCTCTTCTGTTCAACCCATTTACCTGTGGATTCATTGAAAAGGGTTCACTAAAGCTTTCAATTGCATCACAGTTTACGGTCACCAGATCTGCTTTTCTGAAGAACGGCTCTGTCTTTTCTGTAGAATTCATCATTTCAGCCAGCCGGATAATATCAAATTCTACCTCTTTGATCAGCCTTACGGAATCCATTTCATTCAAATGTTTCTGGTAGCCCAGATGATGGTAGTTTTTAATGGAGAAATTTTTGGCTCCGAAAATTTTGCTCAAAAAAGTATTTTCATTGATGGTTTCACCTTGCTGAAGGGAAATAATATTACTGATCTGGGTATAATTGATGCTTTTCTTATGGAAATTCAATGCTGAAAATAATGAGAAAGCAAAGTCATTGGAACCCCCGACAATTACCGGAATAGCTCTTTTATAATGACATGCCGACAGGACTTCCTGTAAGATATAGTGAGTATCCTGAACAGATTTCCCCGATACCAGATCACCAAGGTCTACAACAGGAATTTCGAAATCCATCTGTGAAAGCTTGTAAAATTCTTTTCTTACCGCCGTAAAATCCTGCACTTCCGCATCGCCGCCCGCCCCTCTGTAGTCTGATACAAACAAAAGAACAATACTGTCTTCCCTGATATCTTTTGTAATCCGATTTCCTATCTGCCAGCTTTCTGTTTTAAAATTTCTTGGTGAAATGATAAAGTCTTCGAAATCCATATTTTAATTTAAAATGTAATAATTGATTAATTGCTTGATATAACAAACATACAAAAAACATAGAAACTGAGGAGACATGTTTCTATTTGTTCATAAAAAAAGCCGTCAACAGGCGTTGACGGCTTGTATTGTAACCTTAAGGATTATTTATTTTTTCGTTGCAGGTTTCTTAGCTGCAGTTTTTTTCGCTGTTGCAGTAGTCTTCTTAGTTGTGGCTGCTTTTTTAGCTGCAGGCTTTTTCTTTTCTGCAAAAGCTTTCGGATCCTGATCTGTAATCCATTTTTTAACCTCATCAAGAGAAAGTTCTTTCAGTTCCTCAGCTTCATATTTTGTATCGTCAGCTTTTTTCGGAATTTTGAACATGGCTTTTCCAAACTTGATGAATGGTCCCCATCTTCCGTTTTCAATGGAAATTTTTTCTTTTTCCCACTGCTGGATATATCGGTTGGCTTCTTTTTCCAATTTAGCATCAATCAGCTCATTGATATCGCTTTGCGAAAGGTTTTCGAAATCATATCTCTTGGGAACATTTACAAAGATATCTTTGTACTTGATAAATGGTCCGAATCTTCCGGATCCTTTTGTTACCGGTTCACCTTTATAGGTTGCAATCGGAGCATCAGCAATTTTCTTTTCATTGATAATTTCCTCTGCACGTTTCTGATCTACAGAAAGCGGATCTTCACCTTTCGGAATACTGATATACGTTTCTCCCCATTTTACATAAGGTCCGAATCTTCCCACTCCTACAGAAACCGGCTGTCCGTCAACTTCACTTAAGTCAAATGGCAGTTTGAACAGTTCCAGTGCTTCTTCAAAAGTAATCGTTGCAATATTCTGTCCTGACATTAATGATGCAAAGATTGGCTTCTCTTCATCATCAGTTTCTCCAATCTGGATCATCGCTCCGAATCTTCCGATCCTTGCATGAACATTTTTACCGGTTTTTGGATCTACACCTAACAGTCTGTCTCCTGTCGCGCGGTCTGCATTTTCTTCTACATCTTCAATTCTGGGGTGGAATTTGGAGTAGAAATTGGTCATCATTTCCTTCCATTTCTGATCACCGCTTGCAATTTCGTCAAAACTTTCTTCTACTCTTGCCGTGAAGCCGTAATCAAGGATTTCTCTAAAATTATCTGTTAAGAAATCGTTGACAACTTCACCAATATCTGTAGGAACGAATTTATTTTTATCACCGCCAAACTTCTCCTCAAGAACTACTTTTTTGATCTTATCTTTTGTCAGAGACATTTTGATCACTTCGCGGGTGTGTGGTTCGATTTCTCTTTTATCCACATACTCTCTGTTCTGAATAGTCTGAATGGTAGGCGCATACGTAGAGGGTCTACCAATCCCTAATTCTTCAAGTTTTCTCACCAACCCGGCTTCAGTATACCTTGCACTTGGTCTTGTGAACTTTTCAGTAGCAGTAATGGTTTTATAGCTCAAAACTTCACCCACGCTTACTTTTGGCAGCAGCTTATCGTTGTTTTCATCATCATCGTCCTCTGTTTTTACAATTCCGTAGGCTTTCAGGAAACCGTCGAAGATGATCACTTCTCCTTGTGCCTCAAAATGATGCGGTAATGATGTATTTCCTATTTCGATCACTGTCTTTTCAATTTTGGCATTAGCCATCTGAGAAGCAAGTGTTCTTCTGTATATTAATTGATAGAGTTTGTTCAGCTGTGCATCTCCTATGCTTTTCACTCCAAAATCCGTAGGTCGGATCGCTTCGTGCGCTTCCTGTGCAGAAGCTGATTTTGTTGTATAGTTTCTTGGAGAAGAATATTCCGCACCGTATTCTGAGATGATCTGTTTCTTAGCTCCTTCAATAGCTTCCTGGGATAGGTTTACAGAGTCTGTTCTCATATAGGTAATAAACCCTTCTTCATATAACCTCTGTGCCAGACGCATGGTATTGGTCACATTATATCCAAGTCTTGACGAAGCTTCCTGCTGTAAAGTGGAAGTTGTAAACGGAGCCGAAGCGGAACGTGTACCTGGTCTGGTTTCAACATTGAGAACTTTAAATTCTGCAGTTTTAGCCTGTTCCAGGAATTTTTCAGCCTCTTCTTCCTTTTCAAAATCTTTTTTAAGCTTAGCAGCAATTTCCTGCTCTGTTTTATTTAAAAAGATTCCGTCCAGTTTAAAGCTTGCTTTTGGCGTAAATTCACGGATCTCTTTTTCTCTTTCAACAATTAACCTTACTGCTACAGATTGTACTCTACCTGCAGACAGTCCCGGTTTTACTTTTTTCCATAAAACGGGAGACATTTCAAAACCTACGATTCTGTCCAGCACTCTTCTCGCCTGCTGGGCATTTACTAAGTTCTGATCAATATCTCTTGGATTGTCGATTGCTTTTAGAATGGCGTTTTTGGTAATCTCGTGGAAAACAATTCTTTTTCTGTTTTCAGGCTTCAGCTTCAACTCATCCGCAAGATGCCATGCAATAGCTTCTCCTTCGCGGTCCTCATCGGAAGCGAGCCATACCATATCGGCTTTCTTTACGGCAGCCTTTAATTCGGTTACCAGTTTCTTTTTGTCTGCTGAAACTTCGTAATCAGGACTGAATGTGGCAAGGTCTATCCCCATTCCCTTTTTAGGAAGATCCCGGATATGTCCGAAACTGGATTTCACTTCAAAATCCTTTCCTAGATATTTCTGAATAGTTTTTGCTTTTGCCGGGGACTCTACGATTACTAAATTTTTCGACATTCTAACTAAAAATTTTTGCAAAAGTAAAGCTTTTTTATTATATACTTTTTGTTAAAAGGGTTTAATTTAATAATCAGGGCGCTTTATACTCTCTTTCAATACTCATTTTTTGGATAAACAAATCCTTTGTAGTATAGGTTTTAGACTGTTATACAATAATCAGCATTTATTGATATAGAATTTTTCATCATCCATAATAGATGTAAGAAATATGCTGGTTTAAAAAAAAGCAGAACAAGAAGTCTTATTCTGCTTTTTACTATTTGTTTACTTATTGTTTTACAATTTTTACATTCGCTTCAGAATTATTTATCCTTATTAAATACACTCCTGCGTTTAAAGATGAAAGATCTGTCTGATTATTGATAAAATGCCCAGATCTTACAAGCTGTCCCAGCGTATTAAAAATCTCAAATTTGTACTCTTTATTTTCTGCAGCCCTAATGTAAAGAATATTGGAAAAAGGACTCGGATAGAGAGAGATTTTGTTATTGGCCACCGTAGATTTTACATTCTCTTTGGTCAATTTATAGCTATTGGGTATAACTGCACTTCCTGATGCTGGACCCTCTTCATTACCATTGGCATCATACTTTATTTTCACACATCGGCATCCTGTTCCAAAGTAGGGATCATTATTATCATGAAAGACTATCATTCTGTTGGTGGCAGAAGCCGCATCAAACAGCAGATTAATAGATCTTCCGATGTAATTTGAGTTTAAAGCAGCGGTCCATACCGCAGGATACTGAAAATTGAGCACATTAAACGTTCCCTGAGGCGTCTGATTGGCTGTTACACTTCTGAATCCTCTTGAGCCGGAATCAGGATAATTTCCTATGGAATATGCCGGATTATTAAATACATATCCTACTGTAGCATTGGCAGAATTCCTTACTCTTATTCCTGAATAATCTGTGACAATACTGTATGAGGTTGCTACGTTCTTATCTTTTTTATACCATGGTGTCTGTCCGAAATCCGCTCCGGAAACCAGCGCCACACTTGTGAGGTCCGGAATTCTCCAACCTTCAGGACAGGGATCAAAAGGTGATTTTTCACCTCCTCTTCCCCATCTGTCAGGAGCTAAATTAGGCTCCTGTGCCAGCCAGTCTGTACCGTTGGTATAATTGGGCGTTGTACTGTTGTAAGGAGCAAAAGTACTTGGAATCATATATACCAGAGGATTCTTCACAGAGTAAGATATGATCTTGGAAACCCTTTCTGACGGTTTATCGGTTAACTGCACATTGGATAACGATGCATAGGTGCTGTAAGGCACAATATAGTTTCCTGAAAGATTATTATAGTCGGACTGATCAAGTGTAGTGTACGAAACAGCTCCCTTGGGAGCAGGAGTTCCCAGAAATATGTTATAAAAACTCCTGTTATCTGCATACTGGAATGGAGGGATAGGATCTTTCCTTCCCCATTGATAGTGCAGTCCTGTAGAGGCACGGATTTTTAACAGTTCATCAGCAGTTGGGGCCTGAGGATTGGCAACGTTGGGAAAAGTATCTGTTGCCCCCAGATTACGATCCATAAAGACGGTCTGTAATGCAACATCAGCTTTGTTGACATAATTCACATAATTTGTAACTGCTGCAGGAATTTCTGTAGTATAAGAATAAGATCCCACAGGAGAATCCGTCACCCAGATATGCCAGCTCCAATATACCGGTGAAGATGCACTGCCGTTATGCAATGTAACTACAGCATTTCCACTTTCATTGGGAGCAATTTCTACAGATATTTTAGAATTGCTGATATCCTGTAGTGATAAAGGCGAAGGATTCACTATTAAGACCCTGCTGATTAAAGCTGCATTGGTCGTCCAGAGAACATTAGTTTTTAAATTATTAAAATTGGAAGGATTTAATATCTCAATATTATCCAGCAACTGGCTTTGCACAGAGAATGCTTTACTGACCGGAATTTCAATAGTGGTACCCGTTTCGCTTTTAACAACCTGGTAGGTATTCGGATTGTTCAAACCTTCGTTATATTCTGTAACTGCGGGCAGATATTCTGTTGGAAAATCATAATCATTAATGGTGTAGAGCGGGTCTTTTATACATCTGCAGCCGTTTGCATCTGAAGTATACATTCCGGCCATAGGAAAATAATAATACCGTCCTTTAATATTGGGATAATTAGGGTCCGGAATATCAGGCTGTGTTTTATCAGGAATCATGGAAAGTCCTCTCACAGTAACAGCAGGAGAAGTATCGAATAACCTAGCTAAAGTTGCCGTCCACAACGCAATGTGATGCTGATCACTATACTGCCCTAAATGAGCTCCTCTGATAAGCTGTCCGTTTCCGGGAAAAATCCCCATATTAAATCCGCCGACTGCTGAAAGATCAAAGCCAAGATTAGGATAAACTCTAAATCCTGTCATAAAGGAAGGAACTCCAGTATCAGTAGGCTTTATGATATGATATTTATTCGTTTCAAAAACATTTTTTGCCATGCTGGTTCTTACACCGAAAGGCGAAAAATCTATTCTGATATCATCCACATAAGAGGGAGAAGCCAGATTTGCCACCAGCATTGACGGGATACGCCATCCATTTGGGCAAGGATCATAAGGAGATTTATCTCGATAAGGTTTTGTTTTATCATTGGTATTGTAAACGGTTTCAATTTTCCCTTGTGCATTATCCGACCACAGATTGAGTTCTGAAAGCCTGTTATTAGGCAATGTTGTAGATTTTCCAAACCAGTTGACCGGAAGATTGAGGTTATTGTTATAATAAGCCTGTCCTGAGTTATCATCTTTATTGACATAAATAAGGCTCATAGGATTTTTTACAGAAAGCCTTATATTATTGGTAACTTCTGCAGCGGAAAGCAGAACAAATTTCCTGAGATCATCAATACTCACAGCATTGGTCATATTTTTGGCCCCTCTATGTCTTACTCTGCCTATCGATCCGGAAGCTTCATAAAAATCATTTCCTCTTGTAACCAGGGGTGGAATTGGATCTTTTCGTCCCCATTGATAAAGAAGTCCGTTACTCCGGTTCCAGTCTGATGTCGTGATAGAATTCGTGATTGCTCCCAGATTTCTGTCCATCCATTTCCAGTCGGAGTCCGGAATAATTTCCGTTATTCCGTCAGATCTCATTCTTTTTACGCTGCTGAAACTTTTATAGGAAGCTCCATTGGTGGGATCATCCGTTACCCAGATATGCCAGCTCCAATAAATCTCACCGTCTACCCTGAAAGCAACCACAGCATTTCCTTTTTTTGTCTTATTGACAGGCACTTTAATCTTAGCATCCTGCCCTGTTCCTATTATTTCAAGGGCGTAATTCAATCCGGATTTTATAAGTCCATGAACATCTTCCCATAAAACATCAGCAGTTACCGTCCCTGCAGGTATACCACTCCCGTTAAGATATCCGCCACCCTCCCACATCGCATAAGCTTTTTTTACGGGAACCAGCAATCCTCCGCTATTCTGAGCGGGATCAAAAATGTAACTGTTGGGTGCTTTTTTCCAGTCTGGAAGCAATAATCTCATCGGTTCATGAACCGGTTTCAATGAGTCTGTATTCTCACTAAGCCATATTGCTTTTACATGTCCAATCGAGGGAAGATTCCCTCCGATATTACCTTTGGAAGTGATTCCAAATAATATCAGGCATATGACTGCCGCTAATTTTCCAGCTAATCTTTTCATACCTTAGGTTTTAGTGTCTTTAGCAGAATACAATTATTAAGCCCATTTCTATAAAAAGTGATTTATTATACAAATAAAAACACACATATTTGAATTATGTTATTAATAATGTAAAATAAAACACGATAAACAATATAAAAATCAACAAGGTATTTACATAAAAAAAGACAGCCCCAAGCTGTCTTTATATTTTAAGATTCAAAATTCTAAGGAAGAATATGGTTTTGATACCGGTCAATCGAAAATCGCCCGGCCGTGATATTATTAAATATAGAAAAGACAACAAAATTGAAGACGACAAGTGCGATTATAAATGCATAGATAATATTCTTAACTCTTCCTGAAACCACATACATGGCATTTGGAATAATAATATATGAGAATCCGATAAACGCTCCTGCCAGTCTGGATGAAAAGATAGGGTTGTTTCTGAAAATAAAATAAAGACATATCCCGATTACAGCATAGTTTCTATGGTATTCATAGTAAGGATAAAGTTCTTTCATTTTAGTATCAAAAACGAAAAGGAAGAAAGTAAGGATTGCCATCATCACCTCCGGAATTCCGATACCACCATTAAGTCGTTGTACCGTTTCATCCATATATCCATTAAACCCTTCTACAAGTGTACTATTAGAGGCCATCCCATCTAAGAAACCACCGAAACTTCTATATATTTCAAATGGGGACAGAAAAACAGAACCAATAATCATAATCAGCATTACCGTTTTGTTTAACGGAACGCGGGCCAGCCAATACATCGGCAGGAATAAGTAACAAACACTGTGTATACCCGACCCTATGAATATAAAAAACAGGTAATGCCAGAGTTTCCGCTCTTTAATATACCGTATTGCAAAATACACGATAAAAGTCCCGAGGTTTTGTCTGATCTGCCCACTTTCCCCGATAAAGAAATTGGGAATAAACATGAAAAGGGTAAAAGTAAAGGGATAAAAAGTATTATCCTCAGTATATTCTACTTTAAAGATCATCGCAAAAATAGCAATGACCAATGTTACCATATAAAAAGGTGCATCAAAAAAATTGAGAAGGATCTTATTAATCAAAGTATACAGCCATTCCACATCCAGCGTTTCCGGTCCTTCCATATGGAGCATCTTCATAAAGATACTGTAGTAGCTTTTAGTATCGGAGTAAATATAAATTCCTTTGTAACTTCCGTAATCCGGTCCTACACTATCTCTGAAACCAACAATAATAATAAAATAAACAGCAAGGAACCAGAACCACTTTTTATCAACCTTCTTTCCATACACCTCCTGAACACTGAAGAACAGCATATAGACGATGGCAATTATATAATATGGATGTAGTAAACTCATGCTAACTCTCTGATGTTTTTTTAAACTGATGATATGCTGTGATGAATCCGGTCAGAATTAAAGGCAGGAAAAGCCTCACTTCCCAGAAAAGCCCTACTAAAGTAATCATAAGAAGATAAGGAATGGAAAAGAAAAAATATTTTCCAAAAACACTCTTGTTTTCCTCTGTACAAAGGCCATATATAAAATAAATCACTATTAATGCAAAGACCAACCCTGCAAGATTAAAAGGGCTGGAAAAGTTTCTGTTGATGTAAAAGCCTTCCACAAAAGTCGTTTCATCCTGAACAAGTACAGCTCTTAATCCCAGATAAGGAATGAGAAAAGCAGCAACCAGCGGTATAATTTTCCAGATTACCTCATAATTCCCTTTCTTCAGCTCATCAATATTGAAAAATACGGCTGCAAAAAAGGCTATATTCAGACAGGCTGTTTCTCTTACTAAAGTAGAGATCCCGATAAGTCCAATGAGGGTAAAGAAAAAAGTATTTTTTCTGGTTTCAAGATATTTAAGAGTCAGAAATACACCTGACAGATAACAAAAGAGTGCGATGGTATCACAATTTGTCGGCGCATACTGTGTGATCACAATGAAAAATACAGATAAGAGATGAATAATCCTTCTGGCATTAACATTCAAAAGAAGCCCCGTCGATTTCATGCGGAAAACGGCATTCAAAATCAAAGAACACAAAACGAAGAACACACTGTTCATAAGGAAAAGCCCATGATAAAAAGGGGTTCCGTTTTTGGACAAAAAATCTTTGAAGAAAGAAAGCGGGCCATTGATCAGATTGTACATCAAATCCGTCATCTGTACACTCAGATAATTGGGAATCACTCTGTAAGCATATACGGAGGAAAATAAAAAATCAGGGGTTTTCTCTGATGTTTTCAGTCTTGTGTAGGATGATTCAAATCCATAATAAGACATGGCAAACAACAGAAGCGGAAGAACTATTACCAATAGAAATCCGTTTATTTTTTCATCATTTCTTTTCAACATATCTAAAACAGATTCTTATTTTTTTAATAATAATGGTGGTTTAAAATACATTTTTTCAAAAGGGAACTTTTGCAAAAGTAGAATATTTTTTCATTCTTCCTAGAATATTTTATTGATTTTCAGTTAAAACTTATCGCTAACTATTTTGAACTAATGCTTAAAAAATTAAATTTGCAGACTTGATTTAAATGCAATGCATCGCCTTTTTATATTTTTATATTATCTGATTTCCAAAAATAAAATTCTATCTGTACTGACAGCTCTTGGAATTGCCGCTTTATGCATTTTCTTTGCGTCAAAGATCAATTTTGAGGAAGACATCAATCAGATTATTCCTAAAAATGAAAAGTCGGATCTTACCGCAAAGGTTCTTAAACAGCTTAATTTCTCGGATAAGATTATTGTTATTATCGAGAACAGATCCGGTGAAGACAGCTTCCAGCTTTCTGAAACGGCTGATACTTTTCTGAAAAAAATTGAGCCTTTACAGAAATATATTGGTTCTGTTCAGGGTAAAGTGAACGATAATGAAATTTCTGAAACCTTTGATTTCGTTCATCAGAATCTACCTTTATTCCTTAATGAGAATGATTATAAGGAAATTGATCAGAAACTGCAGAAAGACAGTATTGCAAAACAGGTAGAAAATAATTACATCTCGCTCGTTTCTCCAACAAGCCTTGTAACCAAAGAATTTATTAAAAAAGACCCTCTGGGACTTACTTTTCTTGGAATCAAAAAATTAAATGCTTTAAACATCAGCAAAGACTTCAAACTCGAAGACAGCTATATTGTTACCAAAGACGGAAAAAATCTTTTGCTTTTCATTGATCCTAAAAACAAAAGCAATGATACGAAAGCCAATGAGGTATTTGTGGATCAGCTCAACACGATCAAAGACGGTATTAACAAACAATTCAAAGGGAAAACAGAGATCAGCTATTTCGGTTCTCCGGTGATTGCGGTGGCCAATGCAAAGCAGATCAAAAAAGATATCCAGAACACGGTGGCCATTTCCATGACGGTTCTTTTAATCCTTCTGATCTATTATTTCAGAAATATTTTCACTCCCGTCATTGTATTTCTACCCACTGTATTTTCAGTATTACTCGCTCTCTTAATCCTTTATTTTATTAAAGATAAGATTTCAGCTATTTCACTCAGTGTAGGAGCGATTCTTATTGGAATTACAATTGATTATGCCCTGCATATCCTCACCCATTATAAGCATAACAACAATATTGAGGAGCTTTACAAGGAAATCACGAAGCCTGTTATATTAAGCAGCGCAACAACAGCCGTTTCCTTTTTGTGTCTCGTTTTTGTTCGTTCTGAAGCATTGAAGGACTTAGGACTTTTTGCAGCGATCACCGTGATTCTTTCTTCAATCACAGCATTGATTATTGTTCCTCAGCTTTACAAACCAAAAGAGAAGAATGAACAGCCTAATACTAACTTTATTGACAAGATCGGATCTTACCCTTACGAGAAAAACAAACCGCTGATTATAGGATGCTCTGTCATTATTCTTGCCTGCCTGTTTGGATTCAGACATGTAGGTTTCAATGAAGATATCGGGGATCTGAATTATATTCCGAAAGAACTAAAAATCAGTGAGGCAAAACTGCAGAAACTTTCTGATATTACGTCAAAATCAATTTATACCATTTCTTATGGAAATTCTGAAGAAGAAGCACTGTCCAGAAATTCCGATCTGAGCAGCTTCCTGGACAAAGAGAAAAAAGAAGGGAAGATCTTAAGCTATAATTCTATCGGAAGCGTTGTTCTTTCAGAAAAGGATCAGCAGAAAAAAATTGACGAATGGAACCGTTTCTGGAATGACGAGAAAAAGAATCAGACCATTTCTGAACTGATCAGTAACGGGAATAAATTCGGCTTCAACAGTTCCGCTTTTGATGGTTTTAATGAAGTTTTGCATAAAAATTATGCTGCATTGAGCCTGAAGGATTATCAACAAGTGAAAGCGCTTCAGATTTCAGAATTCATGAGCAGCGAAAATGGTTTCTACACGGTTTCCAATGTGGTAAAAGTAGACGAAAACAAAAGAGACACTTTCATCAAAGATATTGAGAAACAGCATGATGCCATTGCTATCGACCGCCAGCAGATGAATGAAAATTTCCTTGGTTTGCTGAAAAGGGACTTCAATACACTGATCAATTATTCTCTTCTTGCCATTATTTTAACGATTATCATTTTCTTCAGGAATTTTGAATTAACGGTTCTCACCATGTTCCCGATTGTTTTAACGGGAGTTGTTACAGCCGGAATCCTTTATTTTCTGGGATTGGAATTAAATATTTTCAGTACTGTAGTGTGTACGTTGGTATTTGGAGTGGGAGATGACTTCAGCATCTTCCTGACGCAAGCCATGCAAAAAGAACATACTACCGGAAAGAATGAATTGCCTACGTACAGAATTTCTATTATCCTTGCTGTTTTCACAACAATTCTATCCATCGGATCTTTGGTATTCGCCAGGCATCCGGCATTGCATTCTCTGGCATTAGTAGCCCTGATCGGAATGTTCTCCGTTATCATTATTACCTCTACCCTATATCCTTTCTGGTTCAGATTATTCATCACCAACAGGGCGAAAAAAGGACTTTCTCCAATCACATTCAGATTGTTTGTATGGTCAGTATTCTCATTCCTTTATTATGGATTGGGTGGATTGCTGTTTTCCGCCTTCGGAAGTTTTTTTGTTAAAAATTCCAAAGGACAGACCCTGAATATCATCAAACTTATTTTAGCGAGATTTTTAACTTCTGTCCTGTATTCTAATCCTTTTGTAAAGAAGAAGGTCATTAAAAATACATCTGAAGACTTCAGCAAACCTGCAGTTATTATTGCCAATCACACTTCTTTCCTCGATACGCTGGCTATTGCAATGGCTACCCATAAAATCATTTATCTGGTGAATGACTGGGTATATCAGTCTCCTGTTTTTGGAAAACTGGTAAGAGCACTGGGCTTTTATCCCGTTTCGCAGGGAATCGAGAATGGAATGGACAAACTGAAAGAAAAAGTTGAACAAGGATATTCTTTGGTAGTTTTCCCAGAGGCAGAACGTTCTTACACCAATGATGTGAAAAGATTCCATAAAGGAGCTTTTTATCTCGCCGAACAGTTCGGGCTGGATATTCTTCCACTCTATATCCATGGAAATTCCGAGGTGCTGCCGAAAGGAGATTTCATTATCTATGACGGAAGTATTACCGTAAAAGTAGGCAACAGAATCAGCAAAGATGACATGAGTTTTGGACAGAACTATTCTGAAAGAACAAAGAAGATCAATGCTCATTTCAGAGAAGAATTTGCCAGACTGCGCGAGGAGATTGAGGATGAGAATTATTTTAAAAAGAAATTATTCCTGAGCTACCTGTATAAAGACAGTGAGGTGGTACAAAAAGTAAAAGAAGACTTTAATACCAATAAATCAGTATATTTCGAACTGAATAAGCATATTCCTCATGATGCCAACATTCTTCATATTGCTGATGATTTTGGGCAGAAAGATGCCTTATTAACCCTATATCAGGCGAGCCGAAGAATTTTTTCTCTGATTCAGAATGATGAAAAAAGAGCAGTGGCAGCCCATAACTATCTGGTAAAAAGAAGAAAAATACAGTATATTAAAGACCTTTCTGAAGTAAACAAAAAGATTGATGTTCTTTTAATTTCAGATGAACACTTTACCATGAATGAAATTCAGGATCTCCCTGAAACAATCATTTTTGCAAATACAAAAAACACTTCGTTTGAAAGTGATAATTATGCACTAAAATTTAGTTCTGAATCATTAAAAGTATTTAAAACTAAATAATAAATATGAAAAACATACTTTTGTAAACGCTAAAGAAAACTAATGAAGAAAAATATACTTGTCATATATTATTCACAAACCGGACAACTCGAAGATATCGTGAAAAATATAGCCCAGCCTTTTGAAGCGAAAAAGGAGGCTTATGATGTTACGTATTACAACATTCAGCTGAAGGAAGATTTTCCTTTTCCCTGGCCAGGCGATGTTTTTTTCAACACTTTTCCTGAATCTTATCTTCAGATTCCAAAAGAAATCCTTCCTCCTTCAGAAGAAATTCTGAACAAAAAGTATGATCTTATCCTGTTTGGGTATCAGGTATGGTATCTCACACCATCCATTCCTATTATTTCTTTCTTAAAGAGTGATTATGCAGAGCGAATCCTTAAAGACACTCCTGTAGTAACCATCTCAGGAACCAGAAATATGTGGATGCTTTCCCAGGAAAAATTAAAGGTTTACCTAAGAGATCTGCAGGCTAAACTCGTAGGAAATATTGCTTTGGTAGACAGGCACGACAATTACACCAGCGTATTAACGATTCTCCGATGGCTTACCACAGGTCAGAAAGAAAAATCGGGAATGCTTCCCGCTGCAGGAGTTTCCGATGAAGAAATTGCAGGTTCTGTAAAGTATGGCGAGATTATTGAAAGACATTTTAATCATAATGACCTTAATAGTTTACAACCGGATCTTGTGAAAAACGGAGCGATTGAAATCCGTGCGTTTTTAGTGCGTGTAGAAAAGGTAGGAAACAAAATTTTTACAGTATGGTCTAACCTGATTATCAAGAAAAAAGAGAAACGTCCATTGCTGATAAAATTCTTTAAGGTATATTTGATGGCAGCGATATGGATTATCTCGCCTGTCGTTTTGGTTTTACACCTGCTTACAACCCCTATATTTTGGTTTAAAAGACAAAAACAAAAAAGATATTTACAAGGAATTAATTTAAAATAGAATGTACGACGTATTTATAACAAAAGCATCAAAATACTTACCCAATGAGCCGGTAGCGAATGATGAAATGGAGACTTATCTTGGGCTTATCAATGATGCGCCATCTAAAGCAAAATCACTTATCCTGAGAAATAATAAAATCACGACAAGATACTACGCTTTAGACAAAGAAGGAAACCCTACCCACTCTAATGCGCAGCTTACTGCCAAAGCAATCGAAGGACTTTTTGACGAAGATTTCAAAAAGGAAGATATGAAATTATTATCTGTAGGAACTACTTCACCGGATCAGATCCAGCCTTCTCACGCATCCATGGTGCATGGCGAACTGAACATCGGAAAATCTATTGAAATTAATACTTCAACAGGTCTTTGCAACTCAGGAATGAATGCCCTGAATTATGGATTCCTTTCTGTAAAAGCCGGTGTACAGGACAACGCAGTATGCGCAGGTTCTGAAAGAATGTCTGCATGGATGACTGCTGATAAATTCAACCATGAGGCTGAAAATTTAAAATTACTGGAGGAAAGACCTATCATTGCTTTCAAAAGAGAATTCCTGAGATGGATGCTTTCTGACGGAGCAGGCGCTTTCCTTTTAGAAAATAAACCAAGAGAAAACAGCACTTCCCTAAAAATAGAATTCATTGATTTCTATTCTTATGCCCACGAAATTGAAGCTTGTATGTATGCAGGATGTGATAAGCTGGAAGACGGAAGCCTGAAATCATGGGCAGACTACCCTTCTGATGAATGGTTGAAACAATCTATTTTTGCCATTAAACAGGATACTAAAATCCTTGATAAATATATCCTTGTAAAAGGAGCAGAAAGTTTAAGATCATCTTTTGACAAACATAATCTGGATCCAGAAAAAATTGACCACGTACTGGCTCATATTTCTTCCGGATACTTTAAAGACGGACTGAAAGAAGAATTTGCCAAAAAAGGAATGGATTTCCCGGCAGAAAAATGGTTCTATAACCTTTCTGAGGTTGGAAACATCGGAGCAGGATCTATATTTATCGCCCTTGAAGAATTAATGAATTCAGGAAAACTAAAAAAAGGAGAAAAAGTACTTCTTTGTGTTCCCGAAAGTGGAAGATTTGCTTATTCTTGTGCTTTATTAACCGTTTACTAATGGAAAACAAACTGCCCACATCCGATAAAGATTTTGTAGAAAGTCTTATCCCCCAAAGGTTTCCTTTTGTAATGGTGCATGAATTGTCTGAATACTCTGAAAATCATCTCTTATCCGGTTTTGAGATAAAGGAAGACAACCTTTTTATCCAGGATGGATTATTCCAGGCTTCAGGACTGATTGAGCATCAGGCGCAGAGCGTTGCCCTTCATACCGGATATAAATATTATCTGCTGGGAAAAGATGCTCCAACCGGATATATCGGAGCCATCAAATCTTTTGAAGCTGAAATACTGCCTAAAGTAGGAGATCAGCTGAAATCTGAAGTAACCATTCTTAATGAAGTAATGGGAGTAACACTGGTAGATATCATTACGAAACTGAACGGTGAAGTGATTGCAAAATCTCAAATGAAAACCGCTGTAAAATAAACTGGAAATGGAAATAAAGGAAGAAAATATCATCAATATACACAACTTTTTACCGCATCGTGAACCGATGCTCATGGCAGACTATATCCTGGAACTGACCAAAGAAAAAGTAGTGACTTCCTTTGAAATCAAAGAAGATAATATATTTGTTCACAACAATGAGTTTGCGGAAGCCGGATTAATCGAAAATCTTGCTCAAACCTGTTCATCTATCCTTGGGCAAAGCTTCTTTGAAAATCCCGAAGCTGATACTAAAGTGATTGGATTCATTACCAATATCAAGAAGATCGAAATTTTTGCTCTTCCAAAAGTGGGTGACCAAATTATTTCCAAAGCTTCGCTTATCTCACAATTTGAGAATATCTGCCATATCTTCTGTGAAACATTTACTAATGATGAATTGTTAATCAGAGCGGAAATCAACCTGTTTATTCAGGAAGTAAAGTCGTAAAGTCAATTCAACATAGACATAGAAAAGCTGTACAAAAACGTACAGCTTTTCTCTTTTAAATCAATTTTATATTCTCTAATAGATTTGTGAACATTTGTGCAATCATTTGTGTTATTCGTGTTTAAAATATAGGTTTTGGCTAAAGTCAATTGATTTTTCTCTTTTTTTAAGCGGGCTTTCTTCGTCTCCGCTCAGAATCATAGCCCACTCCTATTGAATTGATTATAAAAACCCTAGAAAAAACTCTGTTTTTTATTTATTTACACACTCACCACCTCTTCATAAATACACTGATAATCAATTTAGTACACCCGTTAAAATCTCATCATCAGATGAATTATTTCACGTGAAACATTCACAAAATCCGTGAAACTCTGATCCTTAGAGAGAAACAGTTTTTAACCACAAAATTGAGTCTATAATTCTTCGGAATCAGTATAAAGGAACATGCTGCTTAAAATCTAAGCAGCATGTTTCTTTATTGAAGTTTACTTAATTTCTTTTTTTAGATAATAACTTCATAATCGTTGCCTCCGCAAATCTGCTCAGCAGCAGTTGCAATATCGGTATTAACTCCTACATTACGTATTTGCCCGTTAGTTCCGTTAGCACACGAAATATAAGCAGTTAAACCTCCTTTTACTTTTTTTAATTGATTTTTTGTAAGTTGTCTTAAGTTTTTCATGGTTTTTGTTTTATTAGTTTTTTAATTATTACAAAAACAAATATAAATTAAACCACTTATCTATACATGATAATTAACAAAATTTATAAATATTCGTAATATAAGATAACTACTTTTATATTTGAGAATGTGCAAAATGTTGTAATACGGCCTCAGTTTTGAAGTAGTAACTGCTCAGATTTAATATGATTTACATATAATGTATTTTCACTATTTTAGCCACCTGATTAAAAGAATCAAAACAGGTGAGCGAGACCTCATCTGGAATCTAAAAATATAAACATTATTTAGATGAAAAAACAAGACCTGCCTCAAGACGAAAGTAACCTGAAATCCGCCAACATGACTGAAGTTTTGTATGTGACGGATGAGAACGACAACTACACGACAGCAAACAGCACAGGCTGGGATGCCAAAAAAGCGGCTCTGGATGAATCGATGGAACTTATTTATGAAAGAATTGAGGAAGCAAAACAAAATGTGGCCAATAATACAGCAAGTCCCATTGTTTATTTTATGGAACTGAACAAAATGGATATTGGCGTTCTTGCTTCATATGTAGGAATGTGGCAATGGAGGGTAAAAAGACATTTTAAACCCAAAATATTCAAAACACTAAGCGAAAATGCACTGAAAAAATATGCCGATGCATTCGGAATTTCAGTGGATGAATTAAAAAACTTCGACGGGAAATAAATGAAACCGGGCCGGAAATAATGCCCGTTCCATTTGACCAATGAAAAGATACAATCAGCAAATGAAATTAAACTTTGAACACCATCAGACTGCGCATTGCGAAAACGGTGTTGCTTCTAATCTACTGCTTAACAAAGGACTGAAACTAAGTGAACCTATGATCTTCGGGATCGGCTCAGGACTGTTTTTTGTCTATCTCCCTTTTCTGAAGGTGAATTTTGCTCCGGGCTTCAGCTATCGTCCGATGCCGGGTGCTATTTTCAGTAAAGCAGCCAAAAGATTAGGAATTAAAATCAAAAGAGAAAAATTCTCAAATCCTCAGGATGCCCAAAAAGCTCTTGAAAGAAATCTGGAACAAAATATCCCTACAGGACTTCAGGTGGGCGTTTTCAACCTTACTTATTTTCCTGAAGAATACAAATTTCATTTCAATGCCCACAATCTTGTGGTATATGGAAAAGAAGATGGAAAATTTCTGATCAGTGACCCTGTAATGGATTATACGACTTCTCTTTCAGAAGCAGAATTGGAAAAAGTAAGATATGCCAAAGGAGCACTTCCTCCCAAAGGGCATATGTACTACCCTGTTTATGTCCCGGAAAATGTGAATCTTGAAGAAGCTATCAAAAAAGGGATCAAAGATACCTGCAAAAATATGCTGGCACCCGTACCGCTTATTGGGGTAAAAGCCATGAGATGGGTAGCGAAAAGCATCCCGAAATGGGCAGAAAAGAAAGGGACGAAAGTTACCAACCATTATTTGGGACAATTGATCAGGATGCAGGAAGAAATCGGGACCGGAGGCGGAGGATTCAGGTTTATCTATGGAGCATTCCTCCAGGAAGCAGCTGTTATTCTCAAAAATGACGAGCTGAAGGAATTATCAAAAGAAATAACCTCTATCGGTGACCTTTGGAGAGATTTTGCCGTAGATATTGCCAGAGTGTATAAAAACAGAAACTCGAAAAGCAATATTTACAATGAACTTTCAAAAACAATGCTGCATATTGCAGACCTGGAAGAAGCTTTCTATAAAAAACTGAGAAAAGCGATCTGATATGGCGGAAAATATGATTGAGATTAAAAACTTATACAAAAAATACAAAAATTCTGATGAGTTTTCTGTAAATGATATTTCTTTGAGCATCAGTAAAAATGAAATCTATGGAATTCTTGGCCCCAACGGAGCTGGAAAAACAACCTTGATTTCCATGCTTTCAGGATTAATCAAACCTACTTCAGGAAACTTCACCATTAACGGTTTATCTCCCCAGAAGGATGGGTTCAAAATAAGACAGATTATCGGAATTGTTCCCCAGGAATATGCTTTATATCCTACACTTACAGCTAAGGAAAACCTTATGTTTTTCGGAAGTCTGTATGGTTTAAAGCATAACCAGCTTAAAAAAGCAATTGATGAATCCCTTGAAATTATGGGACTTTCAAAATTTGCCAATAAGCAGGTAGGACAGTTTTCAGGAGGAATGAAACGCCGCTGCAACCTCATCGCAGGAACTCTTCACAATCCTAAAGTTTTATTCCTGGACGAGCCTACTGTAGGAGTAGATGTTCAGTCCAAAAAAGCAATTATTGATTATCTTCTGGATTTAAATAAACAGGGAACATGCATTATTTACACTTCCCATCACCTTTCGGAAGCGGAAGAATTCTGTACAAAAATTGCCATCATCGATCATGGAAAAATTCATGCTGTAGGAACTCCTGAAGAACTTGTTTCACAGATTGCGAATGCCGAAAACCTGGAAGACGTTTTCATTTCATTAACCGGAAAAGAATTAAGAGATGTTGTTGTATAAACTGTGGAGAAGTTTTATTAAGGAAATTCTTCTGCTGAAAAGAGATATCGGAGGAATTGTCATCATCTTTGTGATGCCATTGCTTTTGATTGTCACCATAACCCTTATTCAGGATTCTACCTTTAAAAACCTTGAAGGCTCAAAAATCCCAATTATTTTTATTGATCAGGACAAATCTGAAGTTTCAAAAAATATAAAAGCCGAACTGGAAAACAGCAAAACATTCCAGCTGCTGACGAACTTCAATGAAAAATCTGCTCAGGATGCTGTTTTTTCCGGAGATTATCAGATGGCGATTGTCATTCCTGAAAATTTAACGAAAGATTTAAATTCCAATATTGATTCGAAAGTTCAGACCATTGTAAGTTCATTCGGGCTGGAAGGAGATTCTGCAAAAGTAAAAACAGCAGTTCCCAAAACCAAAGAAATTCATTTGTACTTTGACCCTGCTACCAATGTGGGCTTCAAAAATTCGGTGATGAATTCTGTCAACAAAATGGTTTTTGAAATTGAAAATAAAAAGATTTACAAAGCCTTCCAGGATCAGCTGGGAACAACGGAAAATCTTGACGAAAATAAAAACCTGATCAGCTTTAAAGAAATCACTCCCCAAAAAGGAGAAATGGACGTGATGCCGAACTCTGTTCAGCACAACGTTCCTGCATGGACACTTTTTGCGATCTTCTTTATTGTTGTCCCTTTATCCATCAATCTGGTAAAAGAAAAAAGCCAGGGAACAAGTGTAAGAGCAAGAATAAGCCCTACACCTTATTTTGTCCATATTTTAGGAAAAACATTTACGTATCTTATCATCTGCCTTATTCAGTTTTTACTGATGGTTGCCGTAGGAATTTACCTTTTCCCTTATATGGATCTTCCTGCTTTTGATGTATCAGGAAAAATGTTCCAGCTTGTGGTAGTAACACTGTTTGCAGGATTGGCCGCAATTGGATTCGGAGTTTTATTGGGAACTATAGCCGATACACAAGAGCAGTCTGCCCCATTTGGAGCAACCTCTGTAGTGGTTTTAGCTGCTATTGGCGGAATTTGGGTTCCTGTATTTTTAATGCCGGAATTCATGCAGACCGTAGCCAAATTCTCTCCTATGAACTGGGGACTGAATGCCTATTATGATATTATTTTAAGAAACAGCGGAATTGGTGGAATTGCCAAAGAAGTGGTTTTCCTTTTCTTATTCTATATTGCCACTGTAGCTATTTCCATTTTTTACGAAAAAAAACAAAATGCAGTCTAAAGAAAATATATTAACCTGTACCGAAGAAGTCAGAGTACGCTTCAATGAAACAGACCCGCTGGGCATTGTCTGGCATGGGCATTATATCGTGTATTTTGAAGACGGAAGAGAAGCTTTCGGTCGTCTGCATGGCCTTACCTATCTTGATATTCAGAATGCAGGATTTGTAACACCGATCGTAAAAAGTACTTGCGAGCATTTTCTTCCTTTAAAGTATGGAGAAACATTCAGAATTGTGACCACTTTTATCAATTCTGTATCTGCCAAACTTATTTACAGATATGAGCTTTTCAATCAGGAAGATCAACTGGTATGCAGCGGAGAAACCATTCAGGTATTTCTTGACAGCAATGGAAGCTTATGCCTGTACAATCCGGAATTTTTTCAAAACTGGAAAGATAAAATGGGATTATCATGAAAAAGGACATTTATATCACAGACTACAATTGTGTAACTCCTTTAGGTTTCAATGTTGATTCCAACTGGAATGCCCTGTTAAAAGGGCAGTCGGGAGTTGCTTTACATAAAATCATAGACAATCAGGATGCTTTTTATGCTTCTATGATTGATTCTGAAAAACTGAATGAAGAATTCGATAGATTCTTCGACTCTGCTCAGAATGACATTCCTAATTTTACAAGACTGGAAAAAATGCTTCTTTTAAGCTTACAGCCTCTTGTTGAGAAGCATTCTATATCAGAAGACACAGCTTTTATCCTTTCCACCACAAAAGGAAATATCAGCCTGTTAAAAAACCAGTCCGAATTAACTGAAGGTGTTTATTTATCAAAATTAGCAGAAAAAATTGCTGATTTTTTTGGATTTAAAACAAAACCGATCATCGTTTCTAATGCCTGCGTTTCAGGAGTAATGGCGATTTCAGTGGCAAAAAATATGATTCAGGCAGGAAAATACAAAGATGCCTTTGTAATTGCAGGAGACGAACTTTCTGAATTTGTTATTTCAGGATTTAACTCGTTTCAGGCAATAGGATCAGGGCCTTGCCAACCTTATGATAAAAACAGAGACGGAATTAATATTGGTGAAGCAGCAGCCGCAATTTATATCACCTCATGTCATTGCGAGGAACAAAGTGACGAAGCAATCTCACAAAACGAAAAACCCAGGTTTAAAGTCCTTGGAGATTCAGCAGTGAATGATGCCAATCACATTTCCGGACCTTCAAGAACGGGTGATGGTTTATATGCCAGTATCAAAAATGCGATGACTGAAGCGAAAATTTCTTCAGGACAGATCGATTTTATTTCGGCCCACGGAACAGCCACTTTATATAACGACGAAATGGAAGCCATTGCCTTCAACAGAATGGATCTTCAGCATATTCCGCTCAATAGTATGAAAGGCTATTACGGACATTGCCTGGGTGCTTCCGGTCTTTTGGAAAGCATTATATCTATGGAAAGTGCTCTTCACAGCACTTTGCTTCCATCAAAGAACTTTGAGGAAACAGGAATAACCCAGCCTTTGAATATCATCAAGGAAAATCAAACTGCAGAAATCAAATATATTTTAAAGACCGCTTCTGGTTTTGGAGGATGTAATGCAGCTGTTGTACTGAAAAAAGGTTAAACTGAAAGTGATGAAGAAAATAAATACCTGTACCATAGAACATTCAAAAATAACCGTTGACGGAAATCTTATTTTTGAAAGCCCAAGCGAAACCTTTCAGGAATTTGCCAAAGAAGCTTATAAAAGTTTAGACCTCAGCTATCCAAAGTTTCATAAAATGGATAACCTGAGCAAGCTGGCTTTTCTTTCCGCCGAAACCATTTTGAAAGATGATGATCACAGCAGAACAGCCATTGTTTTTGCCAACAGATCTTCCAGTCTGGATACAGATTTCAAATATCAGGAAAGCATCAACGATCAGGATAATTTCTATCCGAGTCCTGCCGTTTTTGTGTATACTTTACCCAACATCTGTGTAGGAGAAATCAGCATTAAACACAAAATGCAGACAGAAAATGCTTTTTTCGTACTGGATGATTTTGATGAAGAATTTTTGAATGACTATTCTGAACAGATTCTTCTATCCGGAAAAGCCGACAAAGTATTGTGTGGCTGGGTGGAATTGTATCAGGAAAATTACAAAGCTTTTGTATATTTGCTCACATTATAATTTAACAATGTACCAATCTGATAATGTACCAATGCTAAAGGCAATAACAACTATTGGTAAACTGGTACATTGATATATTGTTACTTTAAAATAATATTTATGGAAAACTTAAAAACAGAATTGAAACACAAAATTATCGAAGTTCTTAACCTTGAAGATGTATCTGTAGAAGAAATCAAAGATACTGATCCATTGTTCGGAGGTGGATTAGGATTAGATTCTATCGATGCTTTGGAACTGATCGTTCTTCTTGATAAAGACTATGGAATAAAATTAGCAGATCCTAAAAAAGGAAAAGAGATTTTCCAATCTATCGATACGATGGCAAAATTCATCGAGGACAACAGAACAAAATAAATTAATATAAAAATCTAACAGTGTAACAATGTAGCAATTATTGGTAAATTATCCGATTGATACATTGTTACATTATTGAATACCATGAGTCAAAAAATTGCCATAACGGGAATGGGCATCATTTCCTCCATCGGAAACAATGTGGAGGAAAATTTTATTTCATTGCAATCCGGAAAACATGGAATTTCAGATATCGAAATGTTTGAAACCCGTCATGCCGGAGCCATTAAAACAGGTGAAATAAAATTATCCAATGAAGAACTTGTACAACAGCTTCAGCTTGATGAAGACAATAATGTAACAAGAACTTCTTTATTGGGAATGATTGCTACGAAAGAAGCTGTAGAAAGTGCAGGAATTTCAGATATCAATGGTTACAGAACCGGATTGATTTCTTCTACCAGTGTAGGCGGAATGGATATCACTGAAAAATACTTCTACTCTTACGAAGACTTCCCTGAAAAGCAAAAGTATATTGACGCACACGATGCCGGAAATTCCTCATTGGCGATTGCCGGTTATCTGGGATTAAAGGGTATGGTTTCTACCATCAGTACAGCCTGTTCATCAGCAGCCAATGCGATTATGATGGGAGCTAAACTGATTAAAAACGGAGTTTTGGATCGTGTGATTGTCGGAGGAACAGATTCTCTTTCAAAATTTACTTTGAATGGGTTCAATACCCTGATGATTCTTACAGATTCCTACAACACTCCTTTTGACAACAACAGAAAAGGACTGAATCTTGGGGAAGCTGCGGCTTTCTTGGTCCTTGAATCTGAAGAAATGGTCAAAAAAGAAAACAAAAAAGTTCTCGCTTATCTTTCCGGATATGGAAATGCCAATGATGCCCACCATCAGACTGCCTCCTCAGAAAATGGGCAGGGTGCATTTTTAGCGATGCAGCAAGCCCTGAAAATCTCCGGATTGGAAAAAGAAAATATAGATTATATCAATGTTCACGGAACGGCCACTCCCAATAATGATCTATCTGAGGGAATTGCCATGATCAGAATCTTCGGAGAAAACCGGGTTCCTGAATTCAGTTCTACAAAAGCATTTACAGGACATACTTTAGCTGCTGCAGCAGGAATTGAAGCTGTATTTTCAATTCTAGCCATGCAAAACAGTGTGATCTTCCCGAATCTGAATTTCAAAACAAAAATGGAAGAGTTTGACCTTACTCCTGTGACCGAACTGAAAAAGAAAAACATCAATCATGTGCTTTCCAATTCATTTGGGTTTGGAGGAAACTGTTCCACCTTAATCTTCTCAAAATCATGAGTGCAGTATACATCAACAGTGCATCCTGTATCTCTGTTCAGGACACTTTAAACGAAAATATTCTTCAGAACCTTACTCCTGAAAATTCTTCAAATATCATTAAGGCGATAGAACCTAATTACAAAGAGTTCATTCCGCCTGCGATGATCAGAAGAATGTCTAAAACAGTAAAAATGAGCTCTGTAGCATCTCATCATGCATTAAAGGAAGCTGGAATTGAAAAACCGGATGCCATTATCGTAGGAACCGGAATGGGCTGCTCACAGGATTCTGAAAAGTTCCTGAAAAACGTAATTGACAATCATGAAGAGTTCCTTACGCCTACCTTTTTCATCCAGTCTACCCATAATACGGTAGCAGGACAGATTGCTCTGGGATTACAATGTCATACGTATAACTTCACCTATGTAAACACTTCTTCTTCACTGGAGTTCTCCTTACTGGATGCCCAGCTTCAGATCAATGACGGAGAAGCAGAAAATGTTCTGGTAGGTTCTACGGACGAACAGACAGACAGAACCATGGAACTTTACTGCTTAAATAATACGATCAAAAAAGAAGCAGATCTTCCTGCAGATTATTTACATTCCACTACCAACGGCGTGATCTGGGGTGAAGGGGCCAGCTTTTTTGTGATTGGAAAAGATAAGACCGAAAACTCTTATGCCAGGCTTAAGAATATCCATATCAGCAATACTGTTGAATTGAATGAAGTACAGAACTTTATACAAAATTTTTTAATTCAAAACAGTCTTTCAACTAGTGATATTGATGCGGTTATTTTGGGATTCAGTGGAGATGCACAATCAGATAGATATTATACACAAGCAATGGATCTGTTTCCGGATTCCGCACAGCTGTATTATAAACATTTGAGTGGAGAGTTTAATACAGCAAGTGGTTTTTCAACCTTTATAGCCTGTCATATCCTTAAGGAACAACAGATTCCGGAAGTAATGATGATCAATTCAGAAAAAAAGGAAAATATAAAGAATATACTTCTTTACAACCATCTGGCGGGTGATGATCATAGCCTGGTGTTATTGGAGAAGGCATAATTGTTGAAATTGAAAATTATACAGTCTATTTGTCATTCAGAGCGAAACGCAGTGAAGCGTGGAATCTAAACAAATTAAGTTAAATTAATTGTATTTATCCAGACTCCTACGGAGGGACAATGGCATACAATAAATATTATGCCCATAAAACTCATAATGACCAGTTCAAAATTAAAAAGCAATCAGCAATGAAACATTATCCCTTCATCCTGTTCTATCTTTTCTGTAACGTTTTTATTTATGCGTTCCACGGAAGCTTTTGGGTGTATCTGTTTTGTTTTTTTGCTTTTTCTGCAGTAGTTGTCTGGGGTTCTTTTGACATTGAGCTGGGATATTTTGTGAACAGTATTACCCACAAACGTACCAGAATGAAAGAAGTAGCTCTTACTTTTGATGACGGACCTACTGAATTTACCCCAAAATTTTTAGACCTGCTTAAAGAGCATCAGATAAAAGCAACCTTCTTCTGTATCGGAAAACAGATTGAAAAATACCCTGAGACGTTTCAGAGAATTATTGCAGAGGGACATACGATTGGAAATCATACATTATCACATTCTAATTCCACAGGGTTTTTATCGACTTCAAAAATGATTGAAGAGATTGAAAAATGTGATAAAGTCATGAAAATGTTGGGAAATATCAGCACCAGCCTCTACAGACCACCGTTCGGGGTGACGAATCCCAATATTGCGAAAGCAATTAAAAAAACGAATAAAGTAAGCATCGGTTGGAATGTCCGGTCGTTGGACACCATCATTGATGACGAAAAGAAAATCTACAACAGAGTGACAAAAGGCCTGAAAAATGGGAGTATTATTCTTCTTCACGACACTTCGGAAAAGACCTTTCGGGTGCTGGCCAATTTATTAGTATTTTTGAGGGATAAAAAATATTCAACCTTTACTGTTGATACAGTGATAAATTCAAATAGAAATGATTAAAAATATTGCTTTCGGAGTATTCTTACTGGTTTCAGGATTCTTTTTTGCGCAAAATACCGCAATGTCAGGAGCTGAAGCCAAAGCATTTGTATCGAAGGTTTCTTCTGATACGAAAGGAATTAAAACGTTGCAGAGTGATTTTACCCAGACCAAAAAAATGGATTTTCTGGATAAAAGCATTGTTACCTATGGGAAAATGTCTTTGCAGACGCCCAATATGCTAAGCTGGAAGTATACAAAGCCTTATCAGTACAGCATTGTTTTTAAAAGTAATAAAATCTTCATCAACGATCAGGGGAAAAAATCTTCTGTGGATGCGAAGAGCAAAACCTTTGAAAAAATCAATAAACTTATTGTTGGAAGTTCGAACGGAACCATGTTCAATGATCCGGAGTTCAGCGTAACCTATTTTAAGAACGGAAATTACAATGTGGCGAAGTTTATCCCAAAAACTTATCAGCTGCTGAAATATATTAAACAGATCGAACTGTTTTTCCCAAAGAACCAGTCGACAGTTTCACAGGTCAATATGACGGAGGCTTCCGGAGATACTACAAATATTGTTTTCAAAAATACCAAGATCAATGCTTCAATTCCTGCGTCAGAGTTTACTTTATAGCCTGATTCTGATCCTGGCGGTTTCCTGTAAAACGTATCAGTTAACAGAAGCAAAACCTGTCTCTTCTTCTGAAAAGATGGTTGAAAATTTATACTTTTCTTCTACCGAAGATTATGTATACAAATGCCAGATGGACATTTATAAAAACCATGTAAGCGGTATTCTGATCATCAAAAGACTGAATGAAACAACACATCGTGTTGCTTTAACTTCTGATTTCGGGAATAAACTGATAGATTTTGAAGTCTCTAATCATGATTTCAAGCTGAATTACGTACTTCCTGATCTGGATAAAAAAATAGTCATCAATTTCCTGAAAAATGACTTTCAACAGCTTCTGAAAAGAAGATATCCGGTTAATGAAAGTTTTGAAAATGAAAATGCTAAAATCTATCTTTCAAAAATCGAGAATAAAAGCTATTATCTGTTTTTCAACAAAGAAAATAATTTGCTGAAGCAGATTATCTATACGAAAAACAACAAGGAAAAAATCGATTTTACTTTTGATGCAAAAAAACCTATCTTCGCGGACAGCTTAAACCTGCAGCACAAGGACTTTAAGATCAACATAAAACTATTTCAAATAACCGAAACAGAGTAATTTCCGCCCTCAAATCTATGGATATATCTATTTTTTTGGAAAGAAATTGATTATACTTTAATCTTAAAAAAATAAGATCATGCAAACGATTCTTACAGACTTTTATACTTTAACATCATACAATAAAGCAGAAGACGGAAAGTTTACTGCTCATATTCATCTTAATAAAGACCACGATATTTTTAAAGGACATTTCCCTGGAAATCCCGTGACTCCCGGTGTTTGTATGATGCAGATCATTAAAGAACTTACTGAGGAACTGACGGGTTCAAAATTATTCCTGAAAACCGCTTCGAATGTAAAGTTCATGGCCATTATCAATCCTTTTGAAACACCTGATCTGGTACTTCAGCTTGATATTACTGAAAATGAAGACGATGTTAAAGTAAAAAACACAACTTCTTTTGGCGAGACTATTGCATTGAAATTGTCTGTAAGCTATAAAAAAATATCATCATGAAACTAATCTTATCATTCATAGCAGCATTTGTTTTTTTCTTTCAATCTGACCTTGAAACGTTGAGAAACAGCTATGCTAAGGCCAACGAATCCACTACCAATACTGCCAGTTTTATTGAAACCGCTGAAAAACAATCCGGCTCTGACGCTGTAACTGTCGGATATAAAGCGGCAGCAAAGATTATGGAGGCAAAAATTGCCAAAAGCAATAGAAAAGCTCTGGTAAAGACAGGCGCTACAAGTCTTGAAGGCATTATTAAAAGTAATCCTAACAATGCAGAACTTCGTCTGATCAGAATGAGTGTTCAGGAAAATATTCCGAAGATCGTAGGATACCGCGGGAGCCTGAAGGATGATAAAGCTTTCCTGCTGAATAATTACAGCAAACAGAATACAGCTCTGAAGGGCTATATCAAAAGGTTTGCAATGCAATCTAAAACCATGACAGAGGCGGAAAGAGCCACTTTAAAATAAAAAAATGTTGCTTGCTGAAGTACAAAATGCTATTTCTGAAAAGAAGATATGCGTTTTAATCCCTACCTACAATAATGAAAAAACTCTGAAAAGGGTTATTGACGGTGTTCTCAACTACACCGGAAGTATTATTGTGGTTGATGATGGTTCTACAGATTCCACGCCTCAGATTCTTGCTCAATATCCTCAGATCACTGTAATTTCCTTACCGGAGAATAAAGGGAAAGGAAACGGCCTAAAAACAGGTTTCAGAGCAGCAAAGAAATCAGGATATGATTACGCCATCACCATTGATTCGGATGGGCAGCATTACCCGGATGATATTCCGGTATTTGTAGAAGCTCTTCTTCAGGAAAAAGAAGATGTTCTTCTGATCGGAAACAGAAATATGTCTCAGGATGGCATTCCTAAGAAAAGCAGTTTCGGAAACCGTTTTTCCAATTTCTGGTTTTGGTTTGAAACCGGTATCAGGCTTGAAGATACACAGTCCGGCTACAGGCTTTATCCTTTGCATAAAATTCCAAAGAAATATTTTACCCCTAAGTTTGAATTTGAGATCGAAATCATTGTAAGAACCGCCTGGCGACATGTTCCGGTAAAAAATGTTCCGATCAAGGTTTTATATGATCCGGCGGAGCGGGTTTCCCATTTCAGACCTTTCAAAGATTTTACAAGAATCAGTATTCTAAACACCATACTGGTGACCATCACTTTATTTTATATTATTCCGAGAAATTTCGTGAATAATTTCAAAAAAAAAAGCTTTAAAAGATTCATCCAGGAAGATGTCTTAGAAAGTGACGGAAGTAACCGAGCAAAAGCATTTTCCATAGCTTTGGGAGTGTTTATAGGGCTTTCTCCTTTCTGGGGATTTCAGACACTTCTGGTGATCAGTTTATCTGTACTTTTTAAGCTTAATAAAGTCCTTGCATTTGTAGCTTCCAATGTGAGTCTTCCTCCTTTTATTCCTTTTATTATTGCAGCTTCATTATTTTTAGGAGCACCATTTGTAAGTGGAAACAGCGATATTCTAAGTCAGGATTTAAATTTCGAACTGATCAAGAACAATCTTCTGCAATATGTGATTGGCAGCTTTATCTTAAGCACTACACTTTCGGCCATTGCAGGAATAAGCTCTTTTCTGTTTCTGAATAAGGTAAGCCCGGAAAACAATTAAAAAAGCCCGGAACAAAGTTCCAGGCTCATCACAATTAGTTATTATAAATTCCTATTTGGAAACAATAATCTTTTGAGAGTAATCAATTGACTCATTGCTCACTTTCACAATATAAGCTCCATTGATTAATTGTTCTGCATTGATTGTGTTTTGCTTATTAAGGTTGATATTTTCCTTAGAAATCAGTTTCCCTGTAAAATCATAGATAGAAACGGTAGTAATTCCGGATAACTTCAGACCGGAAGGAGTTTTTATTGTAAATTCATTTCTTACAGGATTCGGATAGATTGATATTCCTTTAGAATCATTAATTTCTTTTACAGCCAATGCAGCACATTCTGCAGGAACTGTAAAGTCTTCTACCTGGTCACTCATTTCCGGCAAAGGTTGATTAGCACCAAATGCCAGACCATTAAGAGCTCCGGCAGAAGCATTTACTCCTAATCCTCTTTTTGCAAATGTAGTCCAGATCATACATTTATTTTGTCCTCCGGTGGATGCCTGGTCAGCCGCAAGAATAGCATCTCTACCCTGTACAAAGGTAGGATTACAAGGCTGCAATTTAAGTGCATCCATTACCAGTTGTAAAACTTTTGCACTTCCGCTGTTAGGATCCGCCAGAACATTACTGTTGTACCCGTACTTATCTACATATTTCCAGTTAAGATCCCAAAGCATTGAAGCCCAGATAAATCCTATGCTATGGACATCCGGAACGGTAAGCGGTCCAAGAACTGCATTATTCGCATTCACTTTCATACCGTTAGTGCGTCCATAGGTATAATCATTGATAGTAAAATCAGGTGAATATTTTGCAGGTCTTATTCCTGATCCTGTAGTTCCCTGTCCTGAAACAAACGTACCTACGCCTCTTGCTATAGAAGAGGTATCACCTGGTCTTGTAGTCATCATCAGGGCAAAGAAATCCGACCATCCTTCTCCCATCTGCTCATTCGATGAAATATAAGATAAACATGAACTTCCTGTTCCCGTAAGGCGATTGGAAATACCATGCCCATACTCATGACTGATTACACCGTTATCCAAACTTGCATCTCTGTAAACAGCATCGGTTTTCAAAGTAGCATTTCCAACAATACCGTTATTTAAGTCATTCACAAGAAACTGACCTTCTGACATTCCCACCATAATGGTAGGAATTGTAATGGTAGCATCAGTTCCTCCCATTCCTACAGGAGTATTACTTGACGGATGGTATTGAATAACCCCTACAGCTCCGGCATTCTGTAAATTCTTTGTTTTAACAGCAAATCCACATCCTGCAGCATTCACTACTGCAATCTTTCCTGTAAGACTTCCGGCTGTAACTGCAGTACATGCATCAGCTGGAGTAGAAAGAGCTAGGTCTCCAGTCACAGGTGGATTCCCCATAATCTGAGGACCAAAATTCGCTGTAGTAGCTATTGGAGCTCTGGCTGTATAGGTTGATGGTGAATTATAATAAAGATATCTTATATTTCCGGCAGGTGAAAAAAGAAACATCTGCATTCTTCCGCTTGTTCCATCCGTACCCGGATTAAAGTTTGCATTGTTAAGACCGCTGCCATCCCTTGCCTCCGCAAGAACAGGATCATTACCTGTACCTCCGTTTCCAAAATTATTTACCTGATAATTCCTTGCTGATTCCGTAAATCCAAATTTATAAAATACATCGTGCATCTTATTGGAGTTATAGAATAAATTAGTTACCGCTGCAGAAGTATAAGTTGTGTGGGCAGCTGTTATATCTAAAGGAAAATCAAATGTTCTTGTTGCTCCTCCATCAGGAGAAAACTGAGGCAGATTACTGTTATTTTCGTCAGTATATGCAAATGCATTATTTCCTCTTGTTATGGTATAATGATTAGTGCCATCAGAATGCCATCCTTCCGGTGAAGCAGTCAGATCCCATGGATTTGTAAGCAATGTTCTCGCTCCAAAGGTAGGTGCTTCTGTAGGAAAAGCAAACACATTATAAGACGCATTATCCGGTAATAATATAAAATTTGTAGGATTCTTCAGGTTAGCAGCAGCTATATTAGCAGGTAAAGAGCTTTGAATATTCTGTACGAATGATTCTGACTCATGATGATACGCTTCATCATGGAAGCTACATGATAAAGTTGTATTTTCCTGGTATAAAATAGAACCATCCTCTGTACTTATAATAATATTCCATACGTTATCCGATCCTTTTTCTTCAATATACAACTGATATCCTAATATCAATTCTCCTCCTTTTGCAAAATAAACAGTGTTAATTGCTATCGGACTTTCTTTCCCGTCAATATTTTTTACAGAAGGTAATCCGTTCAGCTTTTCAATAGTGGATGCCACAAAAGCGTCTTTTTTACCAATTTCTTTTCCTTTAACAGCAGAAGGATAATTCTTAATAAAAGTATCTGCGAAGTTTAAAACTTTTCCATCTCTGATTAAAACGTTGGCAGAACTTCCGAAAACTGGAATGCCATTAATCGTTTGCTGTATTCCTACGACATCTCCCTTTAAGCTGTTTGAAGGATCTACATTAATTATTTTAAATGTTTTCAGCTCCGGACTTACTCTCTGAAATGATCCCTGGGCAGAATTGACATACTCCTTAATTGTTTGTTCATATTTTTGAGCAGATACTATACCTGCACCGAAAAGTGAACAAAACAATAACAGCTTAACACTAAGTCGAATTTTTTTCATTTTAGATTACTTTTTAACAAATATTAATAGATTATAACTAACAGTTAGTAGAAAATAAATTCAAAATGTTACATGTTCTAGAAATATTTATCTAAAAATATCACTTCAACCAAAATAGCATACTGTTTTATATCAATTTGTCAAAAAACCTTAACTCACCGCAGAATAAAATCTGTAATGTCTTTTAAAAACTGTTCATCCACTTTTCCTTTGATTTCATAATCTTTTGGAGAAGGCTTACCGGAGCCTGTAATGAATAAGTGGCTTAATGCCGGATAAAATTTAAAAACAGCCATTGTATCATTTTTCAATGTTGCTTTCCAAAGATTAAAATCTTTTTCAGTCACCTGATAATCTCTTCCTCCCTGTGCGAAAAACATCGGAGCTTTGATTTTTTTAACTTCGTTAAGCTGATTGTAATCCTTCAGATACTTCCAATATGCGGCAGACTGGCCCAAAGGAAGCTCTGATGAAGGAGAATGTAAGTTAAATTTGGATGAGTTTAAAAATTCAACCTGCTTTTTAATTTCCAGAACAGCTTCGGCTGTAACTTTAGCCGGATCCATCGTATGAAGATATTCATATTGCTCAACAAGAAGGTCTTGCAGCGGTCTTGCATTCCCGGCCATAAAAATATATTTTGAAACCTGTGCCTTTTCTGCAATTTTTGGTATCATATACGCTCCCTGGCTATGCCCAAGAATGATAATCTGGTATCCTTTGTAATCAGCATTATTTTTAAAATAAAGAGCTGCGTTTACAGCATCATTGATGGTCTCTTCTTCTACAGTAGACTTTTCCGTGAATGCTTCAGGGTGGGAATAGGTTCTTTTATCATATCGATAGGAAGCAATTCCGTTGTTTAAAAGATATTCTGCAATGTCTTTAAACGGCTTGTTTTCTCCAATGGTTTCATCTCTGTCATGAGGTCCGGAGCCGTGAACGAAAATAACCAATCTCTTTTTATTGTTGGAAGGTGGAATTAATAATGTTCCGTTCATCTCAATAGCATCACTTTTTATTTTCAGTGTGGTTTTCTCATCTCTTTTTTCAAATGTCTTGTGAGGAACCAAGAAGAAACCCAGCAATTTATTATTCTCACTGAAAGTAAGCTGAATATCCAGTTTTTCCTTTTCAAATTCAGAATAGTAATAATAGGTGTTTCCTTCGTTATTTACTTCAAGGATATTTTTCAGTCCTCCAATCTGCCCCTGAAGCTGCTGCGGAATCGCTTTAAGCTGATCCACCGGAATTTGTCCCGCTACGGAAGGATCAAAATAAGAATGTGCTTTTTCTATATTTTTGTCAACCAGCAGAGCTTTAATGAAAATATTTCCGATCTCTTTTCTATCCTGAGAAAAAGCTGGCAGAAAATACACGATAAAGAATAAGGTTAAAAGTTTTTTCATAATTAATTATTTAAAAACCACATCTGAAAATGAAAGTGGCGTCATCATGATGGTAACAAATATCGCAATTATTACCAAAGCCAGTTGTGTGATACGATATGTTTTTTCTCTTTCTTCTTCCTTCATTTCAAAGGTAAATTTTATTTTATCAGGTCTTCTGATAATCAACCAGATAAACACAAGAACAGCCAGATTCATCAATACGGGAAAGACAAGAAATATTTTACTCCCATAGCTGTCTTTCATACTTCCGTAACCGTGAATAATGATGTTGTCAGGTATTGAGCTGTACACGCTGCACAAATACACAGAATAACAGATGATTATAACAAAAGGAATACAGAACAGCAGTCTTATATATTTAGGGATCATTTCAGTTTCTTTAAAGTTTTCTTCAGGTATTTTTCTACATTCTTTCTATCCGGAACCGTCGTAATTTCTTTAGTCAGCGCTTTTTCAAACTCTATTTTTGCCTTTGAATATTCTTTTTTGCTAAAATAATACTTTCCTGATTGATAATAGACCAGCCAGAAATCGGGGTTCATAGCCTGATACGATGGGATAACATCATCTGTCAGCAGTGTATTTTTATCGTCAGCAGCCTCACTGATTTCTTTCCCGTACATTTTAGACAACTCATAGTTTTGAAATTCTTCAGAATCTGCAAATGGATCTCGTGGAATATTTAAGCCTGATTTTGAAAGGTCATCAGGCTGCAATCCTTTGTCTGAAAAGATTTTGTTCAGATCATAGCAAACAAATTCTCCCAGCTGATAAGGATTGGAAGAAACCCAAACCAGTTTTTTCTGTGGCGAAAATATAACAGCATGGTGTGCCAGTAGCTGATTGAGTGCTTTTTCATTACCGTAACCGATGCTTTCATCTTTTAAACCGGATCTGTTCCTTAAAATGGAAGCCATCTTTTCCGGTGTTATTTTCTTTTCTTCCTGCAAAAGCTCCTGAAGCCTTTCATAGCGGTATTCAGAATGGCTTTCCTCAATATGTTTCTGATTTCTTTTGTCGTCTTTATAAGCTTCCGACTGAAAATGATTGGTACAAAGAACTCTGCTGGTATTCTGCACGCTATATACACCGAAATTCTTAGGCGAAACTTCAATGATTACCGCATTTTTGTCTGCAGCGCTTCCCACCAGAATAGATTCAGAAACAAATACTTTTCTTTTTTTAGCAATCGCAATGGCTTCTTCTATAGTTTTAGCATACTGTAAAATCTCTCTTGTAACAAGGGAAATCGGAGTCTTTGCCGTTAAAGGAATTTTTGATTTTCCGGCATTAATGGTTACTGTAATTCCTTCCTTATTCATTCCTGAAACTACTCCAATCATTCCCGGCCAGCTTACCGACATGTAAGGAATTCCTTCATCGGGTTGCACAAATTCTACCAGCTTGTTTTTTGAAAAATCGTCTCCCACATAAAAGTCGAAATTTCTTCCGATTAGCAAATCTCCATCTTCCGTATTCTCATTCCATACAGCAAGAGAAGTACAGCCCACCATGGCCAGATCCTGCATCGCATGTCCGATATCATGAGCTCCGTGCAGATAAAGGCTTCTTAAATATTTAGGAGCAATAAAATCATACTGATCCGAGGAATATTGTGACAAACCATATAATTCTGCCTGATAATCTTCTCTTACATTGAGGTACATTTTTCTGTTATACCATTTTAAAAAGCCTCTTAATATCCTTTGTCTGAATTTTGAAGGGACAAAACTTTCCACTTTTGAAAAGAAAATGCTTTCCTGCTTCTGCATTAAGCTTTGTGTCAATGCTCCATTATTATACCCTAATTGTAAAGGATTTCCCTTAATATAAAGTTCCCAGAGCTGTTGTTTATTTTTGGTAAGATAATTCTGATTATAGCTGAAAGTGCTGTCGTTTATTCTGGTAATTTTTGGAACCTCCAGAGCATATTGCTTTACCTCAGGAATATGCCGGATAGATTTTGATATTCCGCAGGATATGAAGAAAAAACAAAGAGTGAGATAAAGAAAGGTTCTTTGAACGGAAGTATAAATGGTTTTAGTTTTTTTCACTTTAGTTTTTATTAATCATTTGTGTCAACCGCATGTCTATCGTTTCTTTTCCGATAATTTCAGCACAGGTGTTAAAAGCTCCGATCGTAACACCTAAGATACCATGCATATTCACGGATTGTCCGGTCAGAAAAAGATTGTCAATTTTAGTACGGGGAGAAACCATTGTTTTAAGGGGATTCTCTGAGCTTTTCATGTATCCGTACATATTTCCTTCGAAATTACCAATATAGTCCCTGTAAGACAAGGGAGAAGAAGTATAGAGTGTTTTAACAGCATGTCTTATATTGGGAATTTTCTTTTCCAGGGCATCAAGCATTTTTTCAGTCTTTTCAAGCTTAAACCTTTCATACGCTTCTCCTCTTTCATGCTCATCTGCAACGGTATTGAATGTATTTTCCCATTCTTTAACCTCATCAAAATCCATATAAGAAATCGCGGTAAGACTTTCCGCAAATTCAGGATGATGTTTTGAAGGCGTAGATGAAAGCATATAGGTTTCCGGCCATGTTTCTTTCCGGTATCGGAATGAATTCCAAACCTGTTCTTCAGAGGAGTAATGATATCTGTTATAATTAAAATTCGGAAGATAATGAGGCTTTAAAACCAGATAAATACTAAAACACGAAGAAACGGGCTTCCAGCTTAAAACCCTGTTCAGAAAGGATTTTTTCAGTCTTTCCTCGCCTATCAGTTTGATGGTGGAGCGTATTTCTATATTTGATATAAATTGTTTTGCCTCGTATTCTTTTCCTTCTTTTGTCCTGACGGAGGTCAATATATTATTTTCGTTAAAAACAAATTCAGAAACTTCCGAGTGTTTGTGTACCTCTGCTCCATATTCCCGTAGTTTTCTGATTAAAAGTTTAGAGATCTGGCTTCCTCCTTTCACACATTTGTAAGCACTTTGGATATAAGAATTTACCGTTAAGGCATGTACATAAAAGGGAACATTTTCAGAATCCCCGGCATATAAAAAGTTGGAACCCAGCAAAACCGACTGCAGTTTTTTATTCTGGGTAACAGACTCAATGAATCTTTTAGTATTGAGGTGCAGGATTTCTTCGTTGTAACTGTCCTTTCCTACTACATGATATCTTGGAAACTGACTGCATACATATTGAATTTCTTCACAGTAGTTTTCAAGGTTTTCTTTTTCTTCAGGGAAATATTTTGAAAGCTGTTCAACAAAATTCTCATAGCCCTGAGCATGCGGATACTCTATTTCATCATCGCCGAAACTGATTCTGTCATAGCCATCTTCATCCATCAGCTGAAGTTCAAGGTCATCCATGATTTCCAGATAGGAAAAAAAACGGTTCAGATTCTGCCCTTTGGATAAACCTCCCAGATAGTGGACTCCTGTATCGAAAATAAGCTTATTCCTTGAAAAAGTCTGAAGATTTCCGCCATATTGGTTATTTTTCTCGAGAACACATACTTTCAGACCTTCTTTCGCCAAAATAAGAGCCGAAACAAGACCTCCCAATCCACTGCCGATTACAAGTATGTCGTATGCTTTCTTCAAAAGAGAATGTGCTTTTAATAATTAAGAAACAGGGAATTTAAGATATTTAAAGTTTACTTTGGTAAAGTAAGCATAGAAACTTTATGGGTTCTCTTAAATCTCGGTAAATCTTAATGGTTTTTTAGTTTTTATTCGTTTTTACGGGATAAAAATAGAAAAATTAATCAACATCATCCCAAAAATCAAAATAATTAAACCATTGAAGCGGGTATTTTTTTACCATGGTTTCAAGATTTTGCACATAAGACTGTAGAAGTCCCTGTGAGTCACGGTTTTTGATATTCTGGGCCACTCTTGCATACAGATGGTAATGAAGATTATTCTCTTTCATCACATACACATAGACTACGGGAACGCCTAACCTTGAGGCGATCAAAAACGGACCGGCCGGAAATTTTGCACTTTTCCCCAACAGTTCTGCTTCAAGATATTTGGAACCTTCAAAATAACGGTCTCCGGTAAAGCAGATGAGTTCATTATTGGACAAAGCCTGATTGATCTCAAAGATATGAGACATGTCCTCCTTCACGTAAATAAACTTGATATTACTCTTTTTTACCGCAACACTTTCCAGATATTCCTTGATGACGGTCACTTCCTGATCTGTAGTCACCAGATTGATCTGGCAGTCAAAATCAATATCGGCAAAAAAGTGTTCCGCAATTTCAAAATTACCGATATGGGCACTGATCAGCACTCCTCCTTTTTTAGCGGCTAAAAGATTTCTGAGATTTTCAATACCGTCAAATTCGTAGGTATATTTTTCTCTGAGTCCGGCAGAAATCGCAGTTTTATCAATCAGAACTTTTCCGAAGGTAAAATAGCTTTTAAAGATGGAAGCTTTGGATTTCCAGTATCCATAGTTCAGTCTTTTCTGAAAATAATAAAGAATGTATTGATTGCTTTTCTTCTGAAACAGGGAATAATAAGCGGCTACAAAATACAGCACCCCATATGAACTTCTGATCCCGATATTTCTAATACACCAGACAAATATTCTGTATCCGAGTACTGTTCCTTTAGATTTACCTTTCCACTTGTTCATATCTAGAATTTAATATAACAGAGAGCCAATGTAATAATACCCTTTTGAAGTGTCCGTTACCGGATCACTGTGATATTGTTACATTGGCACATTTTATAGAATAAAGATTTACTCAATAACTACGCGTTTTTTTCAGCAATCTTATTTTCAATGGTTGTATAGAAATCATCAAATGTTACCATTTTTTTGAAATCTGCTTCTCCTAATTTCACCCCGAAATTGGATTCAATCACGACTACCATGTCGATATAATCTAAGCTGTCTAAGCCCAGTGTATTTTTAAGGTTGGCATCGTTACTGATTTCGTCTCCGTCTACCTCGAATTCGTTGACAAGAAAATCATTAACAATAGCAACAATTTTTTCCCTTTCCATGTTTTTAATCAAATTTTTTAACTATTAGTGCAGAATTGGTTCCCCCAAACCCAAAAGAATTCGACAAAAATACATCAATTTTTTGATTTTTTGTTTTTGCGACTAAATTTATCTTTTGTGCTTCATTATCAGGGTTTTCCAGATTGATATTGGGAGCCACAAAATCGTTCTGCATCATCAGAATGGAGTAGATCACTTCACTTGCACCTGCCATCCAGCACTCGTGTCCGGTCATGGATTTGGTAGAACTTACCGGAACTTCACTGCCGAAAATCTCATAGATGGCTTTCGCTTCGTTGGCATCACCAATTGGAGTAGAAGTTGCGTGAGCATTGATATAATCGATGTCTGAAGCTTTTAATCCTGACTGTTTTAAGGCTCTGTCCATTGCCAAAGCCGGCCCGTCTACATTAGGAGTTGAAATATGACCTCCGTTGGAAGAAAAACCATACCCGATAATTTCAGCAATAATCGGAGCGCCTCTTCTTTGGGCAGATTCCAAGCTTTCAACAATCAGACTGGCTGCTCCGCCACTTGGAATCAATCCGTCTCTTTCTGCATCGAAAGGTCTGGATGCTTTAGCAGGCTCATCTTCTCTGACTGAGAATACTCCCAATCCGTCAAAGCTCGCCATGGAATATTTGTTGGTTTCCTGAGCACCACCACAGATAATCATATCCTGAAAACCATTTTTGATCATCATATAAGCCAGTCCCAAAGAATGGGAACCGCTTGCACATGCTGCACTGATGGTAAGATTAATCCCTTTCAGCTTAAAAATAGTTGAAAGGTTCATCGTTACTGTTGAGTTCATTGATTTGAAGATCGCTCCCGATCCCATCAATGTCGTATCTTTCTTTTCCCTTGCAATATCGATAGATTCTACGACTGCCTGGGAAACACTGTCATTTCCGTACAAGATCCCCACTTCATGAGCATCTAAGAATTCTTCATCCAGATTCGCCTGTTTTAAAGCATCCAGGGTAGCAAGATAAGCATATTCACTTTCTTCTCCCATACTGACACGCTGGCGTCTGTTTAAAAGATTTTTCAGATCAGGCTTTGGAACTACTCCTGTAAGGCCAGACCTGAAACCAAATTCTTTTCTGTCCTGATCTAAAACAATACCGGATTTTCCTTGATATAGGGATTCCCTGACCTCTTCTAAAGACGTCCCGATGCAGGAATAAATTCCCATTCCGGTAATTACAACCCTATTTTCCATTTGTTTATATTGAATTTAACAATGTATCAGTCTAGTAATGTAACAATCTTTTCATTGATATCAATCAACATTGGTACACCGGTACATTGGTATATTATTAGATTATTATGAGTAAATTCCTCCGTTAATATTTATCACTTCTCCTGTTATGTAGGAAGATTTTTTAGATGCTAAAAATGCGACAAGATCTGCCACTTCTTCTGCTTCTCCGAATCTGTTGGCAGGAATCATTGCTTTAAGCTCATCTTCATTAAACTCCTGGGTCATATCCGTTTTGATGAACCCCGGTGCAACGGCATTTACCGTAACATTTCTTTTGGCAACTTCCTGTGCAAGGGCTTTTGTAGCACCTACTAAAGCTCCTTTCGCAGCAGAATAATTCGTCTGCCCGGCAGTTCCTTTTACTCCGGATACAGAAACCATATTGATGATTCTTCCGTATTTGTTACGAAGCAGCTTTTGAATAAAGAAATTGGTCACATTGAAGAATCCGTCCAGACTTGTATTGATCACACTGTTCCAGTCTTCCTTCTGCATCCACATAAAAAGACCGTCTCTTGTGATTCCGGCATTATTGACGATCACTTCTACCACGGCATCAGGATTTTTCTCCTGCCACTCCGTTAAAACAGCTTGTGTTTCTTCGGTGTTTCCTACATCAAATTTAAGAATTTCTCCGGTAGCGCCCAATTCTTCCACTTTAGCCAACGTTTCTTTGGCTGCCGTTTCATTTGAAGCGTAGTTGATAAGGATGTGATAGTTTTTCTCTTCTGCCAGTTTTATACAGATTGCCCTCCCGATTCCTCTGGAGCCACCTGTTACAATTGCACATTTCATGCGTTAGTGTTTATATCGTTTTTAGTTTTTTAAGTTGATGCTGGAAGCCTTTTTTAAAAGACAATTGATGCCAACCAATAGTTACATTCCTTTCAGATATTTCTTTACTTCCTCCAAATACGGATACATAACCATATCATCTGAAAAAGCAGGAATAATTTTTCTGATATCATCATACAGTTCTTTTGTAGAGGATGAAACCTTATCCTGAAATCCAAGATATTCAACCGCCTGAATGATAGTAATTGCTTCAATGGCCAAAACTTCAAAAGCATTTTCAATGACTTTTCTGCAAATCACCGCAGCATTTGTTCCCATACTAACGATATCCTGGTTATCGTTATTGTTTGGAATACTGTGAACATACATAGAGTTTGACAGCATCTGGCTTTCTGCCGTAGTAGAAGTTGCCGTAAACTGTACTCCCTGCATCCCAAAATTGAAACCTAATTTACCTAAATTGACAAAAGGAGGCAAAATTTCATTGATTTTGGCATTCAGAAGGTAGTTTAATTGTCTTTCTGCAAGCATGGTAAGTTTGGTTACCACAATTTTAAGCTTGTCCATTTCCAAAGAGATATAATCTCCATGGAAGTTTCCTCCGTGATACACATGCTGATCTTCAACGTTGATAATTGGGTTGTCATTCGCTGAATTGATCTCATTTTCAAGAACTTTCTCCGTATATTCCAACGTATCCAATACCGGACCTAAGATTTGAGGAACACATCGTAAAGAATAATATTCCTGAACTTTTTCCTTGAATACTTTTTCCTGCTCTTCAAAATGAGTATAAAGATGCTCTTCTCTTTTTCTGATCAGTTTACTGTCTGCCAGATGAGCACGCATTCTTTCTGCCACTTTCTGCTGCCCGTAATGTCTTTTGGTTCCGTTCAACGCCTCTGACAGGTGATCATCATAAGCCTGTACAATTTCATTGATAGCACAAGAAAGTCTGAGAGAAATATCTGTAAGCTGATTCGCTTTATAGGCATTTACAATACCGATTCCGGACATTACGGAAGTTCCGTTCATCAAAGCAAGACCTTCACGGATTTCAACTTTTATCGGTTCTAAGACTTCAGTTTCAAAAACCTCTTTGGTAGATTTTCGTTCTCCATTGTAAAAAACTTCTCCTTCTCCAATCAATACCAGAGCCAGGTGAGCCAGCTGGACAAGGTCACCACTTGCTCCTACTCCTCCATGTTCAAAAATCAGTGGAGTAATATCTCTGTTGATCAGTTCCTGAAGAAGATAGATAACAGACTGGTGCACTCCTGAATTCCCTAATGATAATGTATTCAATCTTGCCAGCATACATGCTTTTACTTCTTCCGCAGGTAAAGGATTTCCAATTCCTGAAGAATGGCTTCTGATCAGGTTATACTGAAGCTGGTGGGTGTCTTCATCACTGATTTTAAACTGAGCCATGGGCCCAAAACCGGTGTTCACACCATATATTACTTTATTTTTTGAAAACTCTTTTAAAAACTGAAAACTTTTATCCACTCTTGATAAAAGTGATTCATCCAGTTCTATTTTTTCATTCTCAATGATAATTTTTTGAAAGTCTTTCAGTTCTAAAAAGTTATTTATTTTCATCAATTAAAAGTAATAGTTGATAATTTTGTAAAATATTAATTATTTGTCACTAATTTTGCGGCAAAGATAAAAGTTATTATTAAAATAAAAAATCAAAGATGAGCAAAGAATTTGTTGACGTTCTTGTAATCGGAGCCGGACCCTCCGGATGCGTGTCTTCTTCGTACCTGAAGAACAATAACGTCAGCGTAAAAGTAGTTGAAAAAACAAAATTCCCCAGACTCGTAGTTGGAGAAAGCTTAATTCCAAGGGTAATGGACCACTTTGAGGAGGCCGGACTTTTCCCTGCATTAGACAAAATGGGCTTTGAAAAAAAGCTTGGGGCTCGTTTCCTCCGTGGTGAGGAAGTCTGCATTTTTGATTTCAGCAACAAATTCGGGGAAGGCTGGGACTGGACCTGGCAGGTTCCAAGAGCTGATTTTGATAATACGCTTGCTCAGGAAGTCATTAACAAAGGAATTGATCTTGAGTTTGAAACTGAAGTGATAGATATCAAATTTGACGGAACAGATTCTATAACTACGGTAAGAAACAAGGATGGAGAAACAAAAGAGATCCATGCTAAGTTTGTTATCGATTCCAGTGGATACGGAAGAGTACTGCCTCGCCTGCTTGATCTTGAAAAACCTTCAAAACTGTCCCCTCACTCTGCCATTTTCTCTCATGTAAACGATATCAACAGAGAACCTGGAGAGGAAGGAACTTTGATTTCTTTTGACATTATTGAAACCGAAGTATGGCTTTGGGTAATTCCTTTTTCCAACGGAAACACAAGTTTAGGAATTGTAGGCCCTACTGAATATATCGACAAATTATCTGAAAACGGAGATACGACGGAAGCTTTAAGAAAAGCGATCTCTCTTTCTGAATATTACGTAAAACGTTTTGGAAATGTAGATTTCCTTTTTGAACCTAAACATCTGAAAGATTATTCATGTTCGGTTAAAAGTTTATTCGGAGACGGATTTGCTTTAACAGGAAATGCTTCAGAATTCCTTGATCCGGTATTTTCTTCAGGAATGGCTTTTGCCACAGAATCCGGAATGCTGGCCGCCAAACTCGCGTTAAGACAATTAAACGGAGAAAAAATCGATTGGCAGAAAGAATATACAGATTATATTTTATACGGAGTAGATGTTTTCACCACCTATGTAAAAGAATGGTATACCGGAAATCTTCAGGAGCTATTCTTCCATCAGCCGGAAAATCCGGACGTCAAGAAAAAGATCTGTGCTGTTTTAGCAGGCTATGTCTGGAATAAAGACAATCCTTTTGTGAGAAAGCACGATACTGTAATTAAAAACCTTGCGAACCTGATCAAGCTGGAAAAACAGGAGCAGCAAAATCAAGCATAATAAAAACGGTCTGAATTTTTTCAGACCGTTTTTGCTTATTTTATAATTTCTTTAATTTTTTTCCCCAGATCTTTTCCAGTTTGTTCATATGCTCCAGCAATTCTTCCATATTCCATTACAAAATCCTTATTTTGTGGTTTTCCAAGAATTTTATCTCCTTTTAGCTTCATCACCACATTTGACGTATTATCTGTTTCTACGAAAACCAGGTCTGAGGTTAATTTAGCTTCCTGCCCTATCAATCCACCATGCCATCCTGCATAAATCCATTTTGCATCAACAATTAGTGTATACTTAGCATGAGTATCTTTTTTGAAGGCAATCTTTTTAGACTTTCTGTTGATTCCTTTCAGAAAATAATCCAAATATTCCGTATTTTTAAATGTTTCCCATGCTCTGATCCATTTTCCCCAGGCCTCTTCACTCTTTTTAGCTATGGTTTCAGTTTTTCTTCTCTCAAGATACTGAGCTTCAGTATAATTTTCTACCTGAAAAGCGACATTTTCAAATTTCACCTGAACATTTACCTCAGTCTGATCTTTTAAAAAATCAAAATTTCCGGATTCAACTTTAATTTGATTTTGGGCAAAAGCTACCACTCCAATTGCCATGAACAGCAATAACAATAATTTTCTCATATTTTTTAAATTAGTTTTTATTTAAGCGCCCAAATATATTTACTTTTATTGATAAGTAACAGAAAAAAACAGTCTGAAAGTTCAGACCGTTTTGTACAAAATTATTTCAATTTATCTTCTTTCTTTATCTTATCATCTTCTGCCATCATTTTTGTATGATCTTCTGTCATTTTTGTATGTTCCCGTATCAGTTCTTCATCCTCTTTCATCATTCGATCATGATCAGCTTTCAACTGATTGATGTCAAAATTTTCAGTTGCATGCTTTTTCTCCAGTTCATCATGTTTTTTTATAATTTCAGAATGCCTGATAAGCAGGTCTGCATGCTGCTGCAGAATATCCTTATGCAAAGCCTCAATTTTGTTATGCTCACTGGTAGCAGGTTCATTCTGCAGGTGATGAATACTGGTAAAAGCAGCATGTTCTTTTTCCATTACCGAATGAGCTGCTTCTAATTTGCTATGATCAGATTTCAATTTAGCATGTGCTGCCGAGAGTTCTTTTTCAAGTTCATTACCTTGTTTTTTACAGGATACTAATGCAAGGCCTATAGTTAAGCCAGCCATCAGAATTAATTTTTTTTTCATTTTTTTATGTTTAATTCCCGTAAAATTACTCAATAAGACTCTAAATAACGGATTTTCGTAAAAAAGACATTTTATTGATCTAGTAAGAAAAAATCCGGCTAATTTAAGCCGGAATAAGTGTAAAATAAAAAGAATAATATTAATTTTTAAGAAAAGCAGATCAGCGTAAATCAATAAAATTAATCGGTTTTCTGCTGTTTGGATTAAAAACTGCTTTAGAAAGAATATCAAAATCGATGATTTCAATTTTAGGACTTACTCTCAATTTTGCACGGAAGTGGTCTCTTACTTCATTGACAAACCCTTCATGATCTGCTTCTGTACTAAGTTTAATGATAATCTCATCAAGTCCGATTTCGTTGGCATGAATCACAATCTGGTAGCATAAGATATTATTAAAATCATTTAAAATATCATTCATAGCAGGAGGATACAGCGTTGTCCCTTTGTATTTGATCATCTGCTGCTTTCTTCCTACAACAGGTCCTAATCTCATTGTATTTCTTCCACACTTGCATGGCTCATAGTGGGCTTTTACAAGATCTCCGGTTTTAAACCTCAACAAAGGAATGGCTTCCACTCCCAAAGTCGTAATCGTAAGTTCTCCGCTTTCTCCTTTTTTTACAGGATTTCCTTCATCATCCAGAATTTCTGTAATAATCAGTTCCGGATGGTGATGTCCTCCGATCTGGAATTCACATTCTGTAAAGGCAGTGCTCATTTCGGTAGAAGCATAGGTGGAAAAGAGTTTGATGTCCCATTTTTCTTTGATTTTCTGTGAAAGAATATTGTCTGTAAAATCCTGATTTTTGATACTTTCTCCAATGCAAACAGCACCGTAAACACCTGAATTTTTATAATCCAGTCCATGTTTTTCGGCATAATCAATCATTTTCAACAGAAAAGAAGGAACGGTGATCAGATATCTGGGTTTGTATCTGAAGATAGAATCCCATTGCAGTTCAGGAATTCCCGGTCCCATTCTTACTACGCTTGCCCCCATTTTTCTTAAACCAAGAAAATAAGCAAGCCCAGCCATAAACCTTTTATCTATGGTGGTAATCATCTGCACAACATCTCCTTTCTGAATTCCTGCACAGGCAAAAGATATCGCTTCATTGTACGCAAGCCTTTCCAGATCACTGTCGGACAATCCGAAAGTCACCGGATCTCCCAATGTTCCGGAAGTGGTGCTGTAATCCACAATTTTATGCGGTGGTATGCAGAAAAAATCATGATTGTACTGCTGAAGATCATTCTTTGTGGTGGTAGGAATCTTCTGAAGATCTTCCAAAGTACGAATATCCTCAATAGTAATATTATTTTCGTTGAACAGTTTCTGATAAAACGGCGAATGAGTTTCAAGATAGATCAAAAGTTCACGAAGTTTTTCTTCCTGAAACAATTTGATTTCCTGAATCCCTGCTTTCTCGATTGACGGATGAAATTCCAATGATTTTAATTTTTAAAAAGCAAATTTATCTAATTAAAATTAAAAGATTTAAGTATTAAAAGATGAATTATCTCTTAAACGTAAAAGTTTGTGTATTGGTATTACCGGCGGTATTGATTGTGGTTACTTTTAAAGTATGGGAACCTGATCCTTTCGGGCATTTTTCATCAAAAGTGTAGACAAAATTGTCTTTTACTCTTGCAAACCTCAGCCATTTACCATCCAGTTCGGCACGAAATGAAATAATATCTCCCACTTTCGTTGTTCCCTTTAAAAGTAATGAACTGCTATTAACCAATGCTCCTTCTGCCCAGCCTGATGAAACGGATGGAAGATTATTGTCAATCACCAATTTCGCCGTACCCAATCTGTTGAATTTCCCTTCTGCCCAGTCACTATTCCATTTTGCTTTTACAAAATCTTTATCACTTCCGTAATCAAGAACAATAACTGTCTTATCTTTTTCTGTATTGGTTAATTTTCTATTCGGTTTTATTTTCAAGGTATATTCATCCTGAACGGGAATGTATGGACTATGCAAAACAATGGTATTTGAAACAGCATTCGGATCTGTATCCGGTTTTTCATAGGCATTGAAATTTACGGCATCATACATGGCATTTTTACTGAAAGCAATCTCTGTATTTTCTGTGGTAATGGTTTTCGCTTCGTTAGCCATTATTGTTTTTCCCGTAGAAGATATTTTATCTGAAGTTTTATTTAACTGGAGTTTTGTTGTTAAGCGGCTTGTATTTCCTTTGACGTCTTTCAGAACAATCTCAATGGTATGAACATTTTCATCCTGAAATTTGATAATCCCACTTAAGTTTGGAAGACTATAATTCTGAAGATGCATTCCTGGTAAATCGGATAGGTGCTGAATTCCCATTTTATCCCTGATGAATTTGGTATAGTCTATACAGCCGTTGATATATCGCGTGTCATCATAGTGGATTTTATCAGTTTTAAAACTATAAATCAGCTTACCGTCCATCAAGAGTTCTGCCTGATAAACTCCAAGATTAAATCCTTTATTCGCTTTATCTACAGCTTTAATGCCCAAACTTATCTCCGGAGAACTCACCTGAACAAGATTAGACGTATAAGTATTTCCGGCTTTTTTTACGGCAATACTATTCGCTCCGGGTTCATACGTACTGAAACGGCGGTCATACCAATACAATCCGCTAATAATCGGGGCAATATTATCAGGAATGGCAAACCCAAAAAGTAACGGATTTAAGCATTCCTCTGTTTTGGTATCTCTTATTTCAAAATGAAGATGCGGGCCAGCAGATCCTCCGGTATTTCCACTCAATGCAATCTGTTGTCCTTTCTCCACAGGAAACTGTCCGGGTTGAAAAGTGATATCCTGCTCCCACTTTTCGTCTTTATATTGTTTTTCCTTTACATATTCATCCAGTTTACTGAAGTATTTATTCAGGTGGGCATATACTGTGGTATAACCGTTGGGATGAGTGATGTACACTGCATTTCCAAATCCATAACGCTCTACTTTTATTCTGCTCACATAACCTTCTGCGGCTGCAAGAACCGATAAATTTTCCTGGCTATTTGTTCTTAAATCCAGTCCCATATGAAAGTGATTAGTCCTGATAGCTCCAAAATTGGCAGCCAGCTGCATGGGAATGTTGAGTGGATTCCTGAAATAATTTTGTGGATAATTATTTTGAGCCTGAGTGATGATACTGCTAATTAAACAAATCATAAATATCAGTTGGGGAAAGATTTTCATACAGCATTTGAGTTTATAGATCTACTTAAATGTACAAAATTTCGGCCAATCCGTGCTTCGTACTCTAGCCAATCTTCGAATCAATTTTGTTTTTCCCACCCCATATTTCCCCTGCTGAGTGAAACGCCTTTGCGACCGATCTTACATTATCCATACATCTTTGTGAACTTTGCGCAATCATTAGGTTTTGGCTAAAGCCGTAGGATTTATTTTTATTATTTAAGCGTGCTGAAGCCCGCTCCTATTGAATAAATTGCATTAAATTTTATATAAAAAACACCCGGAAAAATTCACTTATTGACTATTCACCATTCACTTTTTCTCACTTTCTCCATTTATATTTCTGAAATTGAACTTTTTAATAGATGATATCGAAATAAAACATATATTATAAACCGACAAATTTTAGTAAATTTGCAGACTTAATTAATCAACGATATTGAGATATTTACAATGAGCCAATTTAAAGAATACAAAAACCTCAACCTTATTGACGTAGCAGAGAATGTAGCGGAATTTTGGAAACAAAATAAAACCTTCAATAAGAGTGTTGAGATTCGTCAGGGAAATCCTGAGTTTGTTTTTTATGAAGGTCCGCCTTCAGCAAACGGTATGCCCGGAATTCACCACGTAATGGCAAGAGCATTGAAAGATATTTTCTGCCGTTACCAGACTCAAAACGGAAAGCAGGTTTTCCGTAAAGCAGGCTGGGATACGCATGGTCTTCCTGTGGAACTGGGTGTAGAAAAAGAATTAGGAATCACTAAAGAAGATATTGGCAAAAAAATCTCTATTGAAGACTATAACAAAGCTTGTCGTGAAGCCGTGATGCGTTATACCGATGTATGGAATAACCTTACGGAAAAAATCGGATATTGGGTAGACCTTGATGATCCGTACATCACGTACAAGTCAAAATATATGGAAACGGTTTGGTGGCTATTGAAGCAATTGTACAATAAAGACTTATTGTACAAAGGCTACACGATCCAGCCTTACTCTCCAAAAGCAGGAACAGGACTTTCTTCTCATGAGCTTAACCAGCCTGGAACCTATCGTGATGTTTCAGATACAACGGTTGTGGCTCAGTTTAAAGTGAAGAAAGACTCTTCAGCTTTGTTCAACGATGTTGACGGGGATGTACATATCCTTGCATGGACAACAACTCCATGGACACTTCCGTCCAATACGGCTCTTACCGTAGGAAGAGATATTGAATATGTTTTGGTTAAAACCTTCAATCAGTATACATTTGAACCTGTAACTGTAGTTTTATCAAGTGTTCTTTTACCTAAAGTTTTCGGTAAAAAATATACAGTAGGTACAGATGAGGATTTTGCCAACTATACTCCGGAGACTAAAGTAATTCCTTTCAGAATATTAAAAGAGTTTACAGGAGAAAAACTTGTTGATACAAGATATGAGCAATTAGTTCCTTGGTTTACCCCCAATGACAATCCTGAGAATGCATTCAGAGTGATCCTTGGAGATTTCGTTACGACAGAAGATGGTACAGGTATCGTTCACACGGCACCTACTTTTGGTGCTGATGATGCGAGAGTAGCTAAAATGGCTCAGCCTGAGGTTCCACCGATGCTGGTAAAAGATGAAAATGATAATCTTGTACCATTGGTAGATTTACAAGGGAAATTCATCAAAGGAGAAAATGTGCCTGAGGTATTCTCCGGAACTTATATCAAAAACGAATACTACGATGAAGGAACTGCTCCTGAGAAATCATGGGATGTAGAACTTGCCATCTTATTGAAAATGGAGAACAAGGCTTTCAAAGTAGAAAAATATGTCCACTCTTATCCACACTGCTGGAGAACAGATAAACCGGTATTGTATTACCCGTTGGATTCATGGTTTGTGAAAATGACTGCTGTAAAAGACAGACTGGTTAATTTGAACAAAGAGATCAACTGGAAGCCAAAAGCTACCGGAGAAGGACGTTTTGCCAATTGGTTGGAAAATGTAAACGACTGGAACTTATCCCGTTCAAGATATTGGGGTATTCCATTGCCGATCTGGAGAACAGATGATCTGAAAGAAGAAAAAATCATCGGTTCTGTAGAAGAGTTATACAATGAAATCGAAAAATCAATTGCAGCAGGACTGATGACTGAAAACCCTTTCAAAGGTTTCATCATCGGAAATATGGCTGAGTCTAACTATGAGCTTGTGGATCTTCACAAAAACGTGGTTGACAAAGTGGTATTGGTTTCTGATTCAGGAAAAGCAATGAAACGTGAGAGCGACCTGATCGATGTTTGGTTCGATTCAGGGTCTATGCCTTATGCACAGTTGCATTATCCTTTCGAAAACAAAGAATTAATCGACAATAATAAAGCATTCCCTGCTGATTTCATCGCAGAAGGTGTTGACCAGACCCGTGGATGGTTCTATACGCTTCACGCTATCGGAACAGCTGTGTTTGATTCGGTTGCTTATAAAAATGTAATGAGTAACGGTCTTGTTCTGGATAAGAACGGACAAAAAATGTCAAAACGTTTAGGAAATGCTGTAGATCCGTTCGAAACACTTGCTGTATACGGACCTGATGCTACGCGTTGGTACATGATTTCCAATGCCAACCCATGGGAAAACCTGAAGTTTGATATTGAAGGAATTGACGAAGTAAGAAGAAAGTTCTTCGGAACACTTTACAATACCTATTCATTCTTCGCTTTGTATGCGAATGTGGATGGCTTCAACTATTCGGAAAAAGAAGTGGAAAACCGTCCTGAAATCGACAGATGGATCCTTTCTGAGCTTAATCTTCTGATTAAGGAGGTAAAAGCTTTCTATGAAGACTACGAGCCGACAAGAGTAGCAAGAGCGATCAGTACTTTTGTGAACGACAACCTGAGTAATTGGTATGTAAGACTATGCAGAAGACGTTTCTGGAAAGGAGATTATTCTGATGATAAGATCTCTGCTTACCAGACTTTATACACTTGTCTTGAAACAGTAGCTAAGCTTTCCGCTCCTATTGCTCCGTTCTTCATGGATCAGTTGTATCAGGATTTAAATAAAGTAACAGGTAAGGAAAATTGTGAATCTGTACACCTTACAGACTTCCCGGTAGCTGATGAAAGTTTAATTGATCAGGATCTGGTTGAAAAGACTCATTTGGCACAGAACATTACAAGTATGGTTTTCTCATTGAGAAAGAAAGAAAATGTAAAAGTTCGTCAGCCTTTACAAAAAGTATTGGTTCCTGTACTGGATTCTAAAACAGAAGAGCAGATTCTTGCAGTTGCAGATCTGATCAAACAGGAGGTGAACGTGAAAGAATTACAGTTAATCAATGCTGAAGAAGCATCCCATTTAATTGTAAAACAGATAAAACCGAACTTCAAAGCGCTTGGTCCTAAATTAGGAAAAGATATGAAGGTGGTGGGTGCAGAGATTGCTAATCTTAGTGCAGAACAGATTGCCAGTCTTGAAAAAGAAGGAAAAACAGACGTTCAGGGATATGAAATCACCCTTGATGATGTAGAAATCTCTACAAAAGATATCCCGGGATGGACCGTAACTTCTGATGGAAAAACAACTGTGGCATTAGATTTGACGTTAACCGATGAGTTAAAATCTGAAGGGATCGCAAGAGAGTTCATCAACAGAATTCAGAACCTGCGAAAAGATAAAGACTTTGAACTGACAGACAGAATTTCAATCACATTGGAAGAAAGTTCTCCTTTCCTGAATGAGATTAAGAAAAATGAAGAATATATTTCTTCCGAAGTCTTGTCAAATAAAATAGAAATTGTATCTTCACTTTTAAATTTTAACGAAATCGAAATAGATGAGGTTAATTTTAAGATAAATGTTGAAAAAAATTAACCTGTAGTTATTATATTTCAAATTCCATTTCATAATTTTATTAAAAAAGAGAAAGAATATGTCAGACGAAAGAGTTAGATACAGCGATGCTGATTTACAGGAATTTAAAGCGATCATTAAAGAAAAAATAGAAAAAGCAGAAAAGGATCTTCAGCTTATCAGAGAAAGTTTTATCAATGACCAGAATAATGGTACTGATGATACGTCTCCTACTTTCAAAGCTTTTGAAGAAGGAGCAGAGACGTTGAGCAAAGAACAGAATTCTATTTTGGCAGGAAGACAGGAAAAATTCGTGCGTGATCTTAAAAATGCTTTGATCAGAATCGAAAATAAAACGTATGGTGTTTGCAGAGTAACAGGAAAGCTGATTCCTAAGGAAAGACTTTTAGCCGTTCCTCACGCTACGCTGAGCATCGAAGCGAAAAACATGCAAAAATAACCGTAAGGTTTGTAAAATAACATTGGGTTTATAACGTATTTACGGATACTTTATAAACCTAATTTTTAATGTATACCCATGAACGAATTATTAATTTTGGGAGTTATCATTGCCGTAGTTGTCATATTTTTCAACAGAGAATGGATCAAAAACAGATTCTTCCCTGATCAGAAAAAAAATTATAATTATACCATTGATGATCAATTCAATTCTGATAAACGCGAGCGGGAGAAAGAAATCGACAGACTTTTGAGTAAGATGGGCAAAAACGGAGTGAATGATTTGTCTGAGAAAGACAGAAAAAGGCTGGATGAATTGTCCAAAATGTAAAAAAATAAATATAAGAAATGGAATCTATCATAGTACATCCTAAAAATTCTATGGAGCTGAGTGCACTGAAAAGTGTTCTGAAGGAAATGGGGATTAAATTTGAAAAAGCTCATGTAAAGAGCTCATTCAATGGACAGAAAGTAGTCAGGAAAGCAAGCGATAATAAAAATGTAAAGCCGGCATCAAAGCCTTCAAAACCTAAAGGACAGTAATGAAAAAGATCTTAGCAATAACATTTTTAGTGTTGTTCATTGACCAGGCTTCAAAAATTTATATCAAAACTCATTTTGAACTGAATGAGAGTATTCCTGTCATCAATGGTTTCTTTAACAAAACTTTTGTTGAAAATCCTGGAATGGCGTACGGATTTCATTTCGGAGGAATTATCGGAAAATATTTTCTGGTCATCTTAAGAGTATTCCTGATCGGAGGTATGATCTATATGTTCAGAAAATGGCTGAAAGAAGGAGCTTCCAATTATCTTTTAGTTCCTATGGCGATTATTTTTGCAGGAGCTATCGGAAATCTTATTGATGGAATGTTCTACGGAATGATCTTCGACAGCGGAACTGTTTATGACGCCAGCACTGACCGATGGATTGGCTACGGCGGCATTTCTAAAATCGTTCCTTTCGGGCACGGATATTCCACCTTTATGAAAGGATGTGTGGTAGATATGCTTCATTTTCCTGTAGTAGACTGGTACGTTCCTGACAGCTGGCCTTTGATCGGAGGAAAACATATTGAGTTCTTCAAATATATTTTCAATGTTGCCGATTCTGCTATTACAGTAGGGGCTGCTTTCTTATTAATATTCAGAAAAAAAGCTTTTCCAAACGGTTTGGAATTTTAAATGATCTATTTTCAGATGAATAAAATAATCAAAAATATTGTTAAATTTTTCCTGCTTCTTATGGTTGCAGGAATTATTTTTATTGCCTGGGCAAATTACAGCATCAAAAAAGACAGTGCACCATTTGTTTCCTACAATATTGCTGATGTACCGGAATCAAAAACCGGCTTATTACTGGGAACCGGAAAACTCCTGAGCAACGGAACCCCAAATGCTTATTTTTACAACAGAATTAAGGCTGCTGCCGATTTATACAAAAGCGGAAAAATACAATACATCATCGTTAGTGGTGACAATAGCACCAAAGATTATAATGAGCCTGAAGATATGCAGCTGGCATTGATGCAGCAAGGAGTTCATCATGATAAAATTATTTTAGACCATGCCGGATTCAGAACACTGGATTCTGTAGTGAGAGCAAAAGATATTTTCGGGCAGACGAAACTGGTCATTATCTCACAGAAATTCCATAATGAAAGAGCTGTTTTTCTGGCCAGAAAAAATGGAATGGATGCCTTTGGATATAACGCAGAGGATGTGAATAAGTATGCGGGCTTAAAAACCAATTTGAGAGAGTATCTGGCAAAAGCTAAAGCCTATTGGGATCTTCTTTTTGGTGTGGAACCGAAATTTGGAGGAGAGAAGATTGTGATTCCTTAATATTTTTCCCACTGATTGCACAGATTTTCACAGATGATTGTGTAGAAGGATAATAAAATTTTACCGATTGATAGGTTTTGGCTGAAGCCAATGGATGGATGTTGAATTTTAAGCTGGCTGGGCTGAAGCCCACCCCTATTGAATTTTAATAACAACATCTTTTATCTTTTATCTTTTATCTTTTATCTTTTATCTTTTATCTTTTATCTTTTATCTTTTATCTTTTATCTTTTATCTTTTATCTTTTATCTTTCATTATTCCCGGCAAACCTCGTAAATTTGCTGTTCATTAATTTTAAATATAAATTGTAAACAAATGTCAAGAATTCTTACCGGCATTCAAGCCACCGGAACACCCCATCTTGGAAATTTATTAGGGGCTATTATTCCTGCTATTGAGTTATCCAAACAGGAAGGAAATGAATCATTTTTATTTATTGCGAATCTTCACACACTTACCCAGATAAAAGATGCGCAGACTTTAAGACAAAATACCTACGAGATTGCTGCGGCTTGGCTTGCTTGTGGATTGGATACTGAAAAAACATATTTCTACAGACAAAGTGATATCGCTGAAACCTGTGAACTTTCTTGGCATTTATCATGTTTTTTTCCTTATCAAAGATTAACATTGGCTCATTCATTTAAGGATAAAGCAGACAGGCTTCAGGATGTAAACGCAGGTTTGTTTACGTATCCTATTCTGATGGCTGCAGATATTTTATTGTATGACGCTGAAATTGTACCTGTAGGAAAAGATCAGCTTCAGCACCTGGAATTTGCAAGAGATGTCGCTTCAAGATTCAACAATCAGATGGGTGAAATTCTTGTTCTTCCACAATCTGAACTTCAGGAGGACACTAAATATGTTCCCGGGACAGACGGACAGAAAATGTCAAAATCAAGAGGAAATATCATCAATATTTTCTTACCTGAAAAGGAGCTGAAAAAACAGGTGATGAGCATTGAATCAGACTCCAAGTCTTTGGAAGAGCCTAAGGATCCTGATACGGACAAAACATTCCAGATTTATCAGCTGATTGCTACACCTGAACAGACTCAAGAATTAAGAGCAAAATATCTTGCCGGAAACTTCGGATACGGACATGCTAAGAAAGAACTTCTGGATCTTATTCTGGTACGTTTTGAGAAGGAAAGAGAAACGTTCGCTTATTATATGAACAATCTCGATGAGCTTGAAGCAAAACTTCAGCAGGGAGCTGAGAAAACCAGACCTATTGCGCTGGAAACACTGAAAAGAGTAAGAACAAGCTTAGGATTTTAATCTGAGTATTACACATAAGAAAGCCTTTCGTCTGAAAGGCTTTTTCTATTGATATAAAGTATTATTAATGGGTATTATTCTTTGTCAGAATAAAGTAATGCATCTGATCTCCATATTCATAATTAATGTCCCAGCCCGGATATTGTTTGATAATGGTTTTGATGATAGACAGCCCTAATCCTGTAGAAGTATGATCTGACCCCTGTTTATAGAAACGGTTAAAGATTCTGGATTTATCTAAAGGCTCAGCACTTCCGCTGTTTTGAAATGTTATCCGGTTATTTTCCACGATAATGTTTAAAATCCCTTCCTGATGGTTGTATTTAACTGCATTTTTAAGAAGGTTGGATAAAAGAATATCTGCCAGATCCTGATTAAAATCTGCTATAAACTGTCCTTTCTCAATAATTGAGACCTCAATTTTTTTAAATGCAATGAAGTCTTCATAATTCTGTACCAGCTGAGTGATCATTCTGTTAAAATCAACGTCTGAAGTTTTATTAAACTGGCTGTTTTCAATCCTGGAAAGCATAAGTAAGGATTTATTCAATCCAACCATTCTTCTCAGGTCGTTTTTCACTTCGGTAAGAAAGTTGAGATTCTTTTTATCTAAATCATCATTCTGAATCATAAGATCAATTTTATTGATCACGATAGCCAGAGGCGTCTGAAGTTCATGGGAAGCATTTTCGATAAACTGTTTCTGCTGATAGAAAACCAATTCATTACGTTCAATCATTTCATTGATTTCTACATTTAATTCTTCAAACTCGGTGATCTTATAGTTCTGTTTTTCCTGGGAAAAAGGAATTCCAAACTGATATTTTTTTAGTTTATCCAATATCTGATAGAACGGTCTCATCGCCTTATTAAGAAGATATCCGTTAACAGCTACGATACTTATCACCAAAAGGATGTAAAGTACTATTAAGGCTGTTGTGAGATCGTATATCAATTCGTCTTCTTCTACCGTTGAAGTCCTGATAACAAGCCGCTGATGCGCTTTGAACTGATCAATAAAGTCGGCTTCCAGAACCCTGTAAGGCTGATCTTTATCATCATATTCCATATAATACATCTTATTGTACAGCCTGCTTTTATTCTGATAATCTCCGGCTTTGATCGGATTGATTTTAAATTCATTGAATCCAAATTCATTATTCTTCAAAAGCTGAGGATTAAGATAAACAGCTTTAATAATCTGTATTTTTCTATCTCTTAAGCCATCATCTACATTATCGTGTACTTCATCCAGAATGTAGGCATAAAAAAGACCTGCCCACACTGCTATGATCAGCAGCAGAATCATGATCAGGTACTTTATCGTGTAATATTTTAATGAAGTTTTCATCAGATCAATTTATATCCTATTCCGTACACCGCCTGAAAATCGGCCTCTGCATGTAGAGTTTTCAGTTTTTTACGAAGATTTTTAATCTGGGAATAAATGAAATCCAGACTGTCTGCCTGATCAATATAATCTCCCCAGATAGCTTCCGCCAGTGTTGTTTTCTGTAAGGTCTTCTCCGGATGAATCACAAAATAATACAAAAGGTCATATTCTTTACGGTTAAGAACAAGCTCTTCATCACCTACTTTCACCGTTCTGTTCTCCGGGTCAATGCTGATATTTTTGTAGCGGATGATATTTTCTCCATCCTGATTTTTCCTTCTAATCACAGACCTGATTCTGGCCATGAGCTCCGCAAGGTGGAAAGGTTTTGCAAGGTAGTCATCCGCTCCTATTTCCAGCCCGGCCACCTTATCATCTACTGAGTCTTTGGCAGAAAGGATGATCACAGGATCTTTCTTGTGCATTTTTTTGATCTCTTTCAGCAGATCGATTCCGTTTCCATCAGGCAGCATGATATCCAGCAAAATACAGTCGTATTCGTAAGAAATAATTTTCTCCAGTCCGCCACTGTAATTTTCTGCATACTCTACAATGAAGTGTTCTGCCTCCAGAAATTTCTGTACGGTATCTTTCAGTTCGGGTTCATCTTCTACTATTAAAATCTTCATATTCCGGATCTATATGCTCTGCTGCATGATTTACTTATATCAAATATAGGAAATTATAAGGAGGAAGCCTTAGATAGAGATACACATCTGAAAGTCTACGATAATATCATCAGTATAAGGGTGATATGGTAAATTACCGATAAGAAATCTACAAAATGGAAATGCTCTCTGCCTCCTTCCTTCAGGTTCTTTTTCATGAATCGTCTAATTTGATTTCACATGCCGGCCGTGTGCATCAAAAACAAGACACAAACCATTCATTAAATGAATTTTATAGGCACTGTATTTTTTTTCAATAGAGTCAATGATGCTGCAAGGATGATTCCTTGTCATAAATGAAACCATATTCTTTCTAATCTGAGCAGAAGAAATCTTTCTTCCGTTGCTGTTTATTACATTCCAGTTGACCATAGTAATTAATATTGAGTGTTTGTATTCGGTTAAATGTTAATCATCGATTTTTTTAAAATTCCCGTTTCGGTCGAATTCAAGCTCCAGTCCATTGGAAAGTTCTGCCTTATAAGACCATCTTTTCTTTTCGATCTTGATGATGTAAGTATTGGGAAAATTCTTTGTGCTGTAATTTCTGATCGAGGCAGGGATGAAACCATATGGGATTTTCTGGTGTTTACCATCCACTTCTTTCCAGTTTCCGCTGCTGTCGAACTCCATTTTCATTCCATTAGTCAGATATACTTTGTATTCATCAACTCCATAAATTTCTCTGTCTTCTATTGCAGAGTTTACAGGGATGCCTTTGAAATGAATTGCAAGAAAGTTTTTAGCTGTTTTGGGTAACTGATTTGCTGTGATTGCTCTGTCTTGTGCGGAAACTAAGCCTCCGATTAATAAAAAAACAATCATTAATACTCCGGTGATTTTCTTTACATTTTTCATACGATTTAATTTTTTCTGTTAGTATTATGGAGCAAATTTCCTAATCAATTTGGGAAAGAATTGGGAAAATGATTTCGGTAAAAAATAAATACGGTAAAGTTTAAATTTGACCACAGATGATTACAGATGTCTGCATTAATTTTTAGAAAATATTTAAAAAGCAAAAAAAAACCACTAAGATGATCTTAATGGCTTTTACAGTATAGACTTTAATGTCTTTCATTTTTTATAAGTATTCCTTAATCTGCTGAAGATGGGTAATGGCTTTTAAACCTTCCTTCTGTTTATCTTCTTTATAGACATCAAAGAAAATAGCATCCATTCCGAAGTCTGTTGCTCCCATGGCATCTGCAATCCAGTCGTCACCAATCAGGATACTTTCTTCTTTTCTGGCTTCAGAAAGTCCCAGTGAGTATTCAAAAATCCTTGGATTGGGCTTTCTCACTCCTACGGAATCCGCACTGGTAATTGTTGTAAAATAAGGAGCGATTCCGGAAAGGGTACATTTTCTTTCCGTCACTTCCTGAAATCCGTTGGAAATAATGTGTAATGTATAGTTTTTAGCTTTCAGATATTCCAGAACATCCTCTGCTCCCTCTACCAGTTCATTATGGCTCACAATATTATCCAGGAAATGCTCTTCAAAATAAAGGGCAAGCTCTTTATTATCGATTCCGAAATGTTTGAATGAGTCATAAAAACGGTGTTCTCTCAGGTACTCTTTGCCAATAATCCCGTCTCTGATCTTTTCCCACAACTCTTCGTTGATATCGTGATACACAGAATGAAACTCTTCAAAGTCAATATGATACTTCGAAGTAATTTCCTGTTTTTCAAAAAGATCTTTGATGGTAAGATAGGCATTTCTGCGATGATCCCAGAGTGTATTATCCAGGTCAAAAAAAACGTGCTGCATTTTCATACAGCACAAAGTTAATAATTTTAATTTTTTGTAATAGGATAATTTTTGCTCTTGCTTTTCACAATCTCAAGGCTTTTAGAAAAATTCAGCAAAAAATCAATTGTTTGTTTCTTAGGTTTCAAAGTTTTCACTTTTAAAGAATCATTTTTTTTCATAGGCGAAGTATGTTTTCTTTAAAACGTGAAATTTCCTGAAATATTATCTATCTTGTTAATATTATATTATTTTCATCCATGATTTTTCTCAGGTTGATGAGTGCATATCTTACTCTTCCTAAAGTTGTATTAATACTCATCTCTGTATGATCTGCAATTTCTTTGAAGCTTAAACCATCGAAAAACCTCAGTTTGATTACTTCCTGTTGGTTTTGCGGCAAAAACTGCAGCATTCTCAGAAGATCCTCCTGAATCTGATTGGTTACCAGCTGATCTTCAATATTTTCTGAGGGTTCTCTGATCAAATCAAAAATAGAATATTCATCCGTTTCAAAAGTAGTTTCCGAAACTTTGATATTCTTTGCTTTTGACCTGAAATGATCGATGATTAAATTGTGAGAAATTCTTTTCGCCCACAGAATAAATTTACCTTCTTCATTATAGCGTCCTTCTTTTAGCATCACAATGATTTTCATGAATGTATCCTGAAAGATATCATTGGCCAAATCTTCATCATTAATTTTGTAAAAAATGAATGTAAAAAGTTCTCTCTGATGTCTGTGAATGAGGGTTGACAACGCCGCCTCATCACCTTTCTGGTAAAGGGAAATTAGTAAACTATCCGATTTTGATTTCATAACTCTTCTCAATATAAATATTTGCAGACAGGTATTCCTCCAGATATTTCTTCTGGCCTTTGCTGTGTAAACAAAACAGTTCTAGAGTAGAGTCTCTTCTATAGGCGGTACAAATTATTATGATGTAAATATAATAATTTTTTAATAACTGTTAACCTATTATTAAATTTTATAGAGAAAAATCTAAAAAAAATCATTTAAACATATCATGAATGAATACGGTAGGAATATTTAATGTAAAATTAATATTAAGCCCTTTCATCTCTTTTCCGTTCAAACGGGTATCTCCAATAGGAAAGGCATAGCCTCCCGTAAGATCAAGCATGCCAAATAAGGTAACTCCTATTTTAGGAGCAATGTATTTATTGGTTCCTTCAACGCCTGCCAAAAAGTAATAAGAGTGATAGAAATCCACATTTTTTTCAAAATTAAGAAGTACATCTGCCTGCAGTTTCGGCATAATAGCAAATTTGGAATCCACAGATCCCATCATGGCAGAACCTCCCAATCTGTAAATTACATCATCATTTTTAAGAAAAAGTAATTTCCCTCCTACTTCACCAAAACTTTGATTCTGGTAAGTATACCCAACACTGATCATTTTATGCATGGTATATTGAGCTTTTACTAATGTATTTAGCAAAAACAGAGACAGGGCGGCAACTACAGTTCTAAAATTCATCATCTTTCTATATTATTAAGGTGTAAAATTAAAAAAAACTGCCTTATCCAAAGATAAAGCAGTTCATTATTATTCTTTAAAGAGAAATTAAATTCCAAAAGCGGCTTTAATTTCCTCTACTTTGTCAAGTTTCTCCCAGGTAAAGAATTCAAGATCTTTTAACGTAATCTCATTCTTATGACCTTTATTGAAAGTTTTATCAGCTACATAATGCTCTTTACCCATGTGTCCGTAAGAAGCGGTTTCCTGATAAATTGGGTTTCTTAATTTTAAATTCTGCTCAATAGCATAAGGTCTTAAATCGAAAATAGCGGAAACTTTTTTCGCGATATCCCCATCATGAAGATCCACTTTTGCAGTTCCGTACGTATTAATATACAAACCACAAGGCTCAGCTACTCCAATAGCATAAGAAACCTGTACCAGAACTTCATCGGCCACTCCTGCCGCCACCAGGTTTTTAGCAATGTGTCTTGTTGCATACGCAGCACTTCTGTCTACTTTAGAAGGATCTTTTCCGGAGAAAGCACCACCACCGTGAGCTCCTTTACCACCGTAAGTATCTACGATGATTTTTCTCCCTGTAAGACCGGTATCTCCGTGAGGTCCTCCGATTACAAATTTCCCTGTAGGATTGATGTGATATTTGATCTGATCGTTGAATAAAGCTTTGATTTCCTCAGTTTGCTGTGCAACAACTCTTGGAACCAGAATATTTTTGATATCCTCACGGATCTTGTTCAACATTTCTTCTTCCGTACCAAAGTCATCATGCTGAGTAGAAACTACAATAGAATCAATTCTGATAGGCTTATGATCATCAGAATACTCAATGGTTACCTGGCTTTTTGCATCCGGGCGAAGATAAGTGATCTCCTTATTTTCTCTTCTGATGGCAGAAAGTTCTTTAAGGATCGTGTGGGCAAGATCTAATGCAAGAGGCATATAATTAGCCGTTTCATTAGTGGCATACCCGAACATCATTCCCTGGTCTCCGGCTCCCTGTGCATTTGCTTTAGCTTCAAAAGACTCATCATTTACGGCTCTGTCAACACCCTGGTTTATATCTGGCGACTGTTCATGGATTGCAGAAATAACTCCACAAGAGTCTCCATTGAACATATATTCTCCTTTTGTATATCCGATACCGTTGATTACTTCTCTGGCAATAGTCTGTACATCAAGGTAAGCATCTGATTTTACTTCTCCTGCCAATACCACCTGTCCGGTAGTTACAAGAGTTTCACATGCTACTTTTGAATCTTTATCATATGCTAAGAAATGGTCGATTAATGCATCGGAAATTTGGTCGGCAATTTTATCCGGATGTCCTTCTGAAACTGATTCAGATGTAAATAAATAAGACATATAATTCTTTTGTTTTTAAAGATTTAAAATAGTGTTTGCGAAAAATATGAATGAAATTGCCCAGAAAAAAGAATACTGTTTTAGCATTTTTTTATAGAGGTTGCAATCAGGTCAAATTTTTCCTCGTAATAAACGTCAGCAAATTTAAGTACTATTTTCCTAATACTCAAAAATTTTGTTTACTAATTACAATTTTATTTAAATTGATGATTTCTATCACTTTAAAGCATTTCTATTACTGAGGCTTTATGCTTACAAATTCTTTCGGACTTTCGTGGTAATTCAGCTTAAGCTCTAAAGAAGTTTTGATAGAATGTGACAATTCATCAATAATCTTTTGCTTAAATGTAGGCTTATAATAAATAATACTGATTTCTCTGTAAGGGAAAGGTTTTTTGAATCTGAAAACATTTTTCTTCTGCTCTTCTGAAAGCTGGCTCAGTGCCAGTTCCGGAAGAATACTGATTCCCCCTACTTTATCAACCATGTGTACCAGAGTCTGGATATTGGAAGCCAGGAAATCCAGATTTTTAGGCTTCAGGGTATTTTCTTTCAGGTGGCAGATATTTTCGAACTGATTTCTCAGGCAGTTTCCTTCTTCAAGAAGCCATACTTTCTCAACATTCAGATCTTCCGGAATGATGTAAGAATTCTTTTTATTAGCCTCTGTATTGGAACTGTAAATCATCAATTCCTCGTTGAACAGGAAATCCTGATAAAACTCGTCAGCCGTATCATAAGGAGTAGAGATAATTCCCGCATCCAGTTCTCCTGCTTTCAAAGCTTTAATAATATTATCAGTTGTCATTTCTTTTACATTCATCTGAATTTTCGGATTATCTTCAAGGAATTTGAAAATCTCCGTTGGCAGGATGAAAGAAGAAACGGTAGGAATGATTCCCAGATTGATGGTACCTCCTAAAATATTGTTCAAAAGGTTGGCTTTGTTTTTCAGCTCATTGACAGACTCGATAATTACCTTTGCCTGGTCAATAATCTGAAGACCTACATCCGTGGTACGGATCGGGTGGGTAGTTCTGTCGAAAACCTTTACATCCAGTTCATCCTCAAATTTCTGTATCATGGCACTTAACGTAGGTTGGGTAATAAAACACGCCTGAGCGGCCTTACCAAAATGTTTATACTTATCTACAGCGATAAGATACTCCAGTTGCTGAATGTTCATTTGATTAATATTATCTATTACAAAGATATAACGTTTTTGCTATTAGCAATTAAAAATTCAAGTAAATTTGATATTCATTACCTTTACACTGGATTTAGGAAAAAGAAACAATTATTCAAATCATCAATTATATGGATTCTAAAAAATTAACGTTAAGTAACGGCGCACCTTATTTTGAACATCAGGATTCACAGACGGTAGGACCAAGAGGCCCGGTATTGCTGCAGGACTTTATTCTTCAGGAGAATCTTGCGCATTTCGTTAGGGAAAGAATTCCTGAAAGGATTGTGCATGCCAAAGGAAGCGGAGCGTACGGAACATTCACCGTAACGCATGATATCAGCCAGTACACGAAAGCAAAACTGTTTTCAAAAGTAGGAAACTCGTGCAGAATGTTCGCAAGATTTTCCACGGTGGGAGGCGAAAAAGGAAGCGCAGATACGGCAAGGGATCCAAGAGGTTTTGCCTTAAAATTTTATACTGAAGACGGAAACTGGGATCTTGTAGGAAACAATACGCCCGTATTCTTTATTAAGGATGCAAAAAAATTCCCGGATTTTATTCATACTCAGAAAAGAGTCCCGAAAACCAATTTAAAAAGCGCCACGATGATGTGGGATTTCTGGAGCTTAAATCCGGAGTCGCTTCATCAGGTTCTGATATTGATGTCAGACAGAGGAACTCCATATGGTTACAGACATATGCATGGTTTCGGATCTCATACATTCTCCATGATCAATGATAAAAATGAAAGGGTGTGGGTGAAATTCCATTTTAAAACAAAACAAGGCGTCAAAAATTTCACGGATGAAGAAGCCGTAAAAATGGCAGGAGAAAACCCTGATTTTGCTCAGGAAGATCTTTGCAACGCTATTGAAAACGGGGATTTCCCTAAATGGACGATGTACATTCAGGTGATGACAGAAGAACAGGCAAAAGACTTCAGATGGAATCCGTTTGATGTGACCAAAGTATGGTTCCATGATGATTTCCCTCTGATTGAGGTAGGAGAAATGGAGCTTAACGAAATACCTGTTAATTATTTCGCCCATGTGGAACAGTCTACTTTTTCACCTAGCAGCTTAATTAACGGAATCAGCTTCTCTCCCGATAAAATGCTTCAAGGAAGATTATTCTCCTATCCTGATGCACACCGTTACAGAGTAGGTGTCAATGCTCATCAGCTGGAAGTGAACAGATGTCCTTTTGCTGTCAACAATTACCAAAGAGACGGTTTTATGGCAGATTCAAGCCACTATCAGGATAAACCAAATTATCATCCGAACAGTTTTGATGACATCAAGCCGGATTCATCTTATAAAAACTACGAATACGAGCTGGACAGTGCTCATGTTGCCAGCTACAACAGAAATGACAACGACAGTGATCACTATACCCAACCGGGACTATTGTATTCAAAAGCAATGGATGCTGAGGACAGAGATCATTTGATCAAAAATATCGTAGGCAGCATGAGTGGTATCACGGGGCCGAAAAGAGATGAGATTATCAACCGGCAGTTATGTCACTTTTTCCGCGCCAACATTGAGCTTGGCATGAAAGTGGCTTCTCAACTAAATGTCAATATTGATGCAAATATGATGAATCATTCCAAATAATCATATTGAATGATAAATTAAAAAAAAGGAAAAAAAAATAATATTTTTTCCTTTTTTTTGTAAAAAATTCATAATTTGCAAAGGATGATATTTTAAAGTGGAAAAATGAGTTACGAGAACATATTATTAAAAAAAGAAGATAAATTATCTATCATTACCATAAACAGACCTGAGAGTTTAAATGCTTTAAATGCAAAAACAATTCAGGAAATCAGTACCGCACTGGATGAGCTTAACGCTGATACTTCATGCAGAGTCATTATCCTTACCGGAAGTGGAGAAAAATCTTTCGTAGCGGGAGCGGATATCAAGGAATTCAGTGAATTCGGACAGGAAAAAGCTGAAGAACTTGCAAGAAACGGACAAAATACATTGTTCAACAAAATTGAAAACATGTCTAAACCTGTCATTGCAGCCGTAAATGGTTTTGCATTAGGAGGAGGTTTGGAGCTTGCTATGGCATGCCACATCAGATATGCATCGGAAAACGCCAGATTAGGGCTTCCTGAAGTAACACTTGGATTGATTCCGGGATATGGAGGAACCCAGAGGCTTCCGAAGCTTGTAGGAAAAGGTATTGCCAACGAAATGATCTTCTCAGCCAAAATGATTCTGGCTCAAAAAGCAAAAGAAATCGGACTGGTGAATGAAGTTTACCCTATTGAAGAATTATTAACCAAAACGAGAGAATTAGCAAACACGATTGCCTACAATTCACCAATGGCAATATCGAAGGCTATAAACACCGTGAATTTATCGGATACGGAGAAAGGTTTTGAAACTGAAATCAAATATTTCGGAGAACTTTTTGAAATGGAAGATAAGAAAGAAGGAGTTACTGCGTTTCTAGAGAAGAGAAAACCTAACTTCTAAATCTTTCTAAAAGATTTTAATCCAAATTATTTCGAAAAAAACAATGCTGCGGTATGAATAAGTTTGATAAAGCTTATCTAAAAATGGCTCAGGAATGGGCAAAACTCTCCTACTGTAAGAGAAAACAGGTGGGAGCTCTTATCGTAAAAGATAGGATGATTATTTCAGATGGTTACAACGGGACTCCTTCGGGATTCGAAAACTGCTGTGAAGATGAAGACGGAAAAACACACTGGTACGTATTGCATGCGGAAGCCAACGCTATATTAAAGCTGGCGGCCTCTACCCAATCTGCAAAAGGAGCAACGTTATATTTAACGCTGTCTCCCTGTAAAGAATGCAGCAAGCTGATTCTGCAGGCAGGGATTACAAGACTGGTGTATATTAATGAGTATTCGGATGACGATGGAATATCGTTCCTGAGAAACCATAATATTGAAATAGAACAAATATCGGACTGTGAACTAAAAAAATAAGCACAAATGACTTGGGATGAAAAGATCAAAGATTTTGAAATATTTCTTCGTTTCGAAAGAAATTTTTCAGAAAACACGCTCGACGCCTATGTTCGGGACATTAAGAAATTAAAAGATTACGCAGAAGAGGATCTGGAAAACGTCGGTCCAGACTCCATCGGTTACGAAAACCTGCAGGAATACATTTTCAATCTTTCCAAACAGAAATTCAGTGAGAGATCACAGGCAAGATGGATATCTTCCATCAAAGCTTTCTTCAAATTTCTGCTGGAGGATGAATATCGTGAAGACAATCCTGCGGCGTTACTTGAAGGCCCTAAACTGGGATTATATCTACCTGATACTTTAAGCCTGCCTGATATCAACAAAATTATTGCTGCTATTGAGGTGAATACAGATCTAGGAAAAAGAAACCAATGCATTATAGAGGTTCTATATGGCTGCGGACTTCGTGTTTCCGAACTGATCGATCTGAAGATATCCAATATCAACTTCAAAGAGCAATACATCAAGGTACACGGAAAAGGAAACAAAACCCGTTTTGTCCCTTTAGCTGATTATACGGCTGATCTGCTTGAAAGTTATATCAAAGAGGTTCGTTCTAAAGGTAAAATCAATAAGAAATATGAAGATACTCTGTTTTTGAACAGCCGTGGAACTTCCATGTCCAGGGTAATCGTATTTCTTATTATTAAAGAACTTACAGATAAAGCAGGGGTTAACAAAAAAATATCGCCACACACATTCAGACATTCATTTGCAACCCATTTATTACAGAATGGGGCCGATTTACGTTATATTCAGGAAATGCTGGGACATTCCAGTATTACAACAACGGAGATCTACACGCACCTGAAAACAGAAGAATTAAGGGATGTTATTTTGAGTTATCACCCGAGAAATATTAATATTACTCAATGAAACTATTGAAATATTGCCCAAGCTGCGGCAAAGAGTCCTTACACTGGGATGGTGAAAAGAAATGGAGCTGTCCGGAATGTGGTTTTACTTTGTATAATAATGTGGCAGGCGCGGTAGCGGTTGTCATCAGATGTGGAGACGAAATTTACCTTACCAGAAGAAACAGAGACCCTAAAAAAGGAAAGCTGGATCTCGCGGGAGGATTTGTTGACCCTAAGGAAAGTGCAGAGGAAACCTGTAAAAGAGAACTTTTTGAAGAGCTTCAGCTTGATATCGATATTTCTAACCTGAAATACCTTACCAGTCTTCCCAACATTTATCAATATAAAGAAATTGATTACAATACGATCGATCTCTTTTATGAATACAATGTTCCGGAAAAATTTGAGGTAAGTCTTGAACTCTCTGAAATCTCAGAAGCAGTCTGGATTCCTTTACAGGATCTGGATCTTGAAGATATCGCTTTCGATTCTCAGAAGAGATTTTTTGAGAGCTATATAAAGAAATAATTTTTGTAAAATATTCTCCCGTAGATTTTACAGATCAGGCAGATCATTGTTTAAACAATATGCTTGGTTTGTAAAATCTGCGGGAGTTTTTTTAGGAGAAACTAATAGGTTTTAGTCTTCAGCATTTCTTCAAAATACTGAATCAGCAATGCTCTTTCAGCTTCTGAAAGATTGGCTTCTTTATGATAAACAATATAACCGGGCATCGGCATTGTTTTATTCTGAATGGTCTGAATGGATTTAGTCAGCATATTCTCCTTCAAATCCTTATTATAAGTTCCCCAGGTAGAAAAATTAAGATGTTCCCTACCTTCATTCACATGGCTTTTTACAGACCATGAAATGGGTGCGATAAAAGCATATTTCGGATAAACCGTTTCATTGGAATGGCAGTCATAGCAAGCGTTTTTAAGCAACGTTCTGACTTTTTCCGGTGATTTCCTTGAATCAACAAAGTTAACCGCAGAAACAACAGGTTTATTCACCCTGTCAACAGGGAAAAACTGAATCAGGGCAAACGCCACCAATGTCCAGAATACTATTTTCTTAGCCATCTTCATCTGCTTACTTAGCTGGAGTTAAAACAGCATTACCGGATTTAAATTCTTTTTTCTGCACTTGCTTCGTTGCTGCAGGTTCTGCAGATACCGGAGTTTCTGACGGAGATGGAGTGGCAGGTGCCGGAGCCGGCGTTGTTACAGTTGGTAATTTCGGACTATCAAGTGTTCTGGTATCTTTCAGATCCCAGTCCTCTCTCGTTTCCCATAAGGCTCTGACAACAACTTTTTTATAGAATATGTAAGCATCTTCAGCAAAAATATCATTCGCGAAATCTGCTTCGTCCCAATATTTATTTCCGTTATTATCCACCAGAATCCTTACGACATATTCTCCAGGTCTGAGTATATCAAACTTTACCTTATCTCCTTTAGTATATTTCTGATAAGCTACCTTGTCAGAATCCATTAGCTGAATCCAATAATTCGCTTCCGGTGCATTGGAAACAGAGAACTCAACACTTCCAAACTGATCTACTTTGGCGACATCAAAGTCAAAACGCTTTGATTGGGTATTTTTGGCATAGAATGAAGATACGGTTTCCTTAGGAACTGTAAGTTCATAGCTTTTGCCCATCACAAAGTCGGATTGAACATGAATCTGGTAAGGATTTGTTTCCGATATTTTAGCAGTGAACGGTAAAGTTGTTAAACTGTCTCCTTTGGCTCTTAAAGTCCATTTTGAAGGGTCAATTTTATCAACAATATAGTTTGATGCAATTTTCAGATCTGCCTTTGGAGCGATAGAAGTTCCGTCATTATCACTAAAGACATCCATAGCATTTTTCTTATTATATCTGTAAAATAAAGAAACGCTGTAGGCACTGTCTTTTTTCGGACCTTTATTATGGGTGAAGATCAGCTTTTCATTTGCTTCCTGCCCTACATTATCCTTTACAGCATCAAACCAGATTCTTACAGAGTCTGATTTCGGATTGTGTGTTATCTTGACATCCTTTAATTTGTCGTTCAGCGACTGTACCTTTACTTCATCAGGATTTCCTTCAAAGGTCATCAGAACTCCTCCGGCTATCTCTTTCATTTCTACATACTTCACCGGTTTTTTGGAAGGGTATACCTTTAAGTTTAATCCTGAAATGGATTTCTCAACATTCACCGGATCTTTCTGGAACCCTACTTTTTCTTTTCCGGGATCATACATTGAATTTCCGTTCTCATCTTCAAAAGCAATAATTTTGTATTTTCCGGGAGTCAGATAATTTAATTCGTAATATCCATCTTCATCTACCTTAGTGATATAGTAAGGCTTTTTCTTGTAATCCATGGTGTCTTTTACCTGATACAATCCTACCACTAGCTTATTTTCTGTTGTAGTTCCGGTTTTCTTTTTAGTATCGAGGGCATCCTTTACTTCGCCACTGATATACAAATCATCCAATTTGTCTCCTGTGGAAAAAGCAAAATTGAAATACCTAAGTATATTAGATTCGTTATTATCAACAATTGAATTTCCAAAATTGAAATTATATGTGGTATTGGCCTGAAGGGTATCTGTCCACTGAATCAGAACAAATTTGTTGGCAATATTCGATGGAAGTATCCTCGTTATTCCTTTAATAGGAGGTGAAATAATCAGGTTTTTATTGATATCCTTCAATGTCACATATTCATCAAAATCCAGACGGAGTTCACGAATATCTCTTTTGACATTGATTCTTGTTGTATCAATGTTTGAGCTTAAAAACTTTGGTGCCAGGGTATCTTTAGGCCCTCCGACAGGAGATCCTACTCTTGCACATGAATGTACAAGAAAACAGATAATGAGTAATAAAAGAAACCTTTTCATGAAAATGTTTAGGCAAAAGTAAACATTATTCTCCAAAAACTTCCTGTCCGGAATTCAAAGTATCTTTATTGTCGTGCATAACGGTATGCAGCTTTTCCTTCTGCAAAGGGAAATCTTCGAATAAACCGGACAATGCAAGAGCCGTATATACTTTGTTTGAATATTTATTTCCAATAGCTACAATGGTAACCTTAGATTTTAAAAGATGGGCAAATACAGAGTTTGTACCATGCCACCATCCGTTGTGATAGGTCAGCTTCTCCCCATTATCGAATATTTTCATTCTGAAACCTAATCCATAATTATTCATTCCTGCTTTTTCATTGCTGTAAGGAGTGAATACCATCTGCATCAGTTCCGGTTTCAGGAAATTTTTGGAAAACATTGCTTTTGAGAAGTTGTATAAATCTCTTGGCGTAGTGTACACATTTTTATCTCCGTAAATCAGATCAAGTCTGTCTAAAGGATACAACTTATTTCCTCCATAATAGAAAGACTGTGAAGCTGTAGGAATATCTTTTTCCTGGAAGATGTACGTGTTATTCATTTTCAATGGTGTGAAAACCATTTCTTTCATCGCCTGAGGGAAAGGAGTTTTAGTCACTTTCTCAATTAATAAAGCCAATAAAGCAAAATTCGTGTTGCAATACATGAATCCTGTATCCGTATCTCTTGCCAGATCTGGTTTATACTTGATAATCATATTCAAAACATCTTCGTTGGTAATGAAAGGTTTTGAAAGTTCTGCCGGAGCAGGCTGTATTTTGGTGATAAAATATTCGTATTTCGGAAGACCGCTTCTTTGATCCAGCAAAGTCTGAACGGTAACATTCGGGTATGGAAACCCCGGAAAAAACTGAGTAAGATGATCCGTTAATTTTATTTTTCCGGCCTCTATCAGCTTCATCATTGCCATTGCCGTTAAAGTCTTTGAAACTGAAGCTACATGCAACGGTGTATTTTTGTCGATCGGCATCTGGTTTCCTTCTCTTCCGAAGCCTCTGTAATTTTCGTAAAGGATTTCATCTCCTTTGGCAACAAGAATCCCACCGCTAAGATCTCCTCCTTCCCATATTTTTTTATAATACTGGTCTATATAGCTTACGGTAGTCTGCCTGTTCAGAAGCTGTCCGTCACCTTTAGTAAAAATATCACCCAGATCTACATTTCCATAGTTGGGCAGATTGGTTGCATTTTCAGCAGAAACTTCTTTAGCTTCAGCCTTTTTTTTACAGGAAAATATAGATAAAAGAACAGTTAGGATAAGTACAAAATTACGCGTCGTCATGAGATTCAAAAATGAGCGGCAATTTAATAAAACTCAAAATAAATAATAGATATGAGGTGGATATTATGAATTATTTAACACAAATGGATGGAGAAGTAAAAGTTGGAAGGGTAAAATCACAAAAAACGGATTCACTTTTTGTAAATCCGCTTTTTGTATTATATTTTTTTCAATTGCTTAACAATGTGAAGCTACAATCTTATCTACAATAAACTGAGCCAGTTTTTCTTTACTTTGATGGGTCCATCCGGCAATGTGGGGTGTGACAATGGCTTTCTCCGATTCAAGAAGATATTTCAGATCTTCATTTTCTGATTCAATGTTCTCGAAAGAAGACTTTTCATATTCCAGTACATCAAGACATGCACCTTTTACTTTTCCGGACTTCAATCCTTCTACTAAACTTTTAGTTTCCACGTTTTTTCCTCTTGCCGTATTAACAAAATAAAAATCGTTTTTCATCTCTGCAATGAAAGTTTCGTCAATAAGATAGTGGGTTTCTGAAGTTAAAGGAATATGCAGGCTTACGACCTCTGCAGACTGTTTCAGTTCTTCCGGTGAAACCTGTGTTGCATATTCATCTGAAAGATCAGGAAGAATATCGTGGAAAATCACCTTACATCCGAACCCTGAAAGTCTTTTTGCAGTAGCTTTTCCCATGTTACCATAGCCAATCAATCCCACTGTTTTTCCCAACAGCTCATCTCCTCTGTTTTCTTCACGTTTCCAGATGCCGTTTTTCACTTCCTGGGAAGCAATAAAAAGTCTGTTCATGATCACCAGAAGCATTCCCACAACGTGTTCTGCCACGGAATCTCTGTTTCCTTCAGGAGAATTGATCAATTGAATTCCCAGTTTTTCTGCAACAGGAATATCAATATTTTCCATTCCGGCCCCTACTCTTGCGATGAACTTCAGATTCTTCCCTTTCTCCAGAAAATTCCGGTCTAATGGAATACGGCTTCTGATGATAATTCCGTCGTAGTTCTCAATTTTATTGCAAACCTCATCATAAGACGATGTAAAATCCTCTTCCAGGATAAAATTCTTAGCCAAAAGCTGTTCAGTGATGAGAGGATGGTTTTTATCTAAAAGAAGTATTTTCATTTTTTATTAATGATTTTAGAGATAGGAACAGATTCCTAAATGATTACAATTTTATTCTACCGCAAAGTTCGCAAATTTCTGAAAAAACAAATGCTTTTAAGCTCGCAAAGGCGTTAGCACTCAGCAAAGTTTAAAAGCATTTTTATTGATAAAGTATATAAGCTTACTTTTTATCTTTCTTAGATTCCTGTGGTTCCTGGAATAGTTTTTTAAGCTCTACAGATTCCAAAGGTTTCATTCTTCCGGAAAGGATTAATGAAAGTTCTTTTCTACGGAATGCCGCTGCAAATCTTTCTTTCTCCTCATCTGTTTCAGGAATCATTTCCGGAATAGGAATCGGACGGTTGAATTCATCTACTGCAACGAAAGTATAAATCCCGGCATTCGTATGAACTTTCTTCTGGTTGATTGGATCATCCAACCATACATCTACATACACTTCCATGGAAGTAGAAAATGCTCTTGAAACTTTAGATTCCAACACCACAACACCGCCTTCCGGGATCGGATGGTTGAAAGATACGTGGTTTACTGAAGCTGTTACTACTCTTCTTTCGCAGTGTCTTGCTGCTGAAATAGACGCACAACGGTCCATTTTTGCTAAAAGCTCACCGCCGAAAAGGTTTCTTAAAGAATTGGTTTCGTTCGGAAGAACGATATTGGTCATAATGGTCAGAGATTCTGACGCTTTTTTTATTTTTGCCATCTAGTCTTAGTGTTGTTTGGGACAGCCGGAGCAGATTGTTTTACTTTTCCGGCGGGTTTTACTAATGAATCTTTTTTCAAAGAATCTGTAACGGGTGTTTCCGGAGTATGTACTTTCATCTTCACCGTATCTTTTACGATTCTATGGGTAGAGGTCTGTACTGAAACATTATTGAAAGATTTTTTTCCGAAAAGAAGTTCCTGCTGGGTAAACGCCAGGTATACAATTCCAAGAACCGGGATAATCAGAAGGAAAAGCCAAAGAATTGTTTTTTTGAATTTAAAATCCTTTTCACGATTCACAGAAGCATTTACTTTTTCCCCGTTATTGATATCTGAAAATCTGATTTCTTCCAATCCGTAAAAGTCCGGACGTCCAGATTCTATTCTTTTTCCCTTGAAATGGGTATGTCCTTCTTCAATGAAAACGGTTCCAAGATTCTGAATGTCAAGAACCTGTTCGGCCTGAAGTTTTTTCTTCCAAAAATCAGTCTGAATTTTAAGATCACTTCTTGAAGCTTCCAGAGACATCTGTTTTTGTTCTGCAATAAAAGCAGTAAGGTCTTCAGCCCGGACTTCATAGTCTATGGCAAATTCAATCTGGCTGGCCGGAGGTAAGATGCTTCCGTTTTCAGAATTGATAATTGCCTTAGAATTTTTCAGTGAAAACACCCCAAAGCCTGGAACTGTGGCAGTTCCAAATTGTTTTAAGTATTCTAAAATATATGCTGAAATATTCATTTGGCAGCAAATTTATAACTTTTTCGGGACTTTTTGTAATATTTAATGGATATAAAAAAGACTGCCGGAACAGTCTTTTGATTATTCTGTATTAAAACAGATATACTGTTATTTAAACTGCTTTTTTTAAGTTTAAAAATGGTAAATCTACTAAAAAGCAAAACACCGATTTGTCAATTACTGAATTTTCCAGCTTACTCCAAACATAAAGTTCGTTCCTGCCTGTGAAAAATAATATGGCTGTCCTTCATAAACAGATCCATTGTTCACATATTTCTTATTGAACAGGTTATTCACCAATAGCTTTAATGCAATTTCATTATTGCCAATTTTAAACTGGTACTGAGCATTGAAATCTGTCAGGAAATAATCTTTAAGCTGAAGATTGGCATCTTCGGTATTGTCCAGATATTGTTTTCCAACATACTGATTCATTAAAGCAAACTGGAAATTTTTTGTAGGATTGAATTTCAAGCCTAAATTGGCTATAACATTCGGGGAAAAGGAAATCTGGGTATTTCCAAGACTTTTAGGAACATCACCATTCTGAATATTAAAATCCTGATTTCTGTTCTGGCTTAATGTTACGTTACCGGAAACCTCCCATTGTTTGGATAATTTTGCCAAAGCACCAATCTCAATACCTCTTCTGTAGCTCTTCCCTGAGTTTGTTCTGATAAATGCTCCTACGTTATTCAGTTCTCCGTTCAGAACCAACTGATTGACATAATACATATAATAAACATTGGCCGTCAATGAAACAATTCCGAACTGTTTTTCAAAACCGGCTTCAATATCATGAAGCTTTTCTGCTTTTACATCATTATTGGCCATCAGGTCATCTCTGTTGGGTTCACGATGGGCGTGGGCGTAGGAAAGGAATATTTTACCTCCGTCAATTCTGTAATTTACTCCGGCTTTTGGATTAAAAAACAGCCAGTTTTTACTTAAATCTGCTCCTTCACCATCACCGGCCGTCAGAATCTTTGTGTTGTAATTGATTTTCCTAAGTTGTAGGTCTCCAAAGAATTCAAAATTATTCAATCTTAGTAAAGCTTTTGCAAAACCAGACACCTCATTCTTTACAGAGCGGTTTCTGTAGTATTCACTTTCCTCAATCTGAGGAAAAAATACCCCTGTTACATTTCCATAGTGTCTTCCGTAATACTGATTGACCACAGCTCCAAAGTTCAGATCGAGATTTTCAAATTTCCCATAAAGCGTTGAAACCATTCCGTAGAAATCGTTGTTCAGCCATTTTTTTCTGATAAAGTCTGAATATTTTATTGTTTGCCCTCCTTCTGTTATATTGGGAAGGTTATATCTTGAAAAAGGATCTCCCTGCTTGTAATTTTCGTAATATCCTTTTCCTTTTGTATAGTGAAATGTGGTTTCAAGATTCCAGCGGTCGCTGAATTTTTGTTCCCACAGCAACTGATAATGATTCTGTCTGTAGTTATCCGTTTCATTATCATAGAAACTTACAATATTTTCCCAACTGGCATCGTAAATGGCCCCTGAAATATTAAATTTGGGATCAGTCTCCCAGGTTTTACGATCAATCCCGTTCCATGCCTGATAGGTTTTCTCTTTTCCACCAAAAGCCATTAAACGTAATTTTGTATTTCCTTCTTCAAATAAAGCGGTAAAGTTGTAAGAATGTAAGTTGGATGAAGCCCTGTCAATATAGCCGTCAGAATGAATATGGGTATATCTTCCCATTACAGAAAGACGGTTTTTCCAGAATTTCCCTGAGCCAATTTCTGCTGAATATTTATAAGTATTAAATGATCCGTAGCTGTCATCCGTTTTAAAATAAAATTTCTCTTCAGGATTCTTAGAAAGTACGTTAATACTAGCGCCGAAGGCAGAAACCCCGTTATTGGAAGTTCCTACTCCTCTCTGAATGACAATCTGTGAGGCAGAACTTGTCAAATCCGGAACATTGACAAAGAACGTTCCCTGGCTTTCAGAGTCGTTGTATGGAACACCATTCATCATCACATTGATGGCACTTCCCGAAACACCACGAATTCGGAAACCTGTATATCCTACCCCGTTTCCGGCATCTGACGTCGAAATAATGGAAGTTTGGTTTTTCAAAAGAATAGGAAGATCCTGTCCCAGATTCTTACTGTCCAGATCTTTCTGTACATTGATGATTTCCTTTGCTACCGGAAGCCTCTTGGTAAAGTTGACTGCTTCAATTTCCCTCACCTTTAGGGAATCTTTATTCTGAGCCTGTATAAAAGCTACTGAGCCTACACTAAGCCCTAAAAAAAATAATCCTTTCATTCTATAAATCTTTAACATTTAATGAATAAAAGGGGTTGAGCAATAATGTAACAATTTTATTAATTTAACAGTCTAGCAATTGGTATATTGTTATACTGTTTCATTGGTACATTTTCAATTCCCTAAACAGCATTACCTGTTCCAGGTTCATTGGGTATAATCTCAGCCTTTTAAAGCACCCCTTTATTTCAGTGGCAAAATTACAAAAAATATATGAATTGGAATTCGGGTTTCGAAATGCGGGATAGTGGGTTGCGAGGTGCGAGATGCGGGGTGTTAGGTTGCGGGTTACGTAATGGAAAAATACTACGAAAAATAGGAGTTATCAAATGAATCATTTATCATTTATCATTCTCTAGTAAGTTTTGTTGTTGGCATCGATATAATAGTAATTTGAGCCGTCTTTTGTCACCTCAAACATTTTACCCAGTTTCCAGCTGAAATTTCTTTTAATATTGGAATATTCAAACGGAATAATCACATTATTGTTAACATCAATAATTCCGAATTTATCATTATTGGAGGCAACAATCATCGGATTCGCAACATCATCCCCCTCAAGAATAAAAAGATACTGATATTGTGGATAGATCTGATACTGTCTGTAGTCGGCCGCATTTACAAATTTTGATTTTTCAATGATTCCATAAAAACCATTGAGGATATACGCCTGGAATAGCTGTTGTTTATATTCTTCAAACTTACATTTTCCAAAATCGGTATCTTTGAACTGATAGACTCTCTTCCCGGACTGATCTATACGGTAAGAAATCATATTTTTCTCTACGGTTGCATAATCTTTTGTTCCAAATTTTCTCACTTTTTCATTGGGTGAATTCAGAAGATTACAGTCTTCATAAAAGAATACGGCAATATGATATTCCGGCTGGATAATAAATTTCCCGTTCTGATTGACATACCCAAACTGATCTCCTTTTTTCTTAGGAATCAAAACAGGAAGATCTTTATTGATCACTACCAGATCAGCATTAGGTTTGCTGGCTGAAGCTGCTTTTTTAACCGTGGTTCTTGTTCCTTTTTTCACAGGAATTTTCTTCACAGATTTGGTCTGCGAGAAAACGAAAATCGAAATAAAAACACATAAAACATTCAGGATATTTTTCATATTCTCCATTTGATTACAAAAATACGACCAAAAATAGATATTATAAAATTCATATTTATAAAGAATCTAAATAATTTCGTTCTTATAAAATTGTAAAATTTCGTAATTTTGGGAACATTTTGAAATGTTTGATAATTTTAAAAAACTTTTGAAAAAGTGTGGATTATGCTGACTTTATTCGGTTAATGTTGCATCAAAATGCGAGAACTCAAAATGTCATTAATTGTATTTATACACACCGGTAAAGAAAAAGCTGACCTAGCTTTAATTTTGAAAGACCTTCTATTATGAGTATTTATAAGGATTACATCAAAGAGATTGAAGAAAGAAAAACCCAGGGGCTTCATCCAAAGCCAATTGATGGTGCTGAATTACTAAGCGAAATCATTGCACAAATTAAAGATTCAGATAATGCTGACCGATCGGACTCTCTTAAATTTTTCATTTATAACACACTACCCGGAACTACGAGTGCAGCGGGAGTAAAAGCAAAATTTTTAAAAGAAATTATTCTGGGTGAATCCGTAGTAGAAGAAATTTCCCCGGCATTTGCCTTTGAATTATTATCTCATATGAAAGGCGGACCTTCTATTGAGGTTCTGCTGGACCTTGCTTTAGGCAACGATGCAACTATTGCTAAAGAAGCTGCCAACGTTCTTAAAACTCAGGTTTTCCTTTATGAAGCAGATACGAACCGTTTGAAAGAAGCATTCAACAGCGGTAACGAAATTGCAAAAGAAATCCTTGAAAGCTACGCAAAAGCTGAATTCTTCACTAAACTTCCTGAAGTTGCTGAAGAAATCAAAGTAGTTACTTATATTGCTGGTGAAGGAGATATTTCTACAGATTTACTTTCTCCGGGTAACCAAGCTCACTCAAGATCAGACCGTGAACTTCACGGTAAATGCATGATTACTCCTGAAGCTCAGGAAGAAATCAAAGCTTTACAGGCAAAGCATCCTGATGCAAGCGTTATGCTTATTGCTGAAAAAGGAACAATGGGTGTAGGATCATCCAGAATGTCAGGAGTAAACAACGTTGCTCTTTGGACAGGAAAACAGGCAAGCCCATACGTACCATTCGTCAACATTGCTCCTATTGTAGGAGGTACAAACGGTATTTCTCCGATCTTCCTTACCACAGTAGACGTTACCGGAGGTATTGGTATTGACCTGAAAAACTGGGTAAAGAAAGTAGATGAGAACGGAAACCTGGTTCGTAATGAAAACGGTGACATTGTTCTTGAAGAAGCTTACTCAGTAGCAACAGGAACTGTTTTAACGATTAATACAAAAGAAAAGAAATTATATAACGGCGATAAAGAACTGATCGATCTTACCAAATCTTTCACTCCGCAAAAGATGGAATTCATCAGAGCAGGAGGATCTTATGCAGTCGTATTTGGTAAAAAACTACAGACTTTTGCAGCTCAGCTTTTAGGTATTGAAGCACCAACAGTTTTTGCTCCGTCAAAAGAAATTTCTCATGAAGGACAAGGACTTACGGCTGTAGAAAAGATTTTCAACAGAAATGCTGTTGGAACTACTCCGGGAAAAGTATTACACGCCGGTTCTGACGTTCGTGTACAGGTCAATATTGTTGGATCTCAGGACACAACAGGTTTGATGACCGCTCAGGAATTAGAATCAATGGCAGCAACTGTGATTTCTCCAATCGTAGATGGTGCTTACCAGTCCGGATGCCACACGGCTTCTGTTTGGGATAAAAAAGCTCAGGCTAACATTCCTAAGCTGATGAAATTCATGAACGAATTTGGTTTGATTACAGCTCGTGACCCGAAAGGTGAATACCACGCCATGACTGACGTTATCCACAAAGTTCTTAACGATATCACTGTAGACGAGTGGGCTATCATTATTGGTGGTGACTCTCACACCAGAATGTCTAAAGGAGTGGCTTTTGGAGCTGACTCAGGAACTGTAGCGCTTGCATTGGCTACCGGTGAAGCATCCATGCCGATCCCTGAATCTGTAAAAGTAACTTTCAAAGGTGAAATGAAGCCTCACATGGATTTCCGTGATGTGGTACATGCAACGCAGGCTCAGATGTTGAAGCAGTTTGGAGGAGAAAACGTATTCCAGGGTAGAATCATTGAGGTTCATATCGGAACACTTCCTGCTGACCAGGCATTTACCTTTACAGACTGGACTGCTGAAATGAAGGCAAAAGCTTCTATCAACATTTCTGAAGATAATACTCTGATCGAATCACTGGAAATTGCAAAAGGCAGAATCCAGATCATGATCGACAAGGGAATGGATAATCACAATAAAGTTCTTCAGGGATTAATTGACAAAGCCAATAAGAGAATTGCAGAAATCAGATCAGGTGAAAAACCTGCTTTGACTCCTGATGCAAACGCTAAATATTATGCTGAAGTTGTTGTAGATCTTGATGTAATTGTTGAGCCAATGATTGCTGACCCGGATGTAAACAATGACGATGTATCTAAAAGATATACTCACGATACCATCAGAGACCTTTCCTACTATGGAGGTGAGAAAAAAGTAGACCTTGGTTTCGTAGGATCCTGTATGGTTCACAAAGGGGATCTTAAGATTGTTTCTCAAATGCTTAGAAACCTTGAAAAGCAACAAGGAAAAGTAGAATTCAATGCTCCGCTTGTAGTGGCTGCTCCTACATATAATATCATTGATGAATTAAAAGCTGAAGGAGACTGGGAATTACTGGAAAAATATTCCGGTTTTGAATTTGATGACAACGCTCCAAAAGGAGAAGCCCGTACGGAGTACAAAAACGTAATGTACCTTGAGCGCCCGGGATGTAACCTTTGTATGGGTAACCAGGAAAAAGCAGCTAAAGGAGATACTGTTTTAGCAACTTCTACCCGTCTTTTCCAGGGAAGAGTAGTTGAAGATTCTGAACGTAAAAAAGGAGAATCCCTGCTTGCTTCAACTCCGGTTGTTGTTCTTTCTGCAATCATCGGAAGAATTCCTAGCATCGATGAGTATAAAACGGCTGTTGAGGGAATTGACCTTACGACTTTCGTTCCTTCTATTAAAGAATTAACAAGTACAAGTGCTCACTAAGAGATTGATAATAAGTCGCAAGACTATTGAATAACTATATTATTGGAAGATTTTAGTCCTTAAGGATTTAAAATCTTCCAATTTTTTGTTTAGAACGTTTCTATTTTAAGATAATTACGTTTTTTTTTCGATAAAAGCCGGAAAATAAATTCTAATTTTTCTTAAATTGAAAGTTATAAAATCTATTGATTTTAGAAGCAAAAATGCCCTGTTGATAGATTATAGGAACGTTTTTTGATGCATAGATAAATGATTTTTCTTTTTCAACATCTGAGAAAGAAGCATTAAAAGAACAAGAACAAAACTAAAATACGATATGACTTTTGATATTGATATGATCAAAAAGGTGTACGAACGTTACCCTGAAAGAATTGCAGCAGCAAGACAAATCGTGGGAAAACCTCTTACCCTTTCAGAAAAAATCCTTTACACCCACCTTTGGGAAGGAAATGCTACACAAGCGTATGAAAGAGGAAACTCTTATGTGGACTTTGCACCAGACAGAGTAGCGATGCAGGATGCTACCGCACAGATGGCACTTTTACAGTTTATGCAGGCAGGAAAAGCTAAAGTAGCGGTTCCTTCCACTGCGCACGCGGATCACCTTATCCAGGCTAAAGTAGGTGCTGATAAAGACTTACAGGAAGGGATCAACAAAAACTCCGAGGTATTCAACTTCTTAAGCTCTGTATGTGATAAATACGGAATCGGATTCTGGAAACCGGGAGCAGGTATTATTCACCAGGTTGTCCTGGAAAACTATGCATTTCCCGGAGGAATGATGATTGGTACCGACTCGCATACAGTAAACGCAGGCGGACTGGGAATGGTAGCCATTGGTGTAGGAGGTGCTGATGCGGTAGACGTAATGGCAGGAATGGCCTGGGAGCTTAAAATGCCTAAACTTATCGGAGTAAAATTAACCGGTAAAATGAACGGATGGACCTCAGCAAAAGATGTCATCTTAAAAGTAGCAGGGATCCTTACGGTAAAAGGAGGTACAGGATGTATTGTAGAATATTTCGGTGAAGGTGCAGAATCTCTTTCCGCAACGGGTAAAGGAACGATCTGTAACATGGGTGCTGAAATCGGGGCTACCACTTCTACTTTCGGATATGATGATTCTATGAGAAGATATCTTTCCGCTACAGGAAGACAGGACGTGGTAGATGCCGCTGATAAAATTGCTGAACACTTAACGGGGGATGCTGAAGTATATGCTAACCCTGAACAATATTTCGATCAATTAATAGAAATCAACCTTTCTGAACTGACACCTCACTTAAACGGACCTTTCACTCCCGACTTAGCAACTCCGGTTGCTGAATTCAGAGCTAAAGCTGAAGCTAACGGATGGCCATTAGAAGTGGAATGGGCGCTTATCGGTTCTTGTACCAACTCTTCTTATGAAGATTTGTCAAGAGCGGCTTCCATTGTAGAAGATGCAGTATCAAAAGGAGTAAAACCTAAGGCTATCCTGGGAATCAATCCAGGTTCTGAACAGGTAAAATTCACAGCAGAAAGAGACGGATTCCTTGATTCTTTCAGAAAATTTGAAAACGCAAGAATCTTTACCAATGCCTGTGGACCATGTATCGGACAATGGGACAGAGAAGGTGCGGAAAAAGGAGAGAAAAACTCTATTATCCACTCTTTCAACAGAAACTTTGCGAAAAGAGCTGACGGTAACCCGAACACCCACGCATTTGTAGCGTCTCCTGAAATGGTTGCTGCTGTAGCAATCTCAGGAAGATTGGATTTCAACCCGATTACGGATACTTTAACGAACGAAGCAGGTGAACAGGTAAAACTTAACGAGCCTAAAGGTTTCGAACTTCCTTCAAAAGGATTTGCCGTAGACGACAACGGATACCAGGCTCCATCAGAGGACGGTTCTAAAGTTGTTGTGAATGTAAGCCCAACTTCAGACAGACTTCAGTTATTGGAAGAATTTCCGGCATGGGACGGTAAAAACATTACAGGAGCAAGAGTATTGATCAAAGCTTTCGGAAAATGTACTACCGACCACATTTCTATGGCTGGACCATGGCTGAAATACAGAGGTCACCTGGATAATATTTCAAACAACATGTTGATTGGAGCGGTGAATGCTTACAACATGGAAACCAATAAAGTTAAAAGTGAATTAACCGGTGAATACGGTGAAGTTCCGGCTGTACAAAGAGCTTATAAAGCGGCAGGTATCCCGACAATCGTTGTAGGAGACCAGAACTATGGTGAAGGTTCTTCAAGAGAGCATGCTGCCATGGAACCAAGACATTTAGGGGTGAAAGCTGTATTGGTAAAATCATTCGCGAGAATCCACGAAACCAACCTTAAAAAACAAGGAATGCTTGGAATTACTTTCGCTAATGAGGCAGACTATGACAAGATTCTTGAAGACGATGTTGTTAATTTCTTAGATCTTGATCAGTTCGCTCCGGGAAAACAACTTACTTTAGAGTTCATTCATACTGACGGAACTAAAGATATCATCATGGCAAACCACACTTATAACGATCAGCAAATTGATTGGTTTAAGGCAGGTTCTGCTCTGAACCTGATCAAACAACAGGAAAAATAAGATTAATTGTTAGATTAATTAATATAAGACGGCTTCAAATGAAGCCGTCTTTTTATTTTAAATGTCTTTAAATTTTCCTTTGCTGAACTTCGTGGTATATATTTCAAACCTTACAGGTTTTAAAAACCTGTAAGGTTTGGCTCTCATATGTATATTATGATATTCTATCAAGAAGACCTGCTCTATAGCTTTCTCCAATAGGAATCTCATATTCAGAAAGAATCACTTTTTTAGCCCCAATACTTTTCACTTTATCCAGATTGACAATGAAAGATTTATGAATTCTTACAAATTTTTCAGGAAGCTGGCTTTCCATTGATTTAAGAGTATCCAGAACGATAAACTCATCATTTTCCGTCCGGATATTAATATAGTCCTTGATACTTTCAACGTAAAGAATCTCGTGAAAGCCTATGCGATGTTTTTGTCCCGATGACTTCACAAAGAAATGGGTATTTTCTTCCTGAAAAGAAAAACGCTCCTGAGCCTTTAAAACACTTTTTTGAAATCTTTCAAAAGAAACAGGTTTCAGAAGGTAATCCACGACATTATGCTCATAGCCTTCCAGTGCATATTCAGAATAGGCTGTTGTTAAAATATATTTCTGATGGGTTCCTACAATTTTCATAAAATTGATTCCCGTAAGCTCCGGCATCTGAATATCGAGAAAGATAAGATCTGAATCATTTTTCTGAAGGTATTCAAGGGCGTGAATCGGATTTTCTGTGGAAAAAACCAGTTCAAGAAAAGGAATTTTTTCCACATAATGTTCAAGAAGTGAGATGGCCAGCGGCTCATCATCCACGATAATGCATTTTAACTTATTCATCCCTTAAATCAATTTTTAAATCTACAATAAATTCCGTTTCCGAATCTTTGATCTCAAGCTGGTGTTTGGGATACAGAATTTCCAGTCTTTTTTTCACATTTTGAATTCCTATTCCTGAAACAGTATCTTTTATTTTCTGTGTTTTAAAATTTAAAAGATAAAAATGCAGAACTTTATGATGATCTGAGATTTTCATTTCAAAACCTTTATCACGGAAATCCCCATGTTTAAAGGCATTTTCCACGAAAGGAACCAACAGCATCGGAGAAATTTTAAGGTGAGGATGCTGAATATTTTTCTCTATGATTAACAGTTCGGGATTTCTGATCCTGAGTTTCTCCAGTGCAATAAGACTATCAATATATCCGATTTCTTTATCAAGCGAAATGGAATCTTTTTCAAGGTCTTTCGTGCTGTACCTCAGCAGCTGCCCCAGTTCTTCAATAGCCGGAAGCGCCTTATCCGATTTCTGATAAACCAGCGAGTAGATATTATTTAATGAATTAAAAATAAAATGAGGATTGATCTGGGTTTTCAGAGCCTGAAGTTCAGCCTGTTTCTTTTCGATCAGAAGCTGCTTTTTATCATTTTCAGCCACTCCATATTTCTCCAGAATCCATAGAATCCCGGCAATGAAAGTAGTCAGAGAGCTATTATATATATTATCAAAAAGATAGTAGAGAAGTCCTGTATTTTCATCATAATTGCGAAAGCCAAGAGTAGAAGGCAGAATAATTTCTTCCAAAGCATATCTCATTCCTGCAAAACATAACAGGGTCAGCATAAAAACAAAAACTGCCGAATACAGTTTCTCAAGTTTAAAAACTTTTGGGAAAATAAAGAAATAGGATATATAAAATGTCACAATTTTCACAATAAAAAAAGTAACCCTCAGAATGTGTAGTTCCCGACGGTTAGTTTCCGGAACAAAAAAATTAGGAGTAATGACAGTTCCTATGAAATTGAAGCTCCAGTAAATAATTTGAAGCCAGATAATTTGCTTTTTATTCATAATCAAATATAAATCTCTAAAGGCATAATTCGTTAATTGTTTTCGACAAAAACCTGTTTTTTTCCGACGAAACTTTTTTGACATGAATAATTGTCTTCTTCATCTAAATGCTGTTTTCTCATTGAACCTCTTCCGGTACTTTTGTCAGAGAAATGTAATATAAATATCATTCAATCTGTCATTTATAATATGGAAAAACACATTGTATTTATAGCCACCCTGATTTGTTCTTTTTCGGCAGCACAAACCAAAGACACTGCCAACATCAACAAAATAGAAGCAGTTACGGTGAACGGTAAAAAAGTTATGGTGGAGCGTAAAGTGGACCGTCTTGTTTACAATGTCCAGAATTCTATGCTTTCACAGGGTAGTTCGGGAACTGAAGTTTTGGCAGGAACACCTTTACTGCAGGTTGATGAAAATAAAGGACTGCTGTCCATTGCCGGAAAAAATGGCGTTGCTGTGATGGTTAATGACCGGATGCTGAATCTTTCCGGATCTGAGTTGATTAACTATCTTCGAAACCTTCGTTCGGAAAACATATTGAAAGTTGAAGTAATCACCACTCCTCCTGCCAAATACGAAGCTCAGGGAAACAGCGGGATAATCAATATTGTTCTTAAAAAAAATCAGAATCCCGGATGGAGCGGCTACCTGACCACGAATTATACCCAAAAGACTTATGCAGCATTCAGCACAGTAGCAGGAGTAAACTATCAGAATGAAAAAATGAAAGCATCTATCAAGCTTCAGGGTTATGACGGAGATAAAAGATCAGTGGAAAATTATAAAATTACCGGGCAAAGCTCTTCTGTAAGCAGGGATGAAAGACGGGATATGAATGACGGAGTAGGATTAAACGCCAGTTTTGATTATTCCCTTTCTAAAAATTCCAATATCGGACTGGTATATGATATTTCGAGAGGACATTCCAATATGGATATCAATTCAAAACAAAATTACTTTACCGGGACCACTCCTACTTTGCAAACAGACACAGATTCAGAGCACCGTTCTTCATTTACTTCACAGATGCTTAATGTATATTTTGATCAGAAATTTGAGGAACATAAGCTCAGCATAGGTGCTAATTATTATGGAAATCTGCCCGATACAGAGGTAAATTTTACCACAAGAAATGTAGCTAACAACTCAACACAGGTCGTAAAAAATCTTTCTTCAGTAGATTATAAGATTTATTCGGGGCAGGCAGATTTATCTTTAAATTTCAAAAAAATACAGTTGGAAACCGGAGCAAAATACAGTCAGTTTTCCAATAATTCGGACATCGGATATTTTAATTTAATCAATGGAAATTACACCATAGACCCTGCAAAAAGTAATCTTTTTGATTATAATGAAAAAAATTATGCCGCTTATATCAGTGCCAGTAAAGATCTTGGCGAAAAATGGTCTGTGAAAGCAGGACTTCGTTATGAATATTCACAATCCAGCGGTTTCTCTCCTTCCACACAGGCAAAATCTGAGAATAATTACGGTAAATTCTTCCCTACGGCTTATCTTTCTTATAAAGCCAATCAGGATAATCAGTTCAGCATTAATTATTCCCGAAGAATCAACCGTCCTTATTTCCGGGCTTTGGATCCGTTCCGATGGTATTCCAATCCAAACACGTATTATTCAGGAAATCCGGGCCTGCAGCCTTCTTTTAACCATAATATAGAACTTAACTATATGTTTAAAAGTAAATTTTCGGCCAATCTTTATTATCAGAGAACAATAAATAATTTTGATCAGATTACATTCCTGACCGGAATTAACCTCGTTAGCACGTTTGAGAATTACTATAATCAGGATAATTATGGTATCAATCTGAATTACACAGATACTTTCTTTAAAATCTGGGAAAGCAATATTTCGACTTCGTTCAGTTATAATGAGACTCAGATTACAAGGTTCAATCTGGTTCCTAAAAACGGACAGTCGTTTTATTATTCCGTCAATAATACATTCCAGCTCAATAAGGCTAAAACGTTAATGCTATTTGTCAACTACTGGCATAATCTTCCTTCCCGTGACGGATACACCGCTGTAAGAAACAGAGCAAGTTTTGACGCCGGAATCAAGATGAGCTTTGTGGAAAAAGCACTCCAGGTTAACCTTTCGGTGAGTGATATTTTTAAACAGTCCGGATATAAGGGAGATATGTATTTTACAGATAATACACAGTCATTCAACAACTATTGGGATGCCCGACGAATGACACTCAGCGTTACCTATAATTTGGGGAACCAGAAAATCAGATCCAATAACAGAGCGGTGAATTTCGAAGAGAAAAACCGTGCACAATAATAATTTAACAGTAATTTAAAAAAAATAAACTCATGAAAACCTTTTTTTATATTTTTCTTGTATGCCTTTCTACATCAGTATTCGCTCAAAAAAAGCCTTCAGATTATTTTAAAAATCCAAAGACGAAAGTTTTGGTGGTAGGCTCCTTTCATTTTGATTATCCTAACCTGGATGCCCATAAAACCAATAAGGAAGATCAGGTAGATGTACTTTCTCCTAAAACAGCAAAAGAGGTTACAGAACTGGTAGAATATATCAAAAGATTTAAGCCGACAAAGATTGCAATTGAGGCCTGGCCGGGCTGGAACGCCAATCAAAAGCTGAAGGAATACAGCGAAGGCAAACACCGTGACAAAAGAGATGAGCGTTATCAACTCGCTATGAGAATAGCCAGTGAGCTCAAAATAACTGAATTGTTCAGCATTGACGCAGAATCTATTCTGGATGACCTTGAAAAACATTTTGGGAAAACTGATTCTGCATTTTTTAAGAACCTCAGCAAAGATTATGATTTCAGAAGTGATGACCCGATCTCCCAACAGTTTACGGCCTTCTATAAGAGTTCTGAACCTAAAAATTTCAAATCTCTTCTGGATACTATTACTTATATTAATTCCAAAGAAAGCCATCAGTACGGATACGGGGCCTATCTTAGTGGTGACTTTAAACTAAGAGAATATGACGGCGCGGATATGCTGGCACTTTACTGGTACAGCAGAAACCTCAGAATGTTCCGCAATATTCAAAACATTCCTCACAACGGTGAAGACAGAATTCTTGTGATTGCAGGAAATGGACATGCGGCGGTATTAAGACAGCTTTTTACCTCTTCCGCAGAATATGAATTCATTGAATTTTCTTCCCTGAAATAAATAAAAAGACAGAGGTTCAGTCTCTGTCTTTTTTATCAAAACTTCGGTCTTTATATTAGAAGCTGAATTCAATTCTTGCGAACAAGAACCTTCCGCCTATACCGTACTGGGAAACCTGTCTGGAATACACAAACTGGTTATCAGCCGTTAACGAGCTTATAGCAGGGCTTTTAGAAGGCAAAATATTAAAGATATTATTACTTCCTACTGTTGCTGAAATATTTTTATTAAAATTATAGCCTACTGATAGGTCTGTTATCACGCGGCGGTTAAGGACGAAATGCTCTGTACTTCCTGTTACTCCATCAAAGTTAGCATCCACAACATCTGCATCGGTCACTTTACCAAAGAAAGAATTACGCAGTACGAAAGTAAAGCAGGAAACTCTTACCGTATTGCCCAATGTAGCTTTTACACGGGGTACAGCTTCTTCAAAATAGATTCTGTTCGGTTCTGAGAAATAATTATTGATTTGACTTACCAATTTAGGAGATGCGTGGATATCCCCTATTCTTTTAGTCTGATTAAAATTGATTCCCAGATTATTCTCCAGGGAAATTCCTGATGAGATTTTTGAGTTCTGGGAAATAGTAATATCCAACCCTTTTGTCTGAGAATCTACTGCATTAGCAAAAAAGTTGGCAGCGCTGGCTCTTGCAAGATCAAAAGCATCCTGTAAAACGGCCTGATCCGAGCCGGGAGTAAAATTACCATCAGGGCGATAGAAGAGATCGGTTAGTACGACTCTGTCTTTGATCTTGATTAAATAAGCATCTGCTGTGAAAGTAAGGCTTAATGCCGGAATCTTCCAGGTAATTCCTGTACTGTAGGATTGCGAAGTTTCCTGCTTTAATTTTGGAATACCCAATGCCTGTGCAGCCTCAGAATTATTTCTGAAAGTACCTACCTGCGTTGTCTTCCCCTGCTGAATCAGCGTAGAAGTAGAACTGTAATAGATTTGTGCCAATGAAGGTGCTCTGAACCCCGTAGAAACAGCTCCTCTCCAGTTGAGATTGGAAGCCAGTTTTACATTGGTTGCCACCTTATAATTGAATGTAGATCCGAAATCTGAATAATTCTCATACCGTACAGCTCCTTCCAATAACCATCTGTCCGTAATTTCCAGTTCTGCATCAGCATAAGCTGCAATACTGTTTCTGTTTCCGGAAACAGCATTTTCAGGACTGAAGCCGGGGAAAACCTGAGCTCCTGCAGGTCTTACACTTCCAAAAAAATCGGTTACTTTTTCATTTTCAGGGGTTTTTGCCGTTACTACCCGGCCATAGATATCGTAAGAAGCATAAGAGTTTTCCTTTCCTGCATTTACTTTATAATTTTCATGCCGGTATTCACCACCAAACGCAATGTTCAATCCTTTCAGGACATCATATTTTTTGGAGAAATCCAGGTTGACAGTATTTTGTGAGAATTCAGATCCTCCCGCATCAAAAGTTCTTGGAGAACCATCTGTAAGTGATGCATTAAAAGTATTGACAACACCAAAACCGAACACATTTTTCCCGAGTGTATTACTGAAATCCACATTCCAGCCCTCCCATTTTCCTTTAATCCCGGCAGCAAGGGAATAATCATTTACAGTGGCTTCAATCTGAGGCAGATATCCGTTGGGAGTAACTGCATTAATATTCCTTTCATTGTTCGGAAGCCTGTAAAATCCTCCTGCATTTCCAAGGCGGTAACTGTAGCCACCAAATGAATAAACCTTCCATTCATCATTCACAGGAATTTCAGAGTTGAAGAAGAGCTGTCCGGACTGTAGCTTAGACTGTCCGGCTCTCAAACTGAAGTCTTTTCTCTCCAATCCTCTGTAATTAAGCTCCTCAGAGGTAAAATCTCTGCCCAATATTTTTTGAAGCTCAGAAATGCTGTTTGCCCCGGAAATCTGAGATTGGAAATCAGGCGCAAAATATCCAACCTTAGTCGCATACTGCTTAATGGTATTGATGATTTGCTGAGTATTGGAAGTATTGGTAATATTTTTATAGAGCCCGTCAATATTCACTCCATCCTGTAATGCCCGGTAATTAATCGCATTATAGGCGTTGAAAATATCTCCTTCCCTCACTCCGGCTCTGGAATAAGGATCACGGTATTGCGCAGAACCTGTAATGTTAAAAAATCCTGATTTTCCTATTTTAGCTCCATAATTAAGGTCTACAGAAACAGTCTGTCCGTCTACCCCTCCGGAGAAATTGTTGGCAACTGGTGAGGCATATCCACCTAAAAATACCTGTCCGGAAAGTCCCAGCCTTTTTTTCAGTCCGAGGTTTATCACTCCCGCAATCGCATCAGAGCCATACTGGGCAGCAGCTCCATCCCTTAAAACCTCTATTTTTTCCAATGCAAAAGCTGGAATTGCATTAAGATCGGTTCCCACAGAACCTCTTCCCGGTGTAAGGGTAACATTAATCAGTGAAGACTGATATCTTCTTTTTCCGTTGAGTAATACCAAAACCTGATCCGGTCCTAACCCTCTCAACAGTGCCGGATCCACAAAATCAGTTCCGTCATTTACAGTATGTGATGTGGATGAAAATGAGGGTACGATATAGTTTAAAGCCTGGCTGATATTATTCGTCGGGCTCTGTTTTAAAATTTTAGATATATTAATGATATCCACCGGAACAGGAGTATCCGTCAAAGATCTTCCGGAACCCCTTGATCCAAGGATAACCACATCATCTATTTTCTTTGATTGTAAAGTGTCCGTCTGTGCGTAATAAAATGAAGAAATAAGCACGATAGAAGGAATAAAAATTCTTTTTTTGAAATTATGCATGTTTGTTGTGTACTTTTTTGTTGATGAAATTTGTTTTTTAAGCAATACAGATCCTGTAGCCCTAAATTGTAAGGTTACCATAGAATTCGAAATGTTTGTATTATTTTTTAGAAATAGAAAAGGCTAGAAACAACAACACATGCGCATGTAGAAATGGCATGAGAACATATCAGAGTAATGAAGGCTCACTTCATGATCTGAAGAATAAAAAATTACTGATGGAATGTGATTTCCCTTGTCTTTAAACATTTGATTTTAACTTTTAAAACAAAAATTCAAGATGGGAGTAATGACAGAATGATAAACATTTTTTCCGGAAGATCCGGCTTATCGATTGCAGCACCTTGCTTGTTTTTGCAGGTTGCTATCCCATCTAGAGATTCTTGATAATTACCCGGCAAAGATATAATTATTTCCGAAATAAAAAAAATTTAGCCTAAATTTTCGATTTTCAACATTTTAGCGTAACAAATTATCTTTTTCAGCGTCTAACCGGATAACAGTAAAAACATTATGAAAAAAACAATTTTCGCTTTATCCTTATTAAGCTCCGTTCTTATTTTTTCTCAGGAAAAAAGTAATAAACCTCAGGAAAAGCAAATTGAAGGCGTAGTCATTACCAAAACTAAAAAAGCCGTTGAACAAAAAGCAGACCGTACTATTTTTGACTTTTCTGAGCAGCCTCAGCTGAATAACGGAAACGTCCTGGAAGGAATTAAAAAACTTCCGGGACTTGTATCTACCGATATTGCCGGGATGATGTATCAGGGAAAAATGCTGGAAGTATATCTTAACGGAAGACCTCTGAACATCACTTCCAATGAATTAAACTCCTTCCTGGAAGGGATGCCCGCCAATTCCGTAGAGAGAATTGAAGTGATCACCCAGCCAGGTGCTGAGTTTCCGGCAACTTCCGGAGGTGCGATTATGAATATTATCACCAACAAAAACGCTAATAAATATTTAACCGCTACCTATTCTGGAAATTATTCTTTCACAAATTATGACAAATACAGAAGCAGAACGACTAACTCTGTTAACTTAAATGCCAGAAATAAATACTTCGGGTGGCAGCTGAATGTTGGGCAGAATTACCGTGAAAGTATGCTGAATGGCCAGCAGGATGAGCTTTTGAGCAGTCATACCGATAGATATGCACGTGGATATTTTGCAAAATCCGGATTGACTTTTGATTTAGGGCAGGACAGGTTATTATTGAACTATGATATTTATCACAATAATAATGACAACTATACTTTAAGTGACGGGCATGGAGATTTACCGTTCAAGAGAAATCCGAAGGATTTAAAAGAAGCTTTTTATACTTCTTCTGACGTTGCCCATACCAATAATTTGAGACAGGAAGCGGTTGTAACCTATCAGAAACGTTTTGCTGACAAATCTCAAAAACTGGATTTCCAGTTTGGGTATACAAGATCAGACAGCAAATTTTCTCAGGATAATTACTTTCAGGATGGGACGTTTGTAGCTTATCCCAATGAGCCTCTTGATAGCCCTACCAATGGATTAAAAGATATTCTGAATAATAAATCTGTGATGAATATTGCCAACTTCAAAGTAGATTACGCACAGCCGATCAAGCTTCTTGATGGTGGGAAAGTAAGTTTTGGAGGATTATATGAAAGACAGGATTATGATACAGAAAGTTTTAGACTGACCAATCTTGAATATCAGAGACAGACTGCTTCAACGTATTTAGAATTTCAGGCTAAACTGAAAAAGTTTGATTTCACGTTGGGATCCCGTGCTGAAAATTATGATATTTCCGGGGTAACAAGATATTTTGATAAAGATGCAAAACTGGTAGAGGCTAATTTAATTCCCTTCAATAAATTTAAATTTTTCCCGAACGCAAGTGTACAGTATAACATGATGAATCAGGTTTATATTGCCGCAAATTACAACAGGAAAATCAGTCTGCCTAGTATTTCTGCCCTGAACCCGAATAACGTAACATTCTCGGGACCTAGTACAGAAGTAAATGGTAACCCGAATCTACAGCCTACTATTTTTGATAATTATGAATTGAAAATATCAGCTTTTGATTATGCGTTTATCGGGTATAGCGTAAGCTCGGCAAGCAATCAGGTAGCACAGATCATCCGAAAAGACGGAAGAAAACTCTTCAATGAGCAGGTGAATATTTCAAATATGAAAATTCACAATTTCAATGTGGGGCTACCGGTTCCTTTTATGATTTTCAGTAAGCCTTTGAGTGAAATCATGAAATTTAATTTCAATCCGGATAAAATTAACTTCATGTACTTATATGCAGGATATCAAAAGCATGAAATTGATAATCTGAACAATAAAGGGTTCTGGATTTTCAATATCATGACTCAGATTATTTTGCCTAAAGACATCAAACTGACAGCCAATTACAGCTATCTGACTCCAAAGGCAGGATATTTCTACTTCACGGCAGAAAAACCATTCAACAACTCGTTTGATATTACATTGACGAAGAAGTTTATGAACAACCGTCTGACACTTTCTGTTTTTGCAAACGATATTTTCAACGGACAGGTGATGCAGGTACGTTCTAATCCGCCATCAGGAAATCCGGTGATGATCTACAGCAAATACGACACAAGAAATTTCGGACTTTCCATCAATTATAAAATTCCGACGAGAAATAAATTGGCGAAAGAAGATCCGAATATTTTAAATCAGACCAAAAAAGAAGATACCGGAGGCGTAATGCAGCAGGCACAATAATCCTTCTTTGTAATAAAATAAAAATAGGCGGTAAATAATTACCGCCTATTTTTTTGCAGGTAAGTTTTGGCTAAAGCCAATGGATGGTTTTATAAAAGTAAAACGGGCTAAAGCCCTTTCCTATTGATATGTATTGCTGATAAAATGGTGTTATTTATGAAAACATTTGTGATATTAGTGTTTACATTTACATCAGAAATCTACCGTCTGAAATCTCCAGTTCAGCGCGTCTACCAATGTCAGCTGATTCAAGCTTACCGGAAGATCAGTAATAATTTTCAGGGTCTGAAGTGCCATCATACTTCCTATCATTCCGGGGAGGGCACCCAATACACCAAGGCTGTCACAATCCGGAAGATCTTCATCAAAGGGCGGTTCCGGGAAAATATCTCTTAAGTTTTTACTTCCGTTATGATTAAACACAGCAACTTGGCCTGAAAATCCTAAGATACTTCCGTAAACCAGAGTTTTATTAAGTTTTACGCAGGTATCATTCACCAGGTATCTCGTTGAAAAATTGTCTGAACCATCAATAATAATATCATATTGAGCAAGGATTTCCTCAGCATTATCTTTATTAATTTTTCCTTCAATTCCTATGAATGTAACCTGATGATTGAGTTCTTTTACAAAGGTTTCAGCGCTTTTCACTTTGGATAATCCCACTCTGTTTTCGGTATGGACGATCTGCCGGTTCAGATTATGAAGTTCAACCTCATCAAAATCTGCAACACCTAAAGTTCCTACTCCTGCTGCGGCCAGATATTGAATAACAGGACTTCCCAAACCTCCTGCCCCGATGACAAGAACTTTAGATGACCTTATTTTCTTTTGTCCTTCCAATCCAATCTCATCAATAAATATCTGCCGGCTGTACCGTGAAAAATAATCTTCTTTCATAATTATCATTGAACCATTAAGATTCTTTAAGCTTTTAAGAATAGTTAAGTTGAGCTTCGCTTGAAAAAGCTGTCTTAAAAATCTTAGATTTTTCTTAATTCAACTTCATCTCTTCAAAATCCTTAATGGTTTTAAAATTTTAAAATCCACTGTAAACAGAGTCCCAGTCTTTCATTACAGGATCATAGCCTGCTTTTTTGATCATTGTTTTAATCTCTTCCATACTTCGTTCGTCGCTGGTTTCAAACTGTTCTAAAGATTCTTTATCCACTACATAACCACCAGGATTTGTTTTTGAACCCCCACTCATAGCAGTTGCTCCCAGAGAGACAATATTGTTTCTGAACACTTCATTTTCTCTGGTAGATATGGAAATCTCAAGGTCTTCATTCCAGATTCTGTAAGCACAGATCAGCTGAAGAAGATCTTTATCTTCCATGATAAAATTGGGTTCAATAATTCCTTCGGCAGGTCTGAGCCTTGGAAAGGAAACAGAAAATTTACTTTTCCAGTACTGTTTTTGAAGATAATCGATGTGTAAGGCATTGAAAAAGCTGTCTACTCTCCAATCTTCAAGCCCAAGCAGAACTCCCAATCCGATCTTATGAATTCCTGCTTTTCCTATCCTGTCGGGAGTTTCCAGACGAAAATGGAAATTTGATTTTTTACCTTTCGGATGGTACTCCCTGTAAACATCCTGATGATAGGTTTCCTGATAGACCAATACGGAATGTACCCCTTCATCATGAAGCAGTTTGTATTCATCTTCCATTAAAGGCTGAACTTCGATGGAAATATTGGAAAAATGAGGCTTAAGCTTACGGACAGCATTCTGAAAGTAAGGAACTCCTACTATTTTATTGGCTTCACCGCTTACCAGTAATACATGATTCACTCCCATTGATTTCAGAACTGATGCTTCAATCATCAGCTCCGTATCAGAAAGGGTCTTCCTTTTCAGATTGTTATCAAGACTGAATCCGCAGTAGGTACAGATATTCTGGCATTCATTGCTGAGATACAGCGGTGCATACAACTGAATGGTTTTTCCGAAACGTTTCTGGGTAAGTGTCCTCGTCATCACAGCCATCATTTCGAGCTCCTGAGAAGCGGCTGGCGACAGAAGATTAAGAAAATCATCAATCGTTTTGTTTTTCTTCTGAAGACTGTATCTTACATCGGCAAGACTTACATTTTCAAGCTTATTCTTTACCTCATCCCACTGGTAGTTTTCAAAAACCTCTTTAAAGCTTTTCATAATCCTGATTATTCAAATAAAAATGAAGTCAGCGGACTTGAAGCTTCAGCATGGCTGGAAATGGCTCCCAACCCTGATTCAAAAGCTCTTCTTCCGGCAATGACACCTTCTTTGAAAGCAACAGCCATATTCAAAGGATTTCTGGCTACAGCAATGGCAGTATTCACCAAAACGGCATCTGCTCCCATTTCCATTGCTTTTGCGGCATCTGAAGGTGCCCCGATTCCAGCATCTACCACTACAGGAACGTTGCTCTGGCTGATGATTATTTCAAGAAAATCCTGTGTTTTTAGTCCTTTATTCGTTCCAATAGGCGCTCCCAATGGCATTACCACTGCGGTTCCGGCGTCTTCAAGTCTTTTGCACAGAACCGGATCGGCATGAATGTAAGGCATGACAACAAATCCTAATTTCGCCAGTTCTTCAGTGGCATATAAGGTTTCAATGGGGTCCGGCAGTAAATATTTCGGATCGGGATGAATTTCCAGTTTTACCCAGTTGGTTTCCAGTGCTTCTCTGGCTAATTGAGCTGCCAATACGGCTTCTTTGGCAGTTCTGGCTCCGGAAGTATTAGGAAGAAGATGAACATGGGTTTCTTTTAATGAATCAAGCAGATCATCTTCATTGGATTGGGCATCAATCCTTTTCAGCGCCATTGTCACCATATTGGTTTCAGATGCCATGACAGATTGTGCCATATCTCTCATACTTCCGAATTTTCCTGTTCCTAAAAACAGTCTTGATTCAAAAATTCTTCCTGCTATTTCTAATTTCTGATTGTTCATATCATTACTTTTTTTAATTCGTTAATAATAGCGGGCTGCCTGGTAATAATCCCGGAAACAGCAACACCGTAAATCCCGATTTCCTGTAGCGGTAAAATATCTTCAGGATTAACGCTCCCAATGGCAAATATTTTAGGTATATCAATGGATTGCTCTCTTAATCCATCTATGATTTTCTGATATCCTTCATACCCAAGGACAGGACTTAGTTTTTCTTTAGTTGTCGTAAACCTCAATGGTCCCAAACCGATATAGTCGCAGGATTCATTGATTCTCTGAATGACATCCGAAAAGGTATTGGCTGTTCCGCCAATAATTTTGTTTTCCCCCAGAATCAGTCTTGCTTCATCGACAGAACAGTCATCCAATCCTAAATGTACTCCGTCAGCATCTACTTCTCTAGCGATCTGTACATGGTCATTGATGATACAAACCGACTGATATGCAGAGCAAAGTTGTTTTGAAATTTCACAAAGGTCGGTTAATTCGTTTTCAGGCGCATTTTTCCATCGAACCTGTACCCATTTGATTCCATTATCCAAAGCGTTACGGATATGCTTTTCCTGTTCCTGTATTGTATTTCCCTGTGATATGTATTGTAATTTTTCCATGTTTCTATGAATGCGTTCCCAATAAAGAGGAATTGCTTTTTAAAAATTTTTCGATGTATAATTTCCCATTCCGGCAGGCCGTTTCCATATTTTTCCCCATCGCCAGTTCTGCTGTAATGGCTGAGGATAAAACACAGCCGGAACCATGCTTTGGAAAATAGGTTGTATTCCTTTCGGCTGGAGCTAAAACAATCTCTTTTCCATTTTCAACTAAAATATCTGTTCCCAAATGATCTTCTCTATGTCCTCCTTTGATCAGCAATGCGCATTGATGAGTGTCCAGCAGAAGATTATTTTCCTTTAAAACACTGTATTCGTTATAATTAGGTGTAATCAAACTGAGTTTATGAACAATTTTTTTTAATTGAGGAAGAATTTCAAGATCAAAAAAATTAAAGTCCGAAGTGCTTTTCAAAACGGGATCCCAAACGATTTTCACTTCGGGATTTCCTTTTTGAATTGTTTCCACAATCTTACCCAGAAATTCGGCATCCTTCACTATTCCAATTTTCACGGCCGAAACGAAATAGTTTTCCATCAGCACCTGAATGGCTTCAGTTACTTCATCTATAGGCCGCCATTCCAGGCTTAAGCACTTGGAAGCGGTCTGTAATGTTAATGCCGTACACACTCCCAATCCCATTACTTTTGAATGTTCAAAAGTTTTACTATCTGATAATAAACCTGCTCCGCCACTGGGATCGAAGCCTGCGATACTTATGACATAAGGACGTTCCTGCATTTTTTGAATACTTTTAAGGGTTCTTCACTTTCCCAGATCGCACCCAATAGGGCTGCTCCATCTACATTTGATTCTAAAACTTCGGGAATATTACCCTGATCAATTCCTCCGAGGGCAATCAATTTGACATCCGGATTATTCCGGTGTTTTATTTCTTCCTTTATGGTAGAATCCAGTCCATACCCTTTTTTCGATATACTTGGAAAGAACGGGCTTATGAAAGCATATTCCCATTCTTTATCCAAAGTATTATAGGTTGTGATATCATGTACCGAAGTTGAAATGGTATTTTCTTTCACAAAAGTCTTATACATTTCTTCCTGCCGATCAATCTCCCTGAAATGAAACCTTGAAATCGTAAATTCCTTCCCAAGATCATAATACGTATGCAAAACCAGCTGTGAATGAAAGGTTTCATCAATCTGGGTGAGGAATTCAATCATTTCATTACGACTGATCCATGGTTTACGGATGTGAAGCAGGTCAAGACCTTCCTGAAACATCTGATTAATACGATCAGTTTCGTTCGGAATAATCAATTCAGGAGTGATAACAAGGATCATATATAGATTTCTTTCCCTTTTTCAATAAATTCCTGTGATTTATCCAGCATTCCTTTTTCTGCAGATTCACGGATTTCCTGAGTAATTTTCATCGAGCAGAATTTTGGTCCGCACATGGAACAGAAATGGGCAATTTTTGCTCCTTCTGCCGGAAGGGTTTCATCATGATATGCTCTTGCTGTTTCCGGGTCTAATGACAGATTGAACTGATCTTCCCATCTGAATTCAAACCTTGCTTTACTTAATGCATTATCTCTGTATTGTGCGCCCGGATGACCTTTTGCCAAATCTGCCGCATGCGCTGCCAGTTTATAGGTTATTACTCCAACTTTGACATCATCTTTATTCGGAAGTCCCAAATGTTCTTTTGGAGTTACATAGCAAAGCATCGCACATCCAAACCATCCGATCATGGCAGCTCCAATCCCTGAAGTAATATGATCATAACCCGGTGCAATATCCGTTGTTAAAGGGCCTAAGGTATAAAATGGAGCTTCATGGCATTCTTTCAGCTGTTTATCCATATTTTCTTTGATCATATGCATTGGTACGTGCCCGGGACCTTCAATCATTACCTGTACATTATGCTTCCAGGCAATTTTGGTCAGTTCACCTAAAGTTTCCAGTTCTGCAAACTGCGCTGCATCATTGGCATCTGCAATAGATCCCGGACGAAGACCGTCTCCCAGAGAGAAAGCCACGTCGTACTTCTTCATGATTTCACAGATCTCCTCAAAATGGGTATACAGGAAACTTTCTTTATGATGAAATAAGCACCATTTTGCCATAATCGATCCTCCTCTGGATACAATTCCGGTTACTCTGTTGGCTGTCAGGTGAATATACCTTAGCAAAACGCCTGCGTGGATGGTAAAATAAGAAACTCCCTGTTCAGCCTGTTCAATCAGTGTATCTCTGAAGATTTCCCATGTAAGATCTTCAGGAACACCTTTTACTTTTTCCAGTGCCTGATAAATAGGAACGGTACCAATCGGAACCGGACTGTTTCTGATGATCCATTCTCTTGTTTCGTGAATATTTTTACCGGTTGAAAGATCCATAATGGTATCAGCTCCCCAGCGGCAAGCCCATACTGCTTTTTCTACTTCTTCTTCAATACTGGATGAAACGGCACTGTTTCCGATATTCGCATTGATCTTTACCAGGAAATTTCTCCCGATAATCATAGGTTCGCTTTCCGGGTGGTTGATGTTATTGGGAATAATAGCTCTTCCGGCAGCAATTTCGTCTCTTACAAATTCCGGGGTGATCTTACCTTTCGGAGTATTGGCTCCAAAGCTGTGTCCGGCATGCTGAAATGCCATTTCTTTTGATACGGATTCAAGCTGCTCTATTCTTTGATTTTCTCTGATGGCAACATACTCCATTTCCGGAGTAATGATTCCCTGCTTCGCATAGTAAAGCTGGGTAACTTCTTTTCCTTCCTGTGCCACTTTAGGTTTATGATCATAGGAAAACCTTAGTTCATCCAGACGAGGATCGGCTAAACGAGCTTTGCCGTATTCAGATGTAATTCCGTCTAAGATATTCACATCATTTCTATCCAGAATCCATTGTTCTCTGATTCTTGGAAGCCCTTTCTGAATGTCAATGACTGCATTTTCATCGGTATAAGGCCCCGAAGTGTCATAAATGGTTACCGGAGCATTATGTTCAAAGCCGCCATTGGTCAATTTTGTGGGGCTAAGCTGTATTTCACGCATGGCTACATTGATTGGGTGTAATTTTCCTTCAACATAGATTTTCTTTGAGTTCGGAAATGGCGAACATGTAATGGAGTGAGCCATAAGTATTGGTATTAAATATGAGAATTAACCGCCCTGAGTGGCAGTAATGATTAACACTGAATCGTTGTTATTGAGGATGGTTTCCGCCCAGACAGACAGGGGAATAATACGATTATTGAGGGCTACAGCAATACCTTTCTTTTTTCCAGGCAGCTCAATAGCCAGTAATGCTTCCAGGTTGGCAGGAAGTACATCAAATGTTTTTCGGGTGTGGTTGATTATAAGTTCCATTCCTAAATATTTTACATATACTTTAGGAATGGCCATTATTGTACAATAGAATGTACAGCAAAAGTCATCTACTTTTCCCTACGCTGGTATGATCCAGATCAGGTTCAAAGGGTAAAGTCTCAGTCTGTTGGTAACAGACACCCCTAAAGCTGGGAACGAAGTTAGACATTTTTTTAGAATGGGCAAAATCTGAAATGATTTTAAATAAAAAAGTCCATCTCAATTTTGAGACGGACTTTTATGTTTTCCTTTGATTAACTAAAAACCTTTAGTTATTCCTCACAAGCTCTCCAGATCGCATCATTCTGCGGAACAGGAGCTATAATTTCAATGTTTTCTTTGGTAACGGGATGAATAAACTCCAGTTTTCTCGCATGAAGATTGATTCCTCCATCCGGATTGGAACGCGGTGCACCATATTTCAGATCACCCTTAATTGGAACTCCAGTCTTGGATAACTGAGCTCTGATCTGATGATGTCTTCCGGTTTCAAGGTCAATTTCCAACAACAAATAATTGTCTAATGTTTTGATCACATGATAAGTCAGGATTGCTTCTTTGGCTCCTTCCGTAGCTTTTGAAAAAACAATAGCCTTATTATTTTTTTCGTTTTTCTTTAAATAATGCACCAGTCTCTGGCTTTGCGGGATCATTTCTTTTCCAACAACGGCCCAATATGTTTTTTTCACTTCCCGGTTTTTAACCATCTGCGTCAAACGGGAAAGCGCTTTGGATGTTTTTGCATAGATCACCAGCCCGGAAGTTGGGCGGTCTATACGATGTACCAAGCCGAGAAAAACATTTCCCGGCTTAGCATCTCTTATTTTTATAAAGTTCTTGATGGATTCTAATAGTGATTCATCGCCGGTCTTATCGCCTTGTACAAGCTGACCGACCTTTTTATTAATCACCAGAAGATGGTTGTCTTCATATATAATCTGCTCCTTCATACTTGTTCCGTCTATCTTCTTCTGTTGGATAAAGACAGGATAATCCCTGCCAGAAGGCCTACCGTTTTAACAGCTGAAAGTTTTGAGCCTTCCGGAATAAATGCTCCGAATACACAGATAGCCGCTGCAGCATACATGGCATAAACAAAATTCTTATTCGTAAGTAACGGAGCCTGGATAAAGAAGCTCGCTCCGATCAAAACATAAAATACTTTTCTTGAAAGCAAATGATTGATTTCCGGGGAAAATAAATTAAACCATCCCACAGCAAGACAAATTAAAGCTGCGATAGATAGTATTCCCTGAATAGATTGTTGGTTCTGCATGGATTAATAGCTTTCGTTTTCGTTTGGAAACTCTACATTTTTCACATCTTTCACATATTGAGAAACGGCTCCTGTAATTTCTGTGTAGAGGTCAAGGTATCTTCTTAAGAATTTCGGGCTGAAACCTTTGTTCATTCCCACCATATCATGATACACCAAAACCTGTCCGTCACAATCTCCACCGGCACCAATTCCGATGGTTGGAATAGAAATGCTTTCAGTTACTTTCTTAGCTAAATCAGCAGGAATTTTTTCCAACACAATAGAAAAACAGCCAAGTTCTTCCAGAAGCTGTGCATCAGCAATTAGTTTTTCAGCTTCTGCCTCTTCCTTAGCTCTTACTTTATACGTTCCGAATTTATAGATAGACTGGGGTGTTAATCCCAAATGTCCCATTACCGGAATTCCGGCATTGATAATTTTTTTGATTGACTTGGAGATTTCTTTTCCACCTTCAATTTTCACGGCATGCGCTCCACCTTCTTTCATCATTCTTACCGCAGACTCCAATGCTTTTTCAGGATTACTCTGATAAGTTCCGAAAGGTAAATCCGCTACCACCAAAGCTCTGTCGGTTCCTCTTACCACACTTTGAGCATGATAGATCATTTGATCCAGCGTAATAGGCAATGTAGTTTCAAAACCAGCCATTACATTCGCTGCAGAGTCTCCAATTAAAATAGCATCTACTCCCCCTGCGTCTACCATTTTTGCTGTGGTAAAATCATAGGCTGTAAGCATTGTTATTTTTTCCTTGTCGAATTTCATTTTACGCAAGGTTTCAGTCGTAACTTTTTTAATTTCAGAGTGAACAGACATAATTTATCTATTTTTAAAAGTTAAAAAGTCGGCCTTGAGCCGACTTAAGTTTTTGTATGATTTATAAAACTACGTGACCGAGTTTCATAAGTTTGTCGTGATTTAAGATCTTGATATTTCTTCCGTCCACTTCAATCAGACTATCCTGTTTGAATTCTGAGATCAGACGGATGGCACTTTCTGTAGCAGTACCGATAATATTGGCAATTTCTTCTCTCGTTAAGGAGATCTTGATAAAGCCTTCAGGATCTACTCCCAGTTTCTGTTCCAGCAGCAATAGAATTTCTGCCAGCCTTTCTCTTACTGTTTTCTGCGCAAGGAAAGTAATGGTGTTGGAAGATTCTCCTAATTCATAAGAAATTTTCTGAAGCATTACGAACGACAGCTGTGGATCTACTTCCAGAAGATACATAAAGATATCTGCAGGTAAGAAAACACATTCAATATCTGTCATTGCTTCTGCTTTGGCCTGGAAGTTTTCCTCGCAAAGCAAGGAACGATAGCCGATGATATCCCCTTCTTTGATAAATCTTAAAATCTGATCTTTCCCGAAAGCTCCTGACTTTGAAAGTTTGGCAGCACCTTTTTCCAGGACAAACACTCCTTTTGGAGTTTCCCCATCCTCGAAAATAGTTTCATGTTTCTGAAAACTCAGTTTCTTTTTGCCATTAATATATTTTTCAAAATCTGCGCTAGAAAGTCTTTCTTTAAATGATTTATCATTAAAAACTCTGGCGAACCTCTCTTCAATTGCTATCTGTTGTTCCTGCGGCATTTTATATGATATTTATCACAAAAATAGAACTTTTTAACGCGATAAACAAAAAAAATTGTTATAATTTTGTAGTTCAATATTTTATGGGGTGAGCGAGAACTGTTTTCATTGTGGTCAAGGTATAGAAAAAGAGAGAATTTTATTTGATGAAAAGACTTTCTGTTGTAATGGATGTAAGTCTGTTTACGAAATTCTGAATTTAAATAATTTAAGCAATTTCTATGAGCTTAATAAAGGAGCAGGAATTCGTCCGAATGATGAAAATTCTACTCAGTTTGATTACCTGGACACACCGGAAATCTTTGAAAAAGTGACTGATTTTTCTGAAGGAAACACCAGCCTCGTCACTTTCAAAATCCCTGTAATACACTGTTCCTCATGTATTTGGCTATTGGAAAGTCTGCATACCTTAAATAAACATATCAAATATTCTCAGGTTAACTTCACAAGGAAGACTTTGCAGATTTCATTCAATCATAATGATCTGAAATTGAGCGAACTCGCTAATTTCTTAACCAATCTGGGATACAAACCTGTTATCAGTCTTGAAACTGCAGAAAAAAACGTAGACCACCTTGATAAATCTTTGCTGGTAAAATTTGCTATTGCAGGTTTTGCCTTCGGAAACGGTATGTTTCTCGCCTTTCCCGAATATGTAGGAGGCGAAGATTATTGGATGGAACATTACAAGGGGCTTTTCAGAACACTGATGTTCTTATTAGCATGCCCCGTAGTATTCTATTCAGCATCAGACTATTACAAATCTGCATGGTACGGATTAAAAAATAAAATCGTCAACATAGATGTTCCTATTGTACTGGGAATTTTTGTTCTTTTCGGGAGAAGTATTTATGAAGTAGTGACGGATTACGGTCCGGGATATTTTGATACCCTTTGCGGTCTTCTTTTCTTCATGCTGATGGGGAAAATTTTTCAGAAAAGAACGTACAGTGCCCTTTCTTATGACCGGGACTACAAATCGTTCTATCCTATTGCCGTAACGAAGGTAGACTTTGAAGGAAAACAGGAAAACATCCTTCTTTCTGCTGTAAAAGTAGGAGACAGAATTTTGGTTAGAAATCAGGAAATCATTCCGGTAGATGCAATTCTTATTAACGGAGAAGGAAATATCGACAACAGTTTTATTACCGGAGAAAGTGAAAGCATCAGTAAACAGCCGGGCGATAAAATCTTTGCCGGAGGTAAGCAGATCGGGTCATCTCTGGAGCTGGAAGTTATTAAAGATGTAGACCAGAGTTACCTTACTCAGCTTTGGAATAAAGAAGCTTTCAAAAAACATGAAACCGGACTGGATACATTAACAAACAGCATCAGTAAATATTTCACATTCATCATTTTAGGTATTGCTCTGGCTGCTGGAATTTATTGGGCATTTATTGATTTGGAGAAAATGTTTCAGGTTATTTCAGCCATTCTCATCATTGCATGTCCTTGCGCACTTGCACTGTCCGCACCGTTCACTTTCGGTCACATTATGAGGATTTTAGGCCGAAATAAGTTTTATGTAAAAGATACTTTAACGATTGAAAAAATCGCGAAACTTGATACGATTGTTTTTGACAAAACAGGAACGATTACACACAGAAAAAAATCAAATATCAAATACGAAGGATCTGAGATCAACGAATTTGACTCTTTGAATATCAAAACTTTATTAAAAAATTCCAACCACCCGCTTTCAAAATCATTGTACGAATTCATAGAGGTGAACGATGAATATTTCCCTGTAGAGAAGTTTGTTGAAATTTCAGGAAAAGGATATGAAGCCAGTGTAAGAGGAAATCTGTATAAAATTGGTTCTGCCCGCTACAACAACCAGGAACCTAAAAATCTTGAAACAGCCGTTTATATCAGTAAAAATGGTGAATACCTGGGTAAATTCATCTTTAAAAACGAATATCGTCCAAGACTGAAAGAACTTTTCACAAAACTTACCCACTACAAAATATTTATCCTGAGCGGAGACAACTCCTCAGAAGAAAACCAGCTTAAAGAGCTTATTCCGAATTACAAAGGAATGGCCTTTAATCAAAGCCCGGAAGACAAACTGAACTACATCAAATCCCTTCAGGATCAGCACTTAAAAGTGGCAATGCTTGGAGACGGGCTTAATGATGCGGGAGCCTTAAAACAAAGTAATGTAGGAATCGCCATTGCTGATGATACGAACAGTTTTACCCCATCTTCCGATGTCATTATGAACGGAGATAAAGTAGTTACTCTTGACAATTATCTGAACGTTTGTAAGGGTTCCATCACGATTGTGAAAATGACATTTATAATCAGTTTTCTATACAATATTGTTGGTTTAAGTTACGCTGTTACAGGCCATATGCATCCGCTCTTCGCAGCAATCATTATGCCAATCAGTTCGATTACAGTGGTTACCTTTACTACAGTTTCAACCTGGATTTTAGGTCGTAAATATTTCAAAAAACAGGCGTAAAAGCCCTTATTTAGACTGATTTTAAATTAGCTGAAATCGGCATTTCGTGATGAATGTCATTATTTTTCACTAAATTTGAACCCCGAAAATAGGTTAATTTTGTTGTCCAATGGATATTCTATATTTAATGATCCTCTGCAGTGTTTCTTTGGCTGCGATTTTCTTGGTCGTATTTATAGTGTATGCCCGAAAAGGACAGTTTGAGGATGATGAATCTCCGGCTGTCAGAATCCTTTTTGATGACGAAAAAGTTGAAGAAAAAGATGAAACCGGCAACAAAAATAAAGACGAGAAAGAAATAGGAGAAAATAATAAAAATTGAGAAAAATAGTGAATAGTTGATATGGAAACACAGAAGTTTAGTTATGACAATAGTATTGTCCGTGCGTTCCTTTATGCGACCTTAGTTTTCGGTCTCATTGGATTTACGTTCGGGCTTACGGCGGCATTAATGCTTTTCTACCCTGAATTACCTGAATTCTTTTTCGGGACAGATGACACAACCATTAAAAGTTTGGCATCGGGTAATATTGAAGGGTTAATAAACACTCATGGTGCATTTGGTTTTGGTAGAATCAGAATGCTGCACACCAATACCGTAATCTTTGCATTCGTTTGTAACATCGTTTACACGGGTATTTATTACTCATTACAAAGATTATTAAAAACAAGAATGTACAGTGACACCTTGTCTTGGCTACATTTCTGGACCTGGCAGTTTATGATTGTTGCTACGTTCATTACCTTCTTTATGGGGATCAATACCTCTAAGGAATATGCTGAACACGAGTGGCCGATCGACATATTGATCGCATTCTCATGGATCATTTTTGGTATCAATATGTTCCTGACTATTTCAAAGAGAAGAGTGAGACACCTTTACGTAGCCATCTGGTTCTACATCGGTACCTGGATTGCAGTAGCAATGCTTCACATCTTCAACAACCTTGAAGTACCTTTATCTTTCACAGGCTGGAAATCTTATTCAGCATATGCAGGGGTAAAAGATGCTATTGTACAGTGGTGGTATGGACACAATGCGGTTGCATTCGTATTGACGACTCCGGTTCTTGGTTTAATGTATTACTTCCTTCCGAAGGCTGCAGACAGACCGGTATTCTCTTATAAATTGTCTATTATTCACTTCTGGTCATTAATTTTCGTATATATCTGGGCTGGTCCTCACCACCTTCAGTATACAGCTCTTCCGGCTTGGGCTCAGGCGGTAGGAACAGGGTTCTCTATCATGCTTATTGCACCATCCTGGGGAGGTATGTTAAATGGTCTTCTTACACTAAGAGGAGCATGGGATAAGGTAAGAGAAAATCCTATCCTTAAGTTCTTCGTAGTAGCTGTTACATGTTATGGTATGGCAACGTTTGAAGGACCGCTTTTGGCAACTAAAAACATCAACAAAATTGGTCACTTTACAGACTGGGTTATCGGTCACGTACACTTAGGAGCTCTTGGATGGAATGGTTTCATGGCATTCGGGGTTATCTATTACCTGGTACCAATTATGTGGAGAACGAAACTTTGGTCTGTAAAATTAGCTAACTGGCATTTCTGGTTAGGTACTTTAGGAATTATCTTCTATGCAGTTCCAATGTATATTTCAGGATTTACACAAGGATTAATGTGGAAGCAATTCAACCCGGACGGAACCTTATTATGGAAAAACTGGCTGGATACGGTAACTGCAATTATTCCTTACTTCAAAATGAGATTTGTAGGAGGTCTATTCTATATTTCAGGATCTATCCTGATGATTGTAAACGTAATCGCTACAGTAAGAAAAGGATCATTCCAGAAAGAAGTTCCTGCTGAAGCTCCTGCGTTGGCAAACATCAGCAAAAACAGAAAAGAAGGAGAAGGTACTCACCTTTGGCTGGAAAGAACTCCTGTATTATTAGGTATCTTATCTTTCATCACGATATCTATCGGTAGTTCAATTGAAATTATCCCTACACTATCTCTTAAGAAAAGTGTACCTACGATTTCTGCCGTGAAGCCTTATTCACCGCTGGAACTTGAAGGTAGAGATATTTATATCCGTGAAGGATGTAACGCTTGTCACTCTCAGATGATCAGACCATTCAGAGATGAGATTACAAGATTCAACGGTAAAAACGGACAGTACTCCAAAGCTGGAGAATTCGTATACGACAGACCATTCCTATGGGGTTCTAAGAGAACAGGACCGGATTTACATAGAGAAGGTGGTAAAAACCCAAGTTCTTGGCACTACAAGCACATGTACAACCCAAGATCTACATCTGCTGGTTCCATCATGCCACGTTACCCTTGGTTAATTGCTACTGACTTAGACAGAACCAAGATGGTAGACAAAATGAAACTGATGAAGAATGTGTTTGATGTACCTTATACTAAGGCTGAAATCGATTCTGCAGACAAATGGGCTAACAACCAATCAGCAAAAATTGTGAAAGATATCTTCTCTGAAGCTAATGACCTTAAGCAGGCTTACGCTAAGAGACCTCAGGGAGAACTAGAGAAAAAAGAAATTGTAGCTCTTATTTCTTATCTTCAGAGATTAGGTACAGATATCAAAACAACTGAAATCAAAACAGCAAGTAATAACTAAAAAACATTAAAAAGTTCATACTATGATTCCTCAGAACTTTAAAGATATATTATCCAATACTGAAAATGCTGGCTTCTACCAGACACTGGCTCTGATTTTCTTTATGCTGTTCTTCATAGCTTTAGTAATCTATGTTTTTAGCAGACCTAAAAAATATTACAAAGAAGAAGAAGAGGCACCTCTTGGGGATGATGAAGATGACGATTTTAATTTAAAAAATTAAACTATTTTTTATGAAACAAAGAACACCTGTTGTTATAAACATCTTAATAATAATCGGACTTTTAATAGTTTTTTATTATTTATTTGTACAGAGCTACGCGTTCCTTTCTTCACCTTACTTCTGGGGAACTGTTGTGATCGCTGGTATCCTGGCTTACATTCATGGAGCTATCGGAGACCTTATTGAGAACAACAAATTCAAGAAATTATCTCCTGAAGAAAAGGCAGCTTATTTAGCTGAAAAGAAAGTTCCTTATTTCAAAAGATTGTACCAAAGTGCATTCAAAAAGCAATCTGCTTCTGAAGAAAAGGATATCCTTATCGACCACGGTTTCGACGGAATCATGGAGTTGGATAACCAATTACCGAAATGGTGGGTAGGTTTATTCTATTTTGGGACCGCTTTTTGTATTGTATATATTGCAGCTTACTCTTTCACAGACTTCGCTCACCCGTTAAGCGAATATGAAAAAGAATATAAAGAGCAGTTGGCAAGTATTGAAGAATATCAGAAATCTCAGCCTCCAGTAACCATTGAAACAGCTAAGTATTCAGCTGATAACATTGCAGAAGGTAAAGAATTATTCAAAACAAACTGTGCATCTTGTCACAAAGAAGATGGTAGTGGAGGTATCGGACCTAACCTTACTGATAACTACTGGATCAACCAGCCTGAGAAGACGTTATTCAAAAACGTATTCCATATGGACTGGAATGGTTCTCCTACTAACCCTGCCATGAGAGCATTCGGTAAAAACGGAGAAGTTTCAGGTGCAGAGATTGAGAAGATTGCAGCTTATGTATATCACATCAACCAGGAACAACCACCAGTGACTCCGGCTCAGGGAGGAGCAGCTCCTCAAGGAACTGAAGCACATTGGGAAAAAGAATAATTTAAAAAATTAGAAACATATGAAAAAAACATAATTTGTTATTAGATTAAAATAGTAACGAATTATGTTTTTTCTTTTTTAAAACCTATTACATATGTCAGACATAGAAGATATAGAAGTACGCGGCGGACAGGGACAGGTTCTGGACCCTGAGACTTACAGAGATTCTATAGGGACAATGGAGCAATCCGGAAAAAGAAAATGGGTCTTTCCAAGAAAACCTAAAGGAAAGTACACCAACTATAGAAACATTGTAAGCTATTTACTATTAATTATTTATTTTACATTACCTTTCATCAAAATCAATGGTAACCCATTGCTGATGTTTAATGTAATAGACAGAGAGTTTTTCATTTTTGGACAGCCTTTCTATCCACAGGACTTTTTTATCCTTACTTTAGGTGCTATTGCCTCTTTGATCTTTATTATTGTTTTTACGATTGCGTTCGGAAGAATTTTCTGCGGGTGGATCTGCCCTCAGACAATTTTTATGGAATCGATATTCCGTAAAATCGAATACCTGATTGAAGGTGACAGAAATAAGCAGATGAAGCTGGACAGACAGGAGTGGAACAGTGAGAAGATCTGGAAAAGAAGTTTGAAATGGACTATTTATGTCATCATTTCACTCATTATTACCCACTTTATGTTCATGTATATCGTAGGATATGAAGAAGTATTTAAAATTGTTGGGGAAGGGCCATTTGCACATCCTACCAATTTTATTGTAATGATTCTTCTTACCGCAGCATTTTACTTTGTATTTGCGTGGTTCAGAGAGCAGGTTTGTACATTGGTTTGTCCTTACGGAAGACTTCAGGGTGTATTGATCGATAAAGATACCATCAATGTTTTCTATGACTTCAAAAGAGGAGAAAACAGAGCAAAATGGAGAAAGGGCGAAGATCGTAAAGCTGCAGGAAAAGGTGATTGTATCGACTGCCACCAGTGTGTTGTGGTATGTCCTACCGGAATTGACATCAGAGACGGGCAACAGCTGGAATGTATCAACTGTACAGCATGTATTGATGCCTGCAATGAAGTAATGGAAAAAGTTGGCCTTCCGAAAGGACTGATCCGTTATGCTTCGGAAAACGAGATTGAAAAAGAAACTCAGTTTAAGTTTACAGGAAGAATGAAAGGGTTCTCTATATTCCTGTTACTTCTTGTAGGATTCTTAGGATATCTTCTTTACAGCCGTGGTGAGATGGAGGCTAAATTCATTAAACCTGCGGGAAGTACATTCTTTGTGAGAGACGGTAAAATTACCAATACTTATAATTATACCTTCCTTAATAAAACGAACGAGAAAAAAATCGTTACCATCAAAGTGATAGATCCGGCACATGGTGAAATTACATATAGTGCATCAAGTAAGATTCAGGTAGACAGAGATAAAATTTCCAAGGGAACCATCAATATCAGCTTCCCGGAAAATGATATGAAACTCTCTAAACAGAATATAACAATTGGTGTTTACGATATGAAAGGTAAACTGATTGATTCATACCAGACTTATTTTGAAGGACCTTTTAAACTGCAATTTTAATTAGAAAAGAATGAAGAACTTTAGTTGGGGACACGGTGTTGTAATTGCATTACTAGCATTTATAGTTTTTATATTATCCATGATGTTTCTTTTCCCGAACGGACAGAAGAATTCTGAAATGGTAACCGATAATTATTACGAAGAAGAATTGAAGTACCAGGATGTGATTGATGCTAAGAAAAAGGCAGATGACCTGCAGGAAAAACCTGTATACAGCCAGGATACCAAAGGCATTACAATCACTTTTCCAAAAGAATATAATAATTCAAATACTACGGTAAAATTTGTTTTAAACAGAACCGACGACCAGAATTTAGACATTAAAAAATCTGTACAGCTTGATGCCAGCCAGTCTTTCACCATTCCTGCACAGGTATTGAAAGTAGGAAACTATACGTTAAGATTAAGCTGGACAAAAGATAAAACAGACTACCGAATGGATTATGACGTGATATGGAAATAGGACTTATTGTATCGGCTATTGCTTTAGGCTTTGCTTCCGGTTTTCACTGTATCGGAATGTGCGGACCTATTGCTTTATCGATGGGATTAACCAAAAAACAGGCTGCCAATTTCTATCTTCAGAACCTTACCTATCAATTCGGAAGAATTTTTACCTATTCATTATTAGGTGCTCTTCTGGGGATTATCGGGCAGGGATTTGAAATGGCAGGCTTCCAGAAATATCTTACCATTACTGCAGGAATCCTTCTAATCATTATGGCTGTATTTTCATTTGGTGGAAAAGATTTTGCTTCAAAAATTCCTTTCCTATCCAAGTTTCTGTACAATGTAAAAATGAATTTAGGAAAATTACTTCAGAAAGCGGATTACCGTTCGAGATTTACAACAGGTCTATTAAATGGCTTTTTACCATGCGGAATGGTGTATATGGCACTTACAGCCAGTCTTGCAGGCGGAGGAATATGGCAGGGAGCTTTATATATGGCTTTATTTGGGCTGGGAACCCTTCCGTTCATGTTTGCCATTGTTCTGGCCGGAAATCTCATGAATCAGGCCTTCAGAGTAAGAGTTTTAAAAGCAGTTCCTGTGATTATGATTATTTTGGGAGGATTATTCATTCTGAGAGGTCTTGAGCTGGGAATACCGTATGTTTCTCCTAAGGCGGAAGCCATGACAATTAGTAAAGATCCGAACGGAGCAGTTAACTGTCATTAATTTGTATTTAAATCTACCATGAAGAAAACCATTGTCTTATTTTTGATAAGCCTTTTTACATTGCAATCCTGCAGTGTGAATTCTGAAATTGTATATCATAAGGATGCCGCTTCTACTTCTGTTACCGATATCGATACCAAAGAATTTATGTCGGAAATGATGGCAATGACACCGGATTCCTTAAAGCAGAAAGAATTCGGCGAAATGGATAAGCTTCCGACTGCCTGGACAAGTATGTATGATCTTGCCAAACAGGAAGGAAAATTGAAAACCGAAAATCCGGATTCGATTCGGATTATGAAAAAGGTCTTCATGAAATCAACAAAGGAAGATCAAAAGCTGGCTGGATTTTCTTTCAAAATGGAGCATTTTACTGCGGAAGATTATCAGGCTCTGAAAAACTTCACGAAAACTGAAAAAATTCCTCTGGATCAAAATATTTACAATAATTGGGACGGAAAGACTTTAATGATTAATACAGATAATTTTAATCTTAAAAGTATTGAAGAAGCTATCAAAACCAAAAGCTCAAAGGAAGAAGCTGAGAAAGTAGCAGGTATGATGGTCATGTTTTTCAAAAAAATCGGTACAACCTTAAAATTTGAAAATAAAATACAATCAATTTCAGGTAAACATGATTGGGTAAAACAGATTGACGACCATTCAATAAGAATAGATTATGATCTGAAAGCCATCTATGATCAGGATACAAAACTCAAAAACGCAGATAAAAAGATTATTATCATTACAGAATAAAATTATAAAAAACAAAGGCCGAATCTGTGATCCAGGCCTTTGTTTTTTATCTTAAATAATGTGCTTAATTAGTAATCAACGTTGCTACAATAGAAGATTGTGAAGAATACGTACTCCAGTTAAATGTACCCGCATAAGCACCGGTAGTACCACTAAATTTATAAACATCCTTTGCTACCACATCAAAAGCATATGCCGCTCCTTTGGTTACATTTATCTTACCAATAATGACTGTCGTTTCAGGGTTCATAGCCGCTGGAGGATTACCGCTACCGATTGGTGTTGACATTCCAAAAAATGTTTCTGTCCCGTTAACCTTTATGGCGATCTGGGTATTGGAAAAAACAAGGCTTCCTGATCCCGAGTTTGCTCCTAATGCTGTATAAACATTAGCCTGAATAAGTAGAACACCATCAGCAGGTGCTATATACGTATAATTCAATCCTGGAATCGAATTAAATGTTGTAGAACCATTTACACTCTTTCCCGTACTAAAAACATTGAAAGCTATAGAGCTTTGGCCACTAAGCCCCTGCAAAGAATTCCAGGTGGGTGGTGCTCCTGCCCCCTGAGAGACCAAAATCTGCCCCGCTGATCCCGCAGAACCAGCTTTTGATGCATCTCCGCCTACATTGAATTCATTAGTGATCTGCAATGAACCATTAACATGTAATGATTTTTGTGGTGTATCTGTTTTTATCCCAACCTGTCCATATATTGTAATTGAAAACAATAATGCTCCAGAAATTAATTTTTTTTTCATTTAATTGTGTTATTTTAATATTAAAAAAGTATTAGCAAAATAATTCCTTAAATAAAATTGCGTCGACCTATCAATGGCTTGGCAAAACTAAATAAACAAATAAAAAAAACATAATTTAATTCCCATAAATTTGAATAATTGCTAAAATCCTTATTAAAATCTATAAATGATATAATAAAATAAACAGTAAACCTAAAAATTTAGAACAAAAAACTAAAATTAAGAAACTATAAAAAAGTTAGTAAGCCCACTCATACTAAACTATCACAGACAAGCATTTTATAACAAAAAAAACCACCTTAATGGTGGTCTTTTAATCTTAAAATATAATTGCTTAGTTAATAACATCAAACCTTGCATATTCAGCAACCTTCTTAGGAAGCTTGATTCCTTCCGGTGTCTGGTTATTCTCCAGCAATGCAGCCATAATTCTTGGTAATGCCATTGCAGATCCGTTCAGAGTATGAACCAGCTGAGATTTACCATCTCCTTTGTAACGGCATTTCAATCTGTTGGCCTGGAATGTTTCAAAGTTGGACACTGAGCTTACTTCCAGCCACATTTCCTGAGCTGCACTCCAAACTTCAAAGTCATAAGTCATGGCAGATGCAAAACCTGTATCACCACCACAAAGTCTTAATACTCTGAACGGAAGTTCAAGATCTGTAAGAATTTCTTTGATGTGTTCTACCATTTCTTCCAGCACAGCATAAGAATTTTCCGGTTTCTCAATTCTTACAATTTCTACTTTTTCAAACTGGTGAAGACGGTTCAATCCTCTTACATGGGCGCCATAGCTTCCCGCTTCTCTTCTGTAGCACTGGGAGAATGCTGTATTCTTAATCGGAAGATCCTTCTCATCAAGTAATACATCGCGGTAAAGGTTTGTTACAGGAACTTCTGCTGTAGGGATCAAATATAATTTATCTTCATTAATATAATACATCTGTCCTTCTTTATCCGGCAACTGTCCGGTTCCGAAACCTGAAGCCTCATTCACAACGTGAGGAGGGTTCACTTCTGTATATCCTTTTTCCACATTTTTATCTAAGAAATACTGAACCAAAGCTCTCTGTAATCTTGCTCCTTTTCCTAAATAAACAGGGAAACCGGCTCCCGCAATTTTTACTCCTAATTCAAAGTCGATAAGGTTGTATTTTTTTGCCAGTTCCCAGTGAGGAATAGCTCCTTCACCAAGACCTTCTACCGGATGAGATTGGAAAATGATTTCGTTATCATCCGCAGAAGCACCACTCTTTACCAATTCATTGGGAATGTTGGGAAGCTGATACAGAATATTCAGTAAGTCGTTTTCTTTACCTTCTAACTGGGATTTCAATTCTGAGCTCGACTCTTTGTATTGTGCTGTTTTAGACTTTGCAGATTCCGCTTCTTCTTTTTTTCCTTCTTTCATCAAAATACCGATTTCTTTCGAAATTTTGTTGATTTCGGAAAGCTGGGAATCTAGTTCAAACTGGATTCTTTTTCTTTCGTCATCGGCAGCGATAGCCTCGTCTACCAACTCAAGATTTTTGAATTGTCTTTTCTTAAGACCTTCTAAAACGCGTTCTTTGTTGTCGCGCAAAAAATTGACTTGTAACATTTTATTTAGATGTTAAATATTAGATATTAGCTTATAATCAGCTAACTGTTGTACAAATTTAAAAATTATTTTGTGACCGTGACAGTATTTATCGAAGTTGGTGCATCTGCCTCTTTTGAAAATACCGGAACTCGGTTATACAAAACTTTTGAAACCTGGAATACCGTTGGGGTATTGCGATACTGAATTTCCAAAGTATCAATCACATTATCGCTTGCATTTGTGCTTTTTGTATACGTAATCTTCATTCTGGAATAATAGGAAGTTCCTGTACCTGGTTGATCCGGGCTGATAGAATCCAGTCTTCTTCTTTTGGCTCCTGCCAGATATTCCATATAAAATAATGAATCTGTAGTCATTTTCAATGAAATGTTGATCGGAGCAATATCTTTAGTTCCAAAAATATCATTCACGGAATATCCCGTATAAGATCCTGTAAGTTTACTGTTCAGCAAATCCTGACCAGCACTGTTCCTGATATAGATATTCATTAACTGATCTATTCTCTGCAAAGAATCATCATCACTTTTACAACTGATCAGTGCAAAAACTGCTACAAGTATACACCAAAAATATTTCATCATAAATACAAAGGTAAAATATTAATCTTTAGGCTCCTTCTTTATTTTTCAAAATATTTCTGATACCACAGCTCAAAAGTAACCAGCTGCCAGATCTTTACCCAGTCATACTCATGTCCCTGATCATTCCACCAATGATCAATCACCGCCGCATTGAAGAAGTTCCTCCTTTTTAAACTCTCAAGATTTTCAGTAATAAATTCTCTTACTCTTTTTTCGTTTTTGATGAAATGACTGACAGGAAATGAAAATCCTCTTTTGGGCATGTTTAAAATTTCCTGAGGAAGATATTTCTGTGCTGTTTTACGCAATAAAGGTTTATTCTGAGTTCCATTAAATCTGTTGTTTCCAGGAAGTGATGCTACATAGTCTATTAAACTGTTGCTTAAATAGGGATAACGAAATTCTACACTGTATTTCATCGCACTCAGATCATCCCGGAAAACATGGTGGGAGGATAGTGAATATTTCATGTCATATTCAAAATACCCCACATAGTTTTTTGCTTCTGAAAGGTGGTATTTTGAAAGATGTAAATCTATTTTACTATAAATATCCGGGTTTGTAAGGCTTTTAATTTCCAGCGGTCTCATACTGATCTGGCTCTGTCTGAAAAAATCAAACATATAATCCTGGGAAAAGTAATTTTTTACCCGTTGTGAAAATTTATCCTTCGTAAATATCAAAGGGCTTACAAAATTAAAATGTCTCATCAGAAGCCATCTGCTCAGCTTCAGTGTATGAGAATAACCGGCAAAAAGTTCATCAGCGCCATTTCCGCTTAATACGACTTTAAAATTCTGATCATGTGCATATTTTGCAGCATTGATCAAGACTTCGAAGCTGCTGTAAGGTTCTTCAAAGTGCTGGATATTTTCTTTAAGGTCTTCCAGCGCTTCTTCGTCACTCACTACTTTCACCGCATGCGAAACACCAAAATGTTTAGCTGCCAATGAGGCGTTTTTCATTTCTTCTTCAGAGAACGGATACGATATGGTGTATGTATTAACATTGGTATTAAAAGATCTTGATTTTGAAGCAATTAAAGTAGAATCAATACCTCCGCTCATCATGACTGCTACAGGAACATCTGCATATAACTGTTCAGAAATACTTTCAGAAAGCAGTTCATCTATTGTTCTTACAGCTTCTTCCTCAGAAATATTTTTTTGAGACGGCGAAGGCAGCTCCCAGAATTTTTCTTTGGTGATGTTCTGATTGTTTAAATCAACGGTCATAAAAGTAGCGGGTTCCAGAGAAAAAATATGCTGAAAACAGGTTTTCGGAGCCAATGTTGTCTGAAAAAGAAAATTGGTATACACTCCGTCCCAGTTGATTTCAGCTTTTACCAGCTCATTCTTCAGCAATGATTTTATTTCTGATGCCCAAACCAATCCCTGTTCGCTCTGATGGTAAAAAAGAGGCTTCATCCCTACTCTATCTCTTGCTAATATAAGTTTCTGACCGGAAAGATCAACAATACAGATGGCAAACATTCCATCTAATTTTGCAAACGTAGAATTTCCCCACTCCTGATAGGCTTTGAGAATGACTTCAGTATCTGAAGTACTGTGGAAAGAATACCCTAAAGATTCAAGTTCTTTCCTTAATTTTTTAAAATTATAGATCTCTCCATTAAAAGTAATAATGATCTGTTGATTTTCTGAGAGCATAGGCTGATGGCCTTTTTCGGACAGATCAATAATGGATAATCTACGAAAACCTAAAGCAATATCATAGTTCCCCTCTTTTAAAACCGGAAACTGCTCTTTGATTTTTTGGGTGGAATCATTCCCTGAAAAAGAAATTCCTTCATTGGCATTATACAGCCAGAATCCTTCATCATCAGGCCCGCGGTGTCTGATCGCCTGATTCATTTCCAGAATATTTGTAGAGGAAATACTTTTATGAAATGAATAATAACCGCTGATTCCGCACATAGTAAAGAGGTAATAGATTTGTAAAAATAGGAAAATGACTTTATTTTATGGGGGTGCCGGAAATAATTATTTCTTCAAAAATTTCTTTTTTAAAAGCTGTATTTCCCGTTTTGAAACCATATAGTCTTTCAAAATAAACGGAGTAGACCTATAAAATTTCCTGAACAACAGGAAGGCCGAAACAAAGTAAGATGATGTAGTTGCTATACAAGCTCCGATAATTCCCCATTTCGGTATTGCAATGAAAGAGAGTACCACTGTAACCACCAGCCCTACAATCGATTTGATATTGAGAATTTTTAAATCTCTCATTCCTGAAAAGTAATGTCCTACCATATCACTTACTGCAATGGCAAAAATGCCCGGTGATAAAAGGAGCATTATTTCTTTGGTATCTCTGAACTCTTTCCCGAAGATGACCTCGTAAACCTGAGAGGGTATAATAATGATTCCCAGCACAAAACCAATCATCAGAAAAAAGGTCAGCTTTAAAGATTCTTTGGTTTTCTCAATAGATTCTTCCCTGCTTTTACTATTGACAACATCCGAGTATAGAATCACTGCAATACTGCGGGTAATAGTCCATATAGCTTCTGAAAAAGTAACTCCGATAGAAAATATTCCAACACTGGCGATGCCTTCAAAATATTCTAGAAAATAAAACGAAAGCCTGTAATTCAAAAACTGAACAAAAGCACTCAGCTGGGTCTTCCAGCCGTATTCAAACATATTTCTGCCTACCTCTTTACAGAATGATATCTGGGATATATTACATTTTTTAATGATCTGGAAAAAGCTGGTAAGAAAAAGAAGTGCAAGACATATAATCTGGGCAAGAAAGTATACGGAAACATCTTTCTTTCCGAAAAGATAAACCAATATTCCAATAAATACAATATGTACAAGCTGTTGCAAAACAGTATACAAATTGAACTTTTTAATATCCTGTGTTCCAATAAACAAGCTGATATTGGTAGATAAAAGTGAAGAAAAAACAGATATTCCGATAAGGTACAGGAGATATTCACCCTGAATAGAAGCTATACTGAATAAAAAAGGGATTAAAAGACCCGTCAGGAGAGACCAAAGATAGGCATACAATAATACCTTTTCTATTTTAAACCTTGATGCAAAATACGAAGCGCTGCTTCCGGAGAAGATATTGCTGAAAAAACTTACTGCTGCTGCATTGGCCACCACGATAGAAATGGTTCCCTTTCCCTCACTTCCCCACATATTCGTTGAATAAATCACCAGCCCGAAGCTGAGGATCAGAATAAGAAAGCGTGAGACAAAGGTTTTAATAATAGTAAGCTGCATGGTGGTTATTGATCCATAGATTTTTTTACAAAATCAACGAAGTTATCTTTTATAAGTTCCCAATTATATTTTTCTTTAAATTCTTTTCGTGCATTGAGAGTATGGGATCGATACAGCTCCGGATTCCTGATATAATTGACAATAACATCCGAGATTGCTTCTGCATCATGAGGATCAACAAGGCTTCCAAACGAAAGCTCTCCCATATGCTCCCTGATCCCTTTCAAATCTGAATAAATCACAGGTTTTCCTGCTCCCATAAAGTAAAACAGTTTTATCGGCAGGGAATGATTGTTTTCAAAATTAATTTCCCGAAGATCAAAACAAAGGTCAGCCTCTGCAAACGCTCCTGTAAATGTTTCAAAACATGTGGGCTTTCTGATCTCAATATCATCAAAAGAATATGTCTTCAATAATGATGAAAAATAGAGATCATCGTTTTCCTGTACCGTTGAACCGATAATCAGAATCCTGATATGAAGTGCAGGCAATTTCCGACGAAGGCTATCTATTGCTTTAAAGAAATTTTCAATTCCCTTATCTTTGGAAATCTGACCCGTGTAACATAATGTGATGCTTCCCGGAGTGAGTTCTTTTATACTTTCATCAATATAAACAGAAGCCGGATAATAAGGCAGAATCATTTGTTTTTTAAATCCAAAAAAATAGGCCAAAGGGAATTTTTTGGTGGTTTCTCCAAAAATGAAATGAGTACTTAAAAATCCAGCATACAGCTGAATAAGAGAAAACTTTATGGCCTGAAAAATGGTAGCCGGAAATCTATACTTTTGAAGCATTGACATGGAAGGATACCATTCGGTAACGTCATAGATACAACTTATCTTATGTTCTTTTACAAACTTCTTTACTGCCACAACAGCCAATGGTTCAGAACAAATGATACATTCGGGATGAAAAGAATTGCAAACCTTACTGAAAGTTTCCATTTTTGTTTCTATACTTTCTTCCAGAATGGCAAAAGATTCTATTTCAATTCCTTCTATATAGCCTTTATAGTCTGCGTATAAACTGCATATTTTTACTTCATACCCATTATCTCTAAGAGCTTTCGCCTGATGATAAAAAATGCGGTCATCATTATAGCTGTGGGAAGTCGTTAAAAAAAGTACTTTAGGCATTAGTCACTGCTCGAATCTTTACAAATATACATTAAAACAAAAAAGTGGAAATATATTTTCCACTTTATGATTATTCTTTTGTATCAGCTTTATAGCGATTATTTTATAGAAGCCGCCCAGCTCTTTTCCAAAGGAAGAAGGAAGTGGCTTAAAAAGTCCAGATACGTATTTTTAGAGAAATCAAAGACCTGGATGTCTTTTGTAAGTTCTCCGTTTCTCAACTTTGTTTTAAAATCAATTAATTTTAAAGTTTTTACTTCACCGTTCTCCACAAAACTCGCTTTCATCCTGTCGAAAAGGCCTAGCTGATATTCTTCGTCAATTTCTCTCATTACCTTTCCTAATGCATCAATGCTGCATCCTGAAGCCATTTCTTTTTCTTCATCCACACATACGATGATAAACTGGTTCTTTTCAATTTTAAAAGAAGAAGAAAGCGGTTTTCCATGAGCGGCCCATGTTGCAAGGAAATCAAATAGTTTCTCGGTAATGGCTTTTGCTTCTTTTGTTTCGAAAGGTCTTGAAGCCGGGTATATAATGACTCTGTAGTCGTTCGTTTCTACAATATTAGATTCTTCGATTTTCATAATGTAAATATTTATTTTTCAAGATATTAAACAGTCAATCTTTATTTTACTTACCATTGAATGCTCCTATCATTGTAAAGACAAAATTACGCAATTTTCCCGAGTTTAAGATCATTGTATTTTTTACTCAATACATACAGCATCATAATGAAAACCGGAAAGATAAAAGGAAAGAAGAACCTTAAAGCTGCCGACTGCGGAAAGAAAAAGAATTTGATATAAACATTCACCAGGAAAAGAACAGAAATCATTCTCACCCATACATCTTTGGAACGCCAGAAGATCACTCCGATCATAATAGCTAATGATAAAGTGACCTTTTTGAAATAAATAATCTTAATGTAAATGATACTCAGATAGTCCATTAAGCTCACGTCTATCGGGTGTGTGGAAATAATAGGCCTTCTATCGATAAAGGTATCATAGAAGAGGTCTTTCCATCCCGGATAATGATAAAACTTAATGATGGCCAGATAAATGACCAGAAGAACTGTTCCCTGTGCAATAAAAGAAACATCAATTTTCTTTTCCTGAAAATAATGAAAGAAGAAAACAGCGACAATATAAGTAAGCGTGAATGTAATATAATCCGGTCGTATAAAGGTAATCCCAAACAAAAGTACAAACATGGCCCATTTGCTCCATTTTTTAATTAAGCCAATCATAAAGATCAGCATAAACTGGAAAATAAACATGTCCGGTGTGGAAACCCTCGACATATAGGTCATTGGCGGCAAAAGCATTGCAGCAATGGTTAATATGATAGCAAGCCAATACTTCTCCGGGAAAAGGAGCTTCAGAATATAAAACAATAATAACCCTGAAAAAAAATAAGAAATGAGACTGGTAAACAGGACTGCCATTGGCGCTGTAAACCCTAGTTTGTAAAAAAGAGTTATCACAAGAATATACCCTACTTTGATCTGAAAATAGGGTAATTGTTCTGTAAAAGATTGTGTATTTTTAACGAAATACTGCCTTGGAATATCCCATTGCTTTATTCCGATGATGTCTGTATAGTGTTCTGCGGGCGCCTCTTTTTTTATTTCCTCATACGTAAGGATCCGGACTTTATCAGGAGAATCCGGGAACTCGGAAGTGTACATACATCCCATATAGCCCGGCATATCCCAGTCATATACTCTGTTCTGATAATTCCAGAATGTAAGAAGAGCAAGTACCGAAATGATAAACAAAAAGGAGAGTCTCCATTCCCGCTTCATAAGCCTGTATAAGATTACAATTATAAGTCTTCTGCTTCAGCAAGAAGTTCTACGATATCTTTTACGGCTACCTCAGTATTTTTATTAAAATGTTTTACTCCATCCGTCATCATGGTGTTACAGAAAGGACATCCCGTTGCAATTACCTTAGGTTCAAAAGATAATGCTTCTTCCGTTCTTTCAATATTGATGTCTTTATTTCCTTTTTCAGGTTCTTTAAACATCTGTGCACCACCTGCTCCACAGCAAAGCCCGTTGGTCTTGCAGCGTTTCATTTCTACAAGCTCAGCGTCCAGTTTCTCAAGTAGCATTCTTGGCGCTTCATATTCGTCATTGGCACGTCCTAAATAACATGGATCATGGAAAGTAATTTTTTTCCCTCTGAATGCACCTCCTTCAATTTTCAGTCTTCCTTCCTCCATTAAAGTTTTAAGGAACTGAGTGTGGTGAACTACTTCAAAGTGTCCTCCCAGGCTAGGATATTCATTCTTCAGGGTATTGAAACAGTGTGGGCAAGCCGTTACGATTTTCTTTACTTCGTAAGCATTCAACACTTCAATATTGGTAAGCGCCATCATCTGGAAAACGAATTCGTTTCCGGCTCTTTTTGCAGGATCTCCGGTACAACTTTCTTCCTGACCGAGAACAGCAAATTCAACGCCTATTTTGTTTAATATCTTACAGAATGCTTTTGTAATTTTTTTGGCACGGTCATCAAAACTTCCCGCACATCCAACCCAAAATAAAACTTCAGGGGCTTTTCCTTCGGCAGCATATTCTGCCATTGTTTTTATAGTGAAATCCATTCTAAATCAAATTTATCAATATACCAATGTAACAGTTTACCAATGATTGTTACATCGTTACATTATTTACATTGTTACATTAATTTTCGTTTGCCCAGTTCAGACGGTCTGCCTGATTGTACTGCCACGGAGCAGCGTTATTTTCCACGTTCGTCATCATCAGGTTCAGTTCCTGTGGAGCAGCAGACTGTTCCATCACCAGGAATCTTCTCATTTCAAAAATAATGGAAAGCGGGTCAAGCAATACCGGACAGGCTTCTGTACATGCATTACAAGTAGTACAGGCCCAAAGTTCTTCTTTTGTAATATAATCGTTCAACAACTTTTTACCGTCATCTACGAATTTTCCGTTTTTATCGATGTTTCGTCCTACTTCTTCCAATCGGTCTCTGGTCTTCATCAGGATCAATCTCGGAGACAGTTTTTTACCGGTAATATTGGCAGGGCAAACAGAAGTACAACGTCCACATTCTGTACAGGAATAAGCATTCAGCAATTGTACCTGGTTCAGATCAAAAATATCTTCTGCCCCAAATTTGGAAGGGACGTCGGCTTCAGCTCCTTCAGCTGGTGCTGCGTAAGGATCTGCATTAGGATCCATCATTAGTTTGATCTCCTTTGTTACAGATTCAAGATTGTTGAATTTCCCTTTTTTCTCAAGATTGGCATACCATGTACTTGGAAACGCAAGAATGATATGTAAATGCTTTGAATAATAAAGATAATTCATGAAGAAAAGAATCCCTACAAAGTGGAACCACCAGGCTGCTTTCTCTGTGAACATCAAAAATCCGTTATCAAAATTGAAGACTTCCAAAAACGGAACTAATGTCATTTCACTGATCGGGAAACTTCCATGTACTGGTAAAACTCCTCTTGACTGCAAAATAAAATCTGAGGCATTCATTTTAAAGAAAGCCATCATCAGGGCAAATTCGATGATAAGAATCCAGTTGGCATCTTCTTTTGGCCATCCGAAAAGCTCCTTCATTGTTAATCTTTTAACCCCGTAAAAGTTTCTTCTGATGAAAAATATAACTACACCTATTACAACCAGAAGTGCAAGCACTTCTAATGTAGCTGTAAAGAAGCTGTAGAATCCGTGTCCCAGGACCGAAGCCAGAAAACGGTGAGTACCAAACAGTCCATCAACAATTATTTCAATGAGTTCTATATTAATGATAATAAAACCAACATAGACAAAAATGTGTAAAATTCCTGCGATAGGACGTTTTACCATCTTACTCTGTCCCATAGCCACATTAGCCATGATACTCCAGCGTTCAGATTTTCTGTCACTTCTATTGATTTCACGACCCAGCCTGATATTTCTGTAGATCTTCTGCAGGCTTTTGGCAAACAACCCGAACCCGGCTACTAATAAAATCAGGAAAATAATGTTATCGATGTACTGCATAAGGCGTATTAGTCTTTGTTATTTTTACCGAAAACCGAGAAATTGATATATCTCTTCGGATTCGCTTTCATATCTTCGATTAATGTATTCAGATTGGAAGAAGCTGAATTCAGGTTGTTGTACAGTTGATCGTCCTTCATCAGTTTACCTAAACTTCCTTCTCCTTTATCAATCCCTCCAATCACCTGATTCAATTTTCCTACTGTAGCATCTAAACTTGCAATAGTAGCATTCAACTGTTTAGTGTCGATACTTTCTGCAAGATGTCCGTATTTATCTAGTGTTACTTTTCCGCTCTGCATAGTAAGACTTGCATCATCCAGCACTTTTTGCAGTTTTGGATCATTGTGCCCTACAAGCGTATTTACACTTCCTGCTGTGGATTGTAATGCTCCTACTGTTTTGTTAAGGTTGGCTAATAAAGCTTTTATTTCAGCTCTGTTCTGAGCATCAAAAACCTGATTGGCATTCGCCATTAAAGAGTCTACTCTATGTAAAACCACCTGTAGCTGATCTTTTACCGGACCTACCTGTGAAGAAAGACTTCCCAGCGTTCCCAGCTTGAAAGCACCTTTTAAAGTGTCACCGTCTTTTGCAGTCGGCCCACCATACATAAGGTTTACTCTCATTTCTTTACCAGACATTAATCCCGGCTCAAAGATCTCCAATGATGAGTTTTTTGAAAATTCGAATTTATTGTCGACGGTAACTTTTACGACAAAATTAATTTTTCCATCTTTTGAGGTGATAGGAATAATCTTATCTACCTGTCCTACTTTCAGACCATTAATAGACACTGCCGCAGACTGCGCCAGACCTTCTACATTGTCATATTTTGCGTAAAATATATTGTCGGTAGTAAAAAGGCTTTTCCCTTTCATAAACTGAAACAACACCACAAAGCCTACGATAGCTAGAAGTGCAATCACACCAGCTTTTAATTCTTTACTGAACTTCACTTGCTAATTTTTTTCTAATAAGCAAATATAATACATTTTAAATAAATCTTTTCCCTTATTATTCTGCCATAAATACAAAAAAAGCGACAAAAAAATTTGTCGCTTTTTATATCATTGAAATGAATTTCTTATTGTTGCTGATTTCCCAGCTTGTTCCAGATCTCGATTCTGTAATCTTCGATATCTGCATTGTCCTGAAGGCTCTTCATCCAGGCCTGTCCGAACATTCCAGCATTTCTCTGCGTAAGAGATTCTGTAAACTGCTTAAGATCTCCAGGCTGTTTGTTTACAGTTTCTGATTTTTTGATCAGAACATAAACTCCTGTTCCACCTTCAACCGGGTTAGAAAGTTTACCTTTTGCAACACCGAATGCTGCACCGGCAACTTTAGGTTCCATAGCACCAGCTACTGAAGGATTCAATAGGTTCACCTGAGCAGATTGTTTCGGAGTGGCAAACAATTTAGCAATCTGATCTAAGCTGGAAGCTTTTGCTGCTGCAATTTTATCAGAGATTTGTTTGGCTGCCAATTTATTTTTAACGATAACTTCAATCTGATCTCTTACAGATTCCGGATCTGCAAGACCAGCTTCCTGTTTTCCGTTCAGATACACTACAATTTTATCACCTGTTCCGTCTACTGTAAATAATTCAGTATCTCCTTTTTCTCTTTTCTTATCAAAAGCCCAGGTAAGGATATCAGCATCTTTTTCAGTACCTAAGCCCTGAAGCTGACCTTCAAATCTTTTTGCTGCCTTCGGATTAGAGAACTGGTAGTTTCCTTTTTTAGCAATGTTCACAAAATCGTTGAAAGATTTCCCCTGAACCTGCTGTATGAATTTTCTTGAGTTTTTGTCTGTTTCAGCCTCAGTAGCATCTGAAGGTTTGATTGCTTTCACAAGGTTAGCAACTTTATACCCCATTGATCCTGATTTTTTATCTTCAATATTGATGATATGGTAACCGAATTGTGTTTCTACTACCCCTGTAGCTCCTTTAGGATTGTTTGCAAGATAAGCAAGGAATTCAGGAACGAAAGGTGTTTCCGGTGTTGTCCATCCAAGGCTACCTCCCTGAGCTGCAGAATTCGGATCACTTGAAAGTTTAAGGAATTCTGTAAATTTAGCAGGAGTAGCTTTTACAATAGCTCCGATAGAGTCTGCCAATTTCTTAGCCTGCTCTTTTGTTCTTGTTACCCCTTCACCTGCAGGGCTTCCTTTGAATGCAATAAGGATATGTCTTGATAAAGTAGAATCTGAAGGTCTTTTACCTACCAATTTAGATACTACATATACATCTTGTTCTTTATAAGGACCAAAAGTCTGACCTACAGCTGCTGTTGTGATCTGATCTTTGATTGTTGGAGGCAATTGTGCAGGATTCAGATACTGAGGATTGAATGGTGCATCAGAATTTGCTGCTACAAACATAGAATCGTTTTTAGTATTCTGAAAGTTTTCAGTTCCTCCACTAGCATCCGTACCTCCTGAATATAATTTTGTAATTTCTTTCAGAGCTGCTGCATCATCTGCCGCACTAGGTTTAGATGGGAAAAATACAATACCGAGATTTCTGCTTGGCTCAGCTTTGAACATTACAGGGTGCTTTTTGATGTAATCAGCAAGATCCTGTGTTGTCACATTGATCTTTGTTTTTTGAAGATAAGCCGCATAATCTACTTTTACAAAGTCGATATCTGCAAGCTGATCTCTCTGCTTGATCAATTCTTCAGCTTCTTTCTTACCTGTAGTAATCCCTGCTGAAATATTGGTAAACACCTGTCTCGCCATTAGTCTGTACTCGATTGTCTTTCTTGTTTTCAACCATTGAGTATATCCCTGAGGATTGGTGTTTTGTAATGTTTCAATTTCTTTTTTAAGCTCTTGAGTTTTAAAGTTACCTTTCTCATCAAAGAACTGCTGATTCTGAGCAAACATCTGATCATACTGGATTTGATTCCAGAAATAATCATCAGTCATTTCAAAGCCCAGTTTCTCAAACTGTTGTTTGATAAGTTTAGATTGTACAAGTAACTGCCAAGCCTGCTCTTCAAGACCGTTTTTCGGACGACCTTGCTGTTCAGCCTGCTGCTGCAGCACGAAAAGCTGATCATTGAACTCTTCGCGGGTGATTTTCTCACCGTTTACTTTTCCTAAAACATCAGGATTCTTACCAAAAACCTTGTCGATACTATCGGGGTTCACCAGGAACGCCAAAAGCGCTAAGGCTATTACTCCCATTAAAAGCCAAGGCTTACTCCTAATCTGTCCTAAAATTGCCATTTTATAAATTATAGTTTTTTATCAGTTTGCGAAAATACACATTTTTAAGAAATTACAGAAACAGAACTGCTTTATTTTGATTTTTAATGCAAAGATTATCTGAAAAAGGAAATTTTGACCGTATTTTTAAGTAAAAAACAAATGGCATAAGTATTGTGCATTTTTAGAATATTATAATATACCACACGTTTTCAGAGTATATTATAAAAAATCCCTTTAACGATAAAAAACGAAAATGACAATTTGTCATTCGATTAACTATGACAGAATTTGAAGATATAAGTTTAGAAGAAATGATCAGTGACGGATTTGATATCGTAACTGAAGAAATCAATCTTTCCGACTTCGCAGAGACTGATAAAAATTCCGAACAGAAAATATTCCCTATACTTCCTGTAAGAAATATGGTAATGTTCCCCAATGTGGTAATTCCTATTACAGCAGGGAGAAAGACCTCTATACAGCTTCTTGAGGAGGCACAGAAAAACGGAGATTTTATTGGAATTGTAAGCCAGAAAAATTCGGATCTGGAACAACCATCCGAAAAAGATATATATACTACCGGAACACTGGCAAAGATTATTAAAATCATTAAGCTTCCCGAAGGCAATATTACAGCTATTACCAAAGGATTCCACAGATTTAAGATTAAAAAAATCGTTGATAATCAACCTTATTTTAAAGCTGAAATATCAAAATTAAAAGATACCCAGCCTAAAGACCGGGAAGAATATGAAGCATTGCTGGAAAATATCAAGGATCTTGCCTTAAAGATTATTGAACTGGATCCTAATATTCCTAATGCCGCCAACTTTGCGATTAAAAATATTAACAATAATGATGATCTTCTGAATTTCATCTGCACCAATGCTAATTTCTCTTCGATTGCAAAACAAAAGCTGCTTGAAGAGAAAAGTCTTATGACAAGAGCCAACCAGTGCTACGAGCTGATGCATGAGGATTTCAGGAAACTGGAACTGAGAAACCAGATTCATCAGAAAACTTCAAAAGATTTAGATAAGCAACAGAGAGAATATTTTCTGAATCAACAGATCAGAACCATCCAGGAGGAACTGGGCGGCGGACCTGAAAGTGATGTTGAAGATCTTATTGCCAAGGCTAAAACAAAAAAATGGAGCCAGGAAGTAGAAGACCACTTCCAAAAGGAAATCAGCAGACTTCAACGTCAGAATCCCAACTCTCCGGACTATAATGTTCAGAGAAACTATCTGGATTTCTTTACAGATCTTCCATGGGAAACCTATACAAAAGATATTTTTGATATTGCAAAAGCTGAAAAAGTACTTGACAAAGCGCACTTCGGACTGGAAGATATCAAGAAAAGAATCCTGGAGCACATGGCCGTTTTAAAATTAAAAAACAACATGAAATCTCCTATCCTGCTATTGGTAGGGCCTCCGGGTGTGGGTAAAACTTCTTTAGGAAAATCTATTGCTGATGCTTTAGGGAGAAAATATGTAAGATTGTCATTGGGAGGACTTCATGACGAGAGTGAAATCCGTGGACATAGAAAAACGTATATCGGTGCTATGGCGGGAAGAATTTTACAGTCTATCAAAAAATCAGGCACTTCAAATCCTGTAATTGTTCTTGATGAGATTGATAAAATCGGACAGGGTCTTCATGGAGACCCAAGCTCTGCACTCCTAGAAGTTCTTGATCCGGAGCAAAATAAATCTTTCTATGACAATTTCCTGGAGATGGGTTATGACCTTTCAAAAGTGATGTTCATTGCAACTGCCAACTCACTTTCAACGATACAGACTCCTCTTTTAGACAGAACGGAGATCATTCAGATTGCCGGCTATACTTTGGAAGAAAAGATTGAGATTGCCAAAAGACATTTGATCAGGAAACAACAGGAGGAAAATGGTCTGGATGCAAAATCATTCAAACTTGGAAATGCAGAACTTAAACATATTATAGAAGCTCACACTTCAGAAAGCGGAGTGAGAACCCTGGAAAAAAGAATTGCAGCCATTGGAAGATGGGTAGCACTACAGACTGCTTTGTTAAAGGAATATGATCCAAAAATCTCAGTAGAAAAAGTAGATGAAATTCTTGGGGTTCCAAGACCGAAAAGTTTATCTGAGATCACTGGAGTTCCCGGTGTTGTAACAGGTCTTGCCTGGACAAGTGTAGGAGGCGACATCCTTTATATTGAAAGTATTCTAAGCAATGGCAAAGGAGCGTTAACGATGACCGGAAACCTGGGAACGGTAATGAAAGAATCTGCTACTATTGCCCTTGAATATATTAAAGCGAAGCATGATGAGCTGGGCATTCCTCAGGAAGATATTGAAAAGAAAAACATCCACGTACACGTTCCTGAAGGCGCAACGCCAAAAGACGGACCGTCTGCCGGTATTGCGATGCTAACTTCAATGGTTTCCTCATTTAAAAACAAGAAAGTAAAACCTCACCTTGCCATGACAGGAGAAATTACTTTAAGAGGGAAAGTATTACCTGTAGGAGGAATCAAAGAAAAGCTTCTTGCCGCAACAAGGGCTGGGGTAAAAGATGTTATTCTTTGTGAGGCCAACAGAAAAGATGTGGAGGAAATCAAAAAAGATTACCTGAAAAATCTGAGAGTACACTACGTCAACAGAATGGAAGAAGTCATCGACATCGCCATTGAAGAATAAAACAACTTATAACATATTAACTTCTCAATAAAGAAACACGTTCTGATATTCAGGGCGTGTTTCTGTTTTAGGTAAAAAAATCACAATCAACCTGACTGGGTGGAATAAAATTTGATACAATCCAAGAGAATCCAGAAGGTTTGAATAAAAAATTTTTCAATTTGGAAGGGTTTTCTTATTTTTATTCCACACCGCATATTTTAGATTATGAATTTTCTTAGACTTCCTTTCCTTGTCAAGCTTACCCTCGTGGTGGTTTCCATCATTGGACTTGGCTATCTTCTGGCATTGGGACAGAGCATTTTAGCTCCGTTTTTCCTGGCATTCCTCATGGCCATGCTGTTTTTACCGGCTGCCGGTTTTATGGAAAAAAAGTTGAGATTTCCGAGATCTATGTCTACCATGACTTCAGTATTTATTATGCTGATGATTTTAGGCGGTATTATTTATTTCTTTACCAATCAGCTGTCTGACTTCAGTAAGGACCTTCCACACCTTAAGGAACAGTTTACCACTGTTTTTAACAGCCTTCAGCATTGGGTTTCCAAAACATTTAATGTGAAAGTGGATGAACAGGTGGATTATATTAACCAGGGATTAACTAAACTACTGTCTTCTTCGGGAGTCATTTTAGGATTTACATTCGGAATTTTTTCAACAGGCTTCGGCTTCATTATATTTTTCACCCTGTTTTTTATCTTTATTTTAAATTACAGAAGACTTTTAAATAATTTTATCGTTACTGTTTTCAACGAAAGACATAAAGCGAGTGTACAGGAAGCTGTGAACGAGATCCGGATTATGACTAAGAAATACATCTTCGGACTCTTTCTTCAGGTGATTATCGTTTCAGTTTTAACGTCCACTCTTCTTACCATTCTGGGAGTGAAATATGCTATTCTTTTAGGAGTTTTGACCGGGCTATTAAACGTCATTCCCTATCTGGGAATCTTTATTTCTCTGTTAATTTCCTGCTTTATAGCATTCGCCACTTCAACTCCATCCACATGTATTTATGTTGCTTTGGGCTATATTGCCATTCACGCTGTAGATGGAAATATTGTCCTGCCGTTTGTAGTAGGCTCTAAAGTGAAGATCAACGCTTTATTTTCTTTTATTGGAATCCTTTTAGGAGAACATCTTTGGGGAATTGCGGGAATGTTCCTGTGTATTCCGGCAATTGCGATTATCAAAATCATCTGTGAAAGAGTGGATGATCTTAAACCCTGGGGAAGGCTGCTCGGAGAAGAACCTAAGCCCCATAAGAAGAAAAAAAGCTACAAAATTTCCAAGAATATTACTTTGAAGGAAATGGACTAAATAGGAATAATGAGTAATGGGCAATAAGTATTATATTAATTGACATACTCCTTGCTTTAAATAAAAAGACTGCCTTTTTAGAGACAGTCTTTTTTTATTGTATTATGGAAGAGGACACAACGGACTCGTTCCATTTGGGCAGGTTTCTGTACAGAGAATATAGGACGGATTATCCGGACAGTATCCATAAGTCGGGCCTTAGTATTTTCTTTTATTAAATATGGATTTCACATTTTATGTTAAATTAAATACAAAATATCCTATTTTTATTTTACATTTGATATAAAATCATCAATCATGAAAGTAATAAAATTCATCTTATGTCTGCTTTTCGGGCTTATGTTTATTAATGCCGGATTAAACAAGTTTTTCAATTATATGCCCATGGAGAAACCCACTCCTGAGCAAATGAAACTTTTCTCTGCTTTCGGAGAAATCAGCTGGCTGATGCCTTTAGTCGGGATTGTAGAAGTCATTGGCGGATTGCTATTTATTTTCCCAAAAACAAGAGCGCTGGGAGCTATTGTTATTTTACCTGTCATGGTAGGAATTGTTACCCATGTTTTCACATTGGACAAATCTCCAATGGGAATGGGCATTGCAGGAGTTATGCTTCTGATCAACCTATGGATGATTATTGACAACAAGGAAAAATATAAACACTTAGTTTCATAAGATTGCAGGTAATAGCTTGCAGGCTGCAGTACCAGTAAACTTCCGTTGAAGCCTATTCTTTCATTTCACCGTCTGTAACCTATTATCTGCTACCCGCTACCTATACAAAAGCACTAAAACCTGTAATCGATCGTCCTACGATGAGCGAGTTGATTTCTTTTGTTCCTTCGTAAGAATAGATTGCTTCTGCATCGGCAACAAATCTGGCCACATCATACTCGAGCAGAATTCCGTTCCCTCCCATTACTTCTCTTGCTCTGGAAACAATATCTCTTGTTCGGAGGGTACAGAAAACTTTGGCTAAAGAAGCATGTTCGTCTTTCAAAATTCCTTCATCCTGCATTTCAGACAGTCTGAAAACCATCGTCTGCATGGCGGTAAGATTAGACAACATTTCCACCAGATGTCCCTGAATCATTTGGAATGAGGCTATAGGTCTTCCAAACTGTTCTCTTTTTCGGGTATAATCCAAAGCACTTTCGTAAGCTCCGCGTGCACAGCCTGTAGCCATCCATGCTACTCCTGCCCTTGTCATTCTCAGTACTTTGCCGGTATCTTTAAAGGAATTGGCATTCTGCAAACGGTTTTCTTCAGTTACGAGACAGTCTTTTAAAGTTATCAATCCGTTCTGGACAATTCTCAACGCCATTTTTCCTTTGATCTTTTCTACGGAATATCCCGGATTATCTTTTTCAACAATAAAACCTTTCACTTCTCCGCTATCCAGATCTCTTGCCCAGATAATGATGATATCTGCAAAAGTAGCATTCCCGATCCATTTTTTCTGCCCATTCAGAATCCAGCCTTCCGGTGTTTTTTTACAGGTTACCGTAAGTCCGCCTGCTGCTCCGGATCCAACTTCAGGCTCAGTAAGCCCGAAAGCCCCTATTTTTTCAAATTTCTGCATCTGAGGAAGCCATTTTTGCTTCTGCTCTTCAGATCCGCAAATATAGATAGAGCCCATTGCCAGCCCCGATTGTACGCCGAAAAATGTGGCGATAGAAGCATCCACCCTTGCCATTTCCATGGCAATAACCCCTTCCATCAGAAAAGGCATTCCCGGACAGCCATAGCCTTCATAAGTAACACCGCAGATATCCAGTTTTTGGAATTTGGGAATCAGTTCAAAGGGAAATTCATCTCTTAGCCAGTAGTGATTGACCAGAGGTTTAACTTCTTTTTCCATGAATGCTCTTACTTTCAGCTGAATTTCACGCTGTTCGGGAGTAAGAGTATGGTAGATATCATAAAAATCTCCGTCAATGGGAGGAAGTTCTTTCTTTTTCTTTTCGGGATCGAGCATTTTCATAAGTCCTGAAAGCTGTTTATCATCCAGTTTTGAGAAATTATGCATCAGTTTTGGCAAATCCACTTTTTGAGAAATGGCGCTCAGCTGATCAAAATCTATAGATGTGAATAATCCTATTGCGTTTCTGATTTTGGAAAAAGTATTTGACATAGTGATAGATTGTAGTTTTGGTTTGTAAAAGATAAGCAAAAACTGCTCCGAAAGCAATGATTAAGACTCCAGGCTATTTTACAAAACACTAAATTTCAACTCATTATAAGTAAAAATTTTATTTACAAGCTTTTTACTTTTGATTTTCAAGTGTTACAAAAGATCCTGACTGAACTTTGACTCAAGCAAAACAACAAAAATCAACGTTATGAAAACTACTTACATTACATTATCTCTATCTGCTGCTCTTTTATTAGGAATTTATTCATGTAAAAAAGGAGAAGTTTCCTCTAAAGATCTTGAAGCCTATGCTACTACCGATTCAGCAGCTGCTGTGGTTTCGGACAGTATTTCATCTGTTGCAGAAATGAAAGTAAAAGACAAGCAGTTTATCAAGACTGCGGATGTGAATATGGAAGTAAAAGATGTGTATAATGCAACGATTGCTATTGAAAAATCTGTACAGGAGCTTGGAGGATTTGTTACCAATAGTAATCTTCAAAGTAACGTTGTTTCTGAAAACACCTACAACACATCCAATGAAGAGGCGATGCTGGTAAAAAAATACCAGACAGAGAACAGAATGCAGGTACGTATTCCCACGGAAAAACTGGGAGAGCTTTTAACGGCAATCAATACCAATAAATTATTTCTTAATTCAAGATCTATCAATGCAGAAGATGTAACAGCCAACATCAAGTATTCTGAACTGGAAGGGAAAAGAAATCAAAAAACTTCAGAAAACATCAGTAAGCTCAAAACCAATAAAGATAAAGTAACGCTGGATGACGAGAATATGTCTGAAGGAAATCTTCAAAAGCTTTCCAGCATGAACATGACGGATGATCTGAAATTCAGCACGATTGACATTTACATCAAAGAGCCTCAGTTGCGTATTGCAGAAATTGCTGTTACCAACACCACAAGCATTGATAATAAGTACAAATACAATTTCATCTATGACGCAAAAGATGGATTTGTATACGGATTCTATCTGATTCAGAAGATTATTGTGGGGCTTATCAATGTATGGCCTCTCGTATTAATTGCTGCTGCAATCCTCTATTTTTTAAGAAAAAGAAAAATTTCAAAACCTGAGTATTCAAAAAATCAGGAATAAAAAAACTATCCTAACCAATTGGTTATCATCATAATTTTAGATTTTACAGCCTCCTGTTTTCAGGAGGTTTTTATTTTTTTTTTAAAAAAACTGTAACGATTGTAATGCCTGCTTTACCTACTGTTTAAAAGAACAGAAAATCAAAAAAATTAATAGAATGAAAAATTTAATAAAACTTGGATTTGCAGCATTATTGTCATTGAATTTCATAACATCCAATGCACAAAATAAAAGCAGCAACAAAGAAAACAGCCTGCTTTGGGAGGTTTCCGGAAACGGTCTTTCAAAGCCTTCTTATATTACCGGGACTTTTCATATCTTATGCAGTAAAGATTTTGAGATCAAACCTAAAGTGCTGAAAGCTCTTGAGAGTTCTGAAAACCTTGTTATGGAAATCAATTATACAGATCCCGCTGAAATGATGTCATTACAGAAAATGTTTAAAGCCGATAAAAAAATATCGGATCAGCTTTCACCTGAAGAAGCTAAAGAGCTGAATACTGTTCTTGCCAATTATGGAACTGATCTGAAAAGTATTGATTCTTCAAGCCCGCAGGCGCTTTATGCATTACTTTCCACCAAAGCTATTCCATGTCCTCAGACTGAAGTAAAACTTTACGAGATGGAACTTCTTCAGAAAGCAATGAAAGATAAAAAAAGTATCAAAGGGCTGGAAAAAGTGGAAGACCAGATGAAATCCATCAATGAAGCGTATAATCTGAAGAGCATTATTGCTCAACTGAAAATGGACAAGGAATATCAAATATTGTTCAGACAGATGATTGAGGCTTTTAAAAATGAAAATGTACAATCTTTATACAGTCTTTTTAAGGATGAAAGATTTATGAATGCTCAGCAGGAAAAGGCCATGCTGACCAACAGAAATCAGAACTGGGTAAAAGTAATGCCGGACATGATGAAAAAAGAAAGTTCTTTCTTTGCTGTCGGAGGATCTCATCTTATGGGTGAAAACGGAATTATTCCCCTTCTACAGGCAAAAGGCTACACGGTAAAACCTGTATCAAGCTTATAATTATAACCAAACCATGAAAGCATTGTGAGCAATCCAACTGAAACTGCTTTTTTAAAGCTTGTCAACCAGCACAAAGGTATCTTATACAAAGCCTCACGGATCTATGCAGATTCTGTAGAGGACCGGGAAGACCTTCAGCAGGAAATCCTTATCCAGCTTTGGAAGTCCTATCAGAACTTCAAAGGGAACAGTGAGTTTTCTACCTGGATGTACCGGGTTGCCATCAATACTGCAATTACCTATTTAAAAAAAGAAAAACAGAGATCCAATAACCATACGGATGCTCCACATCATTTTGAAGTTCAGCAGGAAGATTATAATCCCACCAAAGACAGGCAGCTGGAAATTTTCTACAGTGCCGTTCAGGAACTGAATCCTCTGGAAAAGGCCGTCATATTTTATTTTATGGAAGGGATGTCCCATAAAGAAATCGGAAACAATTTAGGTCTCAGTGAAGGTAATGCCCGCGTAAAACTCAACAGAACAAAAGAAAAAATACAGCAAATCATAAAAAAATCAGGTTATGAATTTTGATCAATTAAAAGAACAGTGGAATAAAGAAGACAGCGATGTCCATATTCCTGATACCATAAAGCAATTAAAGGAAAGCAAACACCCTATAGAAAAAATCCAGAAAAACATGAAAAGAGAATTCCCTATGCAGATTCTTGCGATCATTCTTATAGCTCTTTTTCCCCTTCAGTTTCAGTTTCCTTCTTCACAGTATATTATTTATTATGTGTCTTATACCGTGATGGTTGTCATATCATCCTACTATCTGTTAGGATTTTATAAATTCTACAAACAGACGGAACTTTATACAGGAAACACCAAAAACAGTCTTTGGAAAATATATCATGAACTTCGGCTGAATATGGAACGATATCAGTCTTTCGGATTTTTATTACTTCCTCATTTTCTGGTAACAGCGGGATTGGTGATTTACAATGCGATGGAAAAACAAGGAAAATCTCTGGCAGAACTTACAACTTCTCATCAGCAGGGATTAATTATTGCAGTGCTCATCGGAACTTTAGCCATCATAACAAGTATCGTTGTGTGGACAAAATATATCTACGGAAGAAGTGCCAAAGAACTTGAAAATATTCTGAACGAAATGGATGAATAGCATTGAAAACTCTTATCACAAAACACATTTTACAAAACCTCAGGCCTGTTCTGAGGTTTTGTTTTTTAAAAAATCGTTATTTATCTTCTTCAAATTTATCTGAGGTTTTATTTTTCCGTAAATTTGCAGATCAGAAATAAATCATTATGGATGATTAACCATTTTCATCCGATACATGATCTTCTGAATGATAAAAATTCTGTAATATGCTATCAAAAATAAATCCAACACAAACCAACAGCTGGAAAGCACTTGACGAACACTTCGGTGGAAATGACTTTGATCTTAGAACTCTCTTCCAATATAACCCGAACCGTTTTAACGAGTTTTCCCTGCAAAAGGACAACTATCTTTTTGATTATTCTAAAAACCTGATTGATTCAAGAACCAAGGGTCTTTTATTACAATTGGCAGAAGAAAGCCAGTTAAAAGATGCTATTTCCAGAATGTTCTCCGGAGATAAAATCAATGAAACTGAAGGAAGAGCTGTTCTTCACACCGCATTAAGAGATTTTTCAGACCGTGAAATTCTGGTGGATGGAGAAAATATCAAACCACAGATCAAAAGAGTTCTTGAGCATATGAAATCTTTTTCTGAGAAAATTATTTCAGGAGAACATAAAGGTTTTAGTGGAAAAGAGATCACAGATGTAGTCAACATCGGGATTGGAGGATCGGATTTGGGTCCTGTAATGGTTTGTTCGGCTTTAAAGCATTTTAAAACAAGATTAAACGCTCACTTTGTTTCCAACGTGGACGGAAATCATATCGCAGAAGTAGTAAAAGATTTAAATCCTGAAACTACTTTATTCATTATTGCTTCCAAGACTTTTACAACTCAGGAAACAATGACGAATGCCAATTCAGCTAAAGACTGGTTCCTGAAAGCGGGAAAACAGGAAGATGTCGCGAAGCATTTTGTGGCTTTATCTACTAATATTGAGGAAGTTAAAAAGTTCGGAATCGCAGAAGAAAATATTTTTGAGTTCTGGGACTGGGTAGGCGGAAGATATTCTCTTTGGAGCGCTATCGGATTAAGTATTGTACTTTCTGTAGGATATGAAAACTTCGAGCAGCTTTTAAGAGGTGCTTTTGATACGGACCAGCACTTCCAGACTGCCGAATTCTCTGAAAATGTTCCTGTTTTAATGGGACTTCTGGGAATCTGGTACCGTAATTTCTATGCAGCAACTACTTATGCCATCTTACCTTATTCTCAATATCTGGACAGATTCGCTGCGTATCTTCAGCAGGGAGATATGGAAAGTAACGGAAAGTGTGTAGACAGAAACGGTGAATTCGTAGAATATGAAACGGGGCCTATTATTTGGGGAGAACCGGGAACAAACGGCCAACACGCATTTTATCAGTTAATCCACCAGGGAACTGAATTGATTCCGGCAGATTTTATTGCCTATGCAAAAAGCCCGAACCACGTTTCTGATCATCAGGATAAATTATTAGCTAACTTTTTCGCTCAGACTGAAGCACTTGCCTTCGGAAAACTGGAAGAAGAAGTGGAAGAAGAGCTTAGAAATTCCGGAAAATCTGATGAAGAAATAGACAGGCTGATCAATTTCAAAGTCTTCCATGGAAACACTCCAACTAACTCCATATTATTCAAGGAATTAACTCCTTTTTCATTAGGTCAGTTGATCGCCCTTTATGAACACAAAATTTTCGTTCAGGGAGTAATCTGGAATATTTTCAGTTTTGACCAGTTTGGAGTGGAATTAGGAAAAGTATTAGCCAATAAAATCCTTCCTGAGCTTGAAAACAATGAAGCAATAAGCTCTCATGACAGCTCAACCAATGGATTGATCAATTACTATAAAGAAAATAAATAGTAAGTAAAAAGAAAGTAAAAGTAAATCTATAAAGTAAAAAAGTAAAAATGGCAGAAATTCTTGACGGACTTAAAGTATCCAAGGAAATTAAAGCAGAGATCAAGGTTGAAGTAGAAAAGATTCTCGCAAGCAAAAGAAGAGCTCCGCATTTGGTGGCTATTCTTGTAGGAAATAATGGAGCTAGCAAGGCCTATGTAAACTCTAAAGTAAAAGACTGTGAGGAAGTAGGATTTCAATCCAGCTTAATTAAATTTCCAAGCACTGTTTCTGAATCTGAACTATTGGAAAAAATTGACGAGCTTAATAAGTCTAAAGCAGTAGACGGATTTATTGTTCAGCTGCCTTTACCGGATCAGATTGATCAGGAAAAAATCATCAATGCTATTGACCCAAGAAAAGACGTGGATGGTTTCCACCCGGAAAACTTTGGAAAAATGGCTCTTGAAATGGATACTTTCTTACCAGCGACTCCTTTCGGGATTTTAACATTATTGGAAAGATATAATATTGAAACAAAAGGAAAAGACTGTGTCATTATCGGAAGAAGTAAAATTGTAGGAAGACCAATGAGTATTTTGATGGGAAGAAAAGATTTCCCTGGAAACTCTACTGTTACCCTTACACACTCATATACGAAAGACATTGAAGAATATACAAGAAAAGCAGACATCGTTATTACCGCTTTAGGAGATCCGCATTTCTTAAAAGGAGATATGATCAAGGAAGGAGCTGTAATCGTGGACGTGGGTATTACAAGAGTAGATAATGACTCTCCAAAAGGGTATTACCTTGCAGGTGATGTGGATTTTGACAGCTGTGCTGCCAAAGCAAGCTGGATCACTCCGGTACCTGGAGGAGTAGGCCCAATGACAAGAGCGATGTTGATGAAAAACACCATCATTGCTTACAAAACTTCGGTCTATAACGACTAATTTAAAATGAATAAAGAAGAAGATATTTTATTAAAAGAAGGTAAAATGCTCCCTGTGATGGAGCATTTTTACACTTTACAGGGAGAAGGAGCACACACCGGAAAAGCCGCATACTTTATCAGGCTGGGAGGTTGTGATGTAGGATGTCACTGGTGTGATGTAAAAGAAAGCTGGGATCCGGAACTCCACCCTTTGATGAATGCAGAAGAAATTGCGGAAACAGCTGCCAGACATTGTAAAACAATAGTACTGACCGGCGGTGAACCTTTAATGTGGAATTTAGATATCCTGACCTCCAAACTAAAAGAACTAGGATGCACAGTACATATTGAAACTTCCGGAGCCTATCCCATGAGCGGACAGCTGGACTGGATTACTCTCTCCCCTAAGAAAACAGGACTTCCTAAAGAAGAGATCTATCAAAAAGCCAATGAGCTTAAAGTGATTATTTTCAACCAGCATGATTTTACTTTTGCTCAGGAACAAGCTGCAAAAGTTTCCGAAAACTGTAAACTTTATCTTCAGAGTGAATGGAGCAAAAGAAACGACATGTATCCTAAGATCACAGATTTCATTCTGGAAAACCCTGAGTGGCAGGCTTCTGTTCAGACTCACAAATATCTGAATATCCCGTAAAAAAGTGTAAATTAGCCGTGCTTATCCGCTATAATACCGATAGATGCAGAGAATTCGATACTCTAGATACCTGAAATCAATCATCATGTTGCTTGACCTCATGGTTATTGCATCTGTCTTCATATTCTTTTTTATAAGCAGAAACGAAAGTTTAAAATACAATAAAGAAACCTGGTACCAGAATAGTTTTTCTCTCATTCTGTTGTTTTTGTTCTGGGTGCTCCTTAGCGGTAGGACAAAAATATACAATATCCCGAGAAACCTTACTTATACCCTGTTTCTTGAACGGCTTTTAATCCATTTCCTGTTTTTTATACTGGGAGTGCTGCTTATAGGAAAGGTAAGTAAAAATGTGTTTTTCAATTCGGATATTTACTGGCTTTCCCTCTACCTTTTTATTGCCATCTTTCTTGCAAAATCATTAGTATATTTTGCGATCAAATATTTACGGTCTCTTGGTGCCAATTACAGGAATGTCATGTTTTTAGGAGACAGCCATTCCACAGAAATTTTGAAGAATATCTTTACAGACCGTAAAGATTATGGATACAGAATATTTGAATACGGACATACCGGAGTGAAGATCAGTGAGCTGGTAGATTTCTGGAAAAAGAACGGAATCCACACCTTGTTTTTATCTATGGAAAACTCCTATGACGAAGCGATGGAAAATGAAATTTTCAGACTGGCCGAAGATCATAAGATTCACATTTCACTGATTCCAAGTATCACCCAAAGTGATTTTTTCCTTTATGATCTTGGATATATACAGACCCAGCCGGTACTTAATCAGGCCAGGTACCCGTTAGATTATTATTCTAATTTCCTGATGAAAAGGACATTTGATATTTTCTTTTCTGTTATTATATTGGTCTTCATCTGCTCATGGGTATTTCCAATCATTGCGATTTTAATCAAAACAACTTCCAAAGGACCTGTTTTTTTCTTTCAGAAAAGATATGGCTTTCATGAAGAGGTTTTCAATTGTATTAAATTCAGAACAATGGTTGTGAATGATGAATCTACTACCAAAACCACCTCAGTAAATGATTCCAGAATTACCAAAATAGGTAAATTTTTAAGAAAAACAAGTCTTGATGAACTTCCTCAATTCATCAATGTACTGAGAGGAGAAATGTCTGTGGTAGGCCCGCGTCCTCACATGCTGGCTGTCGACAATTATTACAAACCTAAAATCGGGAGATACAGCCTGAGAAGTATGGTAAGTCCTGGTATTACCGGATTAGCACAGGTGAACGGACTGCGGGGTGACTTCGGAGATGTGGAAGTAGAGATGAAAAAAAGAGTTCTAGCCGATGCATTCTATGTAAGAAACTGGAGTTTTGCCCTGGATCTGGTCGTTATTTTAAAAACCGTTCTATTGGTTGTGGGAGGAGATAAAAATGCAAAATAAAGAACGGGATAAGATTATATTGAAATAATTTTAACACAAAACCAGGCTTTGGTCTTATTCTTGACTGTAGCCCAATTAAATAAAAAAGTCTAATTTAGCAGTATGTTAAAAAAGTTTTTCACAGCAATAGGGGAATATATAATCCTCTTGGGAAAATCCCTGCAGAAACCTCAGAAAATGAGGGTTTTCTGGAAGCTGTTCATGAGAGAAATTAATGATTTGGGAGTAAATTCTTTCGGGCTTGTAGTCTTCACTTCAATTTTCGTGGGGGCTGTAGTTGCTATTCAGATGTTCAACAACTTTGATGCTTCTTCATTTCCTATTCCTACTTCATTTGTAGGATACGCTACAAAGGCTGTATTGGTTCTGGAATTTTCGCCAACCATTATCAGTCTGATTCTTGCGGGTAAAGTAGGGTCTTATATTGCATCCAGTATTGGAACAATGAGGGTTTCCGAACAGATTGATGCTCTGGATATCATGGGAGTAAACTCTCCGAATTTTCTGATTTTCCCTAAAATTGTTGCCTGTGTTCTCTTTAACCCTCTTCTTATTGCCATCAGTATTGTATTTGGTATCGGCGGAGGATATATTGCCGGAATTCTGACCGGAAACTGGACCGAGAACGATTATATAGTGGGAATCCAAATGTATATGCCCAATCTGTTTATCTATTATGCATTTATCAAAACAACTGTTTTTGCCTTCATCATTGCCACAGTACCTTCTTATTTCGGATATAATGTGAAAGGAGGATCATTGGAAGTAGGTAGAGCCAGTACGCAGGCGGTAGTATGGACAATGGTATTCATTATCATTTCCGAATTAATTTTAACCCAATTAATATTAAGCTGATGATTGAGGTAAAAGATCTTAAGAAAAGTTTTGGAGATGTTGAAGTATTGAAGGGAATTTCAACTTCATTTGATAAAGGAAAGGTAAACCTGATTATTGGACAGAGTGGTTCCGGGAAAACCGTTTTTCTAAAAAGTTTATTGAATGTTTATATGCCTTCATCAGGAGAAATTCTGTTTGATGGAAAAGATATTAATACGATGACCAGAGATGAAAAACAACATCTCCGTTCAGAAATCGGAACCGTCTTCCAGGGAAGCGCATTATTTGACTCTTTAACAGTTGAAGAAAACATTATGTTTCCTCTTGACATGTTTACCAATCTTACCTACAGAGAAAAAAAGAAAAGGGTTTTTGAAGTAATAGGAAGAGTACACCTTGATAAAGCTGAAAAGAAATACCCGTCTGAAATTTCAGGGGGAATGCAGAAAAGGGTGGCTATTGCAAGAGCAATTGTAAACAATCCCAAATATCTGTTCTGTGATGAGCCCAATTCCGGACTTGATCCCTATACTTCAAAAGTAATAGATGATCTTCTTTACGAGATCACAAAAGAATATAACACCACAACCATCGTCAATACCCACGATATGAACTCTGTAATGACGATTGGCGAGAAAATTGTATACCTAAGACTGGGAATCAAAGAATGGGAAGGCAACAAAGACATTCTGATTACTGCAGGCAATAAAAATCTGATTGACTTCGTTTATTCTTCAGAACTGTTTAAAGAGCTGAGAGAATATTTACTTGAGAATAATAAAACGATTGAAACGACAAATACAAAAATAGACGATAATGAAAAAGGTACTTAGTATAGCGTTATTAGGGTTTTCAATGTGGGCATCTGCACAGATTTCACTGGCAGGTAAAGCCAACTTAATTTTTCCGACAGGCTCTCCTTCATGGTCCAATATCAAAGGAACAGTGAATGATGCGATTGAAGGAACAGGTAAAAATAATGTAGGTTTCAATGTTGGGCTTTCATTAAAGGTAGGTCTTCCTACTTCATTGTTTGTGATGCCGGAAATCTATTACACTCACTTCAAAAATGAGTTTACTACAGAGAACACTACTTTTGATGTAAAAAGCAACCGTATTGATGTTCCGGTTCTTTTAGGATATAACCTTTTAGGGAATATGCTTGGCGTTTTTGTAGGACCTGTAGGAAGTTTTAACTTAAATAAAGACAATACTTACAACGATTTCAAAGAAAATGCTAAAAATGATTTTACTGTAGGATACCAGTTTGGTGCACAGCTTGAAATCAAAAAACTTATTGTAAATGCCAGATATGAAGGTGCTTTCAGTAAAGACGAAAGAAATTTTATCAACAGAGTTTCCGGTACGGAAATCAGATATGATAACAGGCCTAATCTGTTTATGGTAGGTTTAGGATATAAATTCTAATGAATTATCGAAAATAACAACTTGAAACCCTCAAATTTAAATTTGAGGGTTTTTATTTTGTGCTTCAAGTTCAGCCTGGCGTTTTGCAATTTCTGCCGCCTGTTTCTCAAGCTCTTCTTTGTCTTTCTGCAGCTGTTTGAATTCCTTTCTCTTCTGTTCGGCCTTGATAGCGCTTCCTTTACTTACATATCCTACCATTCCTCCAATGATAAGTCCTATACCTATTCCTGCCATTATTCCCATAATGTGGGAAATTTTTATTTGTTCTACGGCAAAATCGGTTGTCAGATAGAAAAGTAATGCAGAAACTGCTAAAAGGATAAGTCCGGTAATTGATAAACTCTTCATAATATTGTGTTTAGGTGGTTAAATAAAAAAGCCTTACCAAATTTACTAAAAATTTAATAAGGCTTTACTCAAGATTAAAATTCTCATTATAATTTTCCTCCCGCAGCCTTATAATATTCTAAAGCTTTCGGAAGATCTTTATTGATATCTGAAATTCTTGTTTCCGGGCTTGGGTGGGTAGATAAGAATTCCGGCTGTCTTGCTCCCGAAGAAGCTGCTTCCATTCTGTTCCAGAAAGGAATGGCTGCTCTCGGATCATATCCGGCCATAGACATCAGGTAAAGTCCCATTTCATCTGCCTCAGATTCCTGCCCTCTTCCGTATTTCAGTAAAGCCACTTGCGACCCGATAGGATATACCTTCTGGAAAACACTGGCCCATTGCGCATTGGAGATGGTTCCTCCCAGGATAGCACCTCCGTACTGGGCTACCATTGCCTGAGAAATTCTTTCGTTTCCGTGGCCTGCCAATGCATGGGAAACTTCATGTCCCATTACAACGGCAAGTCCGTTATCGTCTTTTGTTACCGGCAATATTCCGGTATAAACTGCTACTTTACCGCCGGGCATACACCATGCGTTCAGCTCGTTGCTCTGCAATAGATTAAACTCCCAGCTATAGTTGGCAAGATCCGCTGATCTTCCAATACTCTGATAATATCTTTCTGCTGCATTTTTAATTCTGTTTCCTACATTTACCACTCTCTTTGCATCTGCCGTACCGGTAATCACTTTACCTTTAGACAATGTCGTTCTATATTCCTGTGAAGACATTGTTAAAATTTCCGAATTGTTGGCCAGTTGTAAAGAAGATCTTCCTGTAATCGGATTTGTAGTACAGGCAACAGCCGACAGAGCAATAGCTCCCATTCCAAATAGATGTGTAACTTTCATAGTTTGAGTGTTAATAATTCAACCTTAACAATTTTTATTCCAAAATATTTAATAAAGAAAATATTTGCATACATTTTGCTGTTTAAAATTAATAATTATCTCATTATGAAAAAGTATATTTCTTTACTGATGATTTTTGGATTCCTGTTCCTATTTCAGAGCTGTGCATCACAAGGTTCATTAGATTCGAAAACAGTGGATACTTTAGTAAATTCCCAGGAGTTTACCTTCTATGCACAACGAGCCAATCCTACCAATTATGATGTTATCAATGTCATGAACTCTATGCCCAATGCTACTGCAACGAGAATGCTTAATCTGAATGGAGATTACACCATTGATGTAAGTAAAAATACACTTGATGTGGTACTTCCTTACTTTGGAAGGCTTTTCAATCCAACTTACGGAAGCACAAGTGATAACAGCTACAGATTTACCTCAAAAGATTTTACGGTAACTAAAACTCAGAATAAAAAGGGAACCTGGACTTTAAAATTCAAGCCTAAAGATGCAAGAAATGTAGATGAAGTGAATATAGAAATTTTTAAAAACGGAAAAGCTTTCGTATCGATGAGAAGCAGCGACAGGCAGCCCATTACTTATGACGGATATATTTCAAAAACTGAAGTAAAACAGGAAAAAGAGAAGCTTTAATCCCTTTTTTGATCAGATAAAAATTTTTCAACAAATAATTTTGCTTCAGTACTTGGATTGGAAACCATGGCTGAAGCATTTTTTTTGTGCATATGATAAGCTTCCTCTACCGGATTGCTTTTTTTCATCAGGGATAAAATATATTCCTGGACCCAATATTCGAATCGCTTTTCAGCCTGCTGAACACGGATTTCTTCAAAACGGCCGCTTTTCTTTTTCAGATCAATAAATTCAAATATTTTATCGTAGACCTCCTGCAGCCCTTCGTTATGAAGAGCAGAACCTAATAGCACAGGGATCTTCCAGCCTTTTTCTTTAGGAGGAATAAAGTCTAAAGCTCTTTTCAGTTCAAGCCTTGTATTTTTCGCTTTCTGAAGGTTATCCTGATCCACTTTATTGATAAAAATAACATCCACCATTTCCATGATTCCTCTTTTTATGCCCTGAAGTTCATCTCCGCCTCCAATGATTTTAAGGAATAAGAAAACATCGGTAATATCAGCAACCAGTACTTCTGACTGTCCTACTCCAACGGTTTCTATTAAAATATAGTCGTATCCTGCAGCCTCGCAGATCATCATGGTTTCAAAAGTGGTATTGGCTACTCCTCCGAGAAACCCGGAGCTTGGGGAAGGGCGTATAAAGGCATTTTCTTCTTTGGCCAGTTCTTCCATTCTGGTTTTATCCCCTAAAATACTTCCTTTGTTAATTGCCGAGCTGGGATCAATAGCCAAAACGGCAACCTTTTTTCCCTGGGTAATAACAAGGCGTCCGAAGTTTTCTATAAAAGTAGATTTGCCGGCTCCGGGAACTCCCGTTACTCCTACTCTCACAGAGTTTCCGGTAAAAGGCATAATTTTCTTTAAAAGTTCTTCTGCCTGTACTCTGTGTTCCGCTTTTTTGCTCTCAACCAATGTAATAGCTTTTGCAATCAGGCGTTTGTTTCCTGATTGTATTCCCTCTATTAACTCTTCTGTAGAAAATTTCATTGATTCAAAATTAATAATTAAAATGGGAATGGTCAATAGCCGCTCCATAATGATGAGTTAAAAGACATCAATTATCTTTATTTGTAATTCCCTATCTCGTACAAATTCAATTTTTATTTCTTCTAAATTAAAACTAGAACACCCTGTATCAAAGGCTTAAGGAATTTATTACATTTGTTATATCTCAAAAAAAGAAACATGAAAAAACTCATCGCTGCGGCTTCGTTTACCGGTATTCTACTGGTTTCCTGTACGCCGAAAGCTGCTACCTCTACTGCTACTGCAGGAACTTCAACGTCTACTGCAGAACAGATTGCCCAAGGGAAAACTATTTTTGAAAATTCCTGTGGAAGATGTCATAAATTGCCGGATCCTGCTTCACATACGCCTGTACAATGGGTAGGAATCATGAATTCTATGGCTCCAAAAGCAAAACTGACGGATGAGCAGCACCAATGGGTTTATGATTATATTGTTTCTGTAAAGAAGTAATTCATCAAACAAAAATAGATATGAAAAAATTCATTTTAGCAGGTATCGCGGCATCTGCATTTCTGGTATCCTGCGGACCAAAGAGTGTGGCTGTAACCGGACCAAAGTACACATCATCTGAGCAGCTGGCGCAGGGAAAGACCATTTTTGAAAATTCCTGTGCAAAATGCCATAAATTGCCGGAACCAACCAAGCATGACGACAAAGGATGGATCAACACTTTAAGCAGAATGGCTCCAAAGGCTAAGCTTACTGATGACCAGCATCAAATGGTGTATGATTATCTGATTTCTGTCAATAAAAAATAAGACTGCCTCAAAATTGTCATTCTGAACACAGACTGAAGGTCTGGAACGTAGTTCAATAATGGAGTGAAGAATCTCACGCTTATGGTTATCAATGAGATTCTTCCTTCGTCAGAATGACAGAAGTCAAATGATTTGACTTCTGAGGCAGTCATACTGCTTTTATTATAAGTCAAAAAAAGATTACTCTGCTTTCTTTATGTCACCTGCTCTGGTTACTTTTCCTTCAATCATTTTTTCTCTGTCTTCAAGTACTTCAAGTGCTGCCCGGCTGTAAGCAAATTTTTTAGCTTCTTTCAGGACACCTAAAGCCTTCTCATACTCAAAGTTTCTTTCATGAAGAAAAGACTGGCAGTTCAGAATTTCCGATTTGTCAATACCTTTTAAATTCAGAGCAAAGTCAATCAGTTTTTCTGCTTCTTGATAATCTTCATTATTCAAAAGACATCCAATATAATATTGGGGAGTATTGATATTCCCGATATTACTTTGAATGGCTTCATTAAAGTACTTCTTTGCTGTTTCATAATCCTTTAATTCTTCAGAATATACTCTTCCCATCAGACAAAGGCTGTCTGCATCTTCAGGTTCATAAGATAACGCGTAGTTCAGTGCATCCATGCATTCAGAAAGATTGAATGGAAAGTAGTCTAACGCTTCAAAATAATATTTGCTTTTAGTTAAGGTCATTGTTGTAGTTTTTAAGTTCATTTTTCAAGGCATTCCTTTGTTTTTTGAATGTCCTGTCTTCATAATTTTTTTTAAAATCTGTTCCTGAAAATGTACGAACCGGATTTCCACGTTCCACCTGTATCTGCATAGACCAGGTTTCTTTCAGCTTTCTTTCCAACTGTTGAATATAAACCGCCATTACCTTTTCTTTTAATCTGATAACCGATAACTTTTTATTTTCAAGTTGTGAGCGGGAATCCTGCACAAAAACAGTTTCTTTAGTGGGAATATGAGTGGCGCGCACAGCAGTATTCACTTTATTTACATTTTGCCCTCCGCTTCCCTGACTCCTCGCAGTCTGAAATCTGATATCTTTTTCATTGAAATCAATCATTTTGACATTTTCCAATTCAAAAATTCCGATAAACCAGTTGCTTCTTTTATGCAGTTTCCTGAAGGTACTTTTTCCAATCCAGCAAATGCTTCCCAGCCAGCTTTTCAGAAACGGGTTTACTTCTTTTCCTTTTAAAAGTACAGTCACTGATTTTAAGGTCAGATTTTCATCACCGTTTTCACGATGAATGATTTCGTATTCTATTGTATTGTGTTTTGCCTCTTCAAGAAAGCTCTTCAGGACCTTGGCTACCACCCACTGGCATTCCAAAGGACCTCTTCCTGAAGTGATCTGTATTAATTTTTCCATTTTTTTGTTACATTTTACTAAACCTTACAGGTTTTTGAAACCTGTAAGGTTATAAAATATTAGGCTGATTACTTATCCATTCTCACAATTCGTGGTTGAAATGTTCCCAGGATGTCTACCAGCTCACTCTGTGCATTCATCACTTCATTGATGTCCTTGTAGGCCATTGGTGCTTCCTCTGCATTTCCGCCCATCAGTGTGACATTTTTCATCTTCAGTTCTTTTTTGATGTCATGCTGGGTGAAAAGGCTTCTGCATTCCCCTCTTGAATGCGCTCTTCCGGCTCCATGAGATGCAGAGTTCAGGGATTCCGGGTTTCCTTTTCCACGAACGATAAATCCTTTCGCCGTCATGGATCCGGGAATCATTCCCAATTCATTCTCATTGGCAGGAGTGGCCCCTTTCCGGTGAACAATCACTTCTTTTCCGTTATGGATTTCTTTCCACGCGAAGTTGTGATGGTTTTCAATTCTGGCTTTTACTCTTCCACCGACCGCTTTCACCAGCCTTCTGTGAATATCGTCGTGGCAGGCTGAAGCATAATCTCCGGCAAGGTTCATTGCCGTCCAGTATTCCAATCCCAGGTGGGTACTGAGGTCCAGCCAGGCGAAGTTTTGAGCTTCTTTTGGTAATGGACACTGTTCTGTTGCCACTCTTGAGTAATACTGGGCTATCTCAGCTCCAAGACCTCTTGAGCCGCTGTGAGAAAGTATTCCCAGATATTTTCCTTTAGGCAGGCCAATCTGTTCGTCTTCTTCAGTGATTTCCACTTCCCCGAATTCTACAAAATGATTTCCGCCGCCTGAGGATCCCATCTGTTTGATGGCTTTTCCCTTTAATCTTCTTAAAATCGGGATCATATCGAATGTATCTCTGTCGAAAATCTCGTGATCTATGTGAGATTTATGGATCTCATACATTCCGAATTTTGTATGTTCAGCAAGCGCTTTTTCATACTTATTTCTTGCTCCTTCAAGATATGAAACGGGCGTATCCAGAATACTGAGGCTCATTCTGCAGCCAATATCCATTCCTACTCCGTAAGGGATTACTGCATTTTCCACCGCCAGGACTCCACCGATAGGAAGGCCGTAACCGCTGTGGGCATCAGGCATTAATGCTCCCTGAGTTGAAATTGGCAGCTTCAAGGCAGTATATAGCTGATTTTTTGCCTCCTCTGAAATGTTAGTACCAAAAATCTGAAATGAAGCCCGCTGTGAATTTAGCATCCGCTTTTCAGTTTTTTTGGATGAAAGCAAGGTTTCTGCAATCTGTCCGAAGGTGAGATCTTTTTCAAATTCTTCCGGATTCAGCAGGATTTCCTTTAAAAGAGATTTTACGTGGTGAATATTCTTCGTTGCAAAATTTCTTTTCATGACTTCCAATGCTACGTTGACGCTTTGATTATTTGGATAGCCCAGTTTTAATATATCTTTTCCTTTTAGTTTTAAATTTCCCATTGTTTTTGTTTTAAATAACAGTTGGACTTAGTCGTCCAGTAAGCTTTCTGCAATCTTTGTTGCAGACATTGTGCAGGTAGCATAGTTCCTGCTTTTAATAAGTGGAATATCTTCTCTTTTGCTTTTCCATGAAGATGACTTACCATACATTGTTTTGTTGATAATTCCCACAATTTTATGCTGCCCTAAATAATCGTCCAGTTCTGCACACTCTTTTTCCAATTCAAAGATTACAGGTTTATAATGGGTGATCATATTAGGTCTTGTACGCAGCGTAAACCTCCATGGTTCAATAAATTCGTAGTAAGGCACATAAGACTTCCGGGCCGGGCAATATTCTTCCTGTTTCAAAAAATACTGTCTTTCTCTTGCTGTAAGTCCCAGCTTTGGGTCATTCCAGGAATATGAAGAAATATGCTGGAGTTTCTGTACTCTCTCTACATATATTCTCCGCCCGAATTTTCTTTTCTTTTTTAAAAACCGGCGGCTTTCCGAATACATGTAGGTATTAATTTTCTTCAGTATTCCTTCAAAGAATTCTCCGTCTTTGGATCTCATGACATCTTCTCTTACCGCAAAGAATCTTACAAATCCTCTTTGATAAGGCTTATCCAAAGGAATCCATGGAGTATTTCGTCTGATTTGCCAAAGTTCTTCACTACGTCGATATTTTTTTCTTATCTGCTTTTCTACATCTTTTCTAATTGCTCTTTTTCTGCTTCTCACACTTCTCAGGCGGGAAAGCAAAAGGTTATCATTTTCCATTGTGAACAGAAGCCTTGTGTGAAATCGTAATTTTTATCTCACACAGCTTTTAATCAACTAAAACACTAGTTGAATGGATTAATAATAGACGAAATAGTTCTGAGGAATATTTCTCATCTTATTTTGCCTTTAATGACACTAAAAAAAGATTTCGGGGAAACTTGAAGTTTGAAATATTGCGCAATAAAAAACCCGAAATCTCTACGACTTCGGGTTTTGATATTTCATTGTACTGTTATTCTAAGAATGTACCAAACCGCGAAGCCTTACCACCATAAGTGGCAATCCAACTGTAGAATTCTGTTTAGTTCTGAACATTGCTTCGTCGTTTTTTATTGGTTAAACTTGATTTTCAGATGCAAATATATACATTTTTCTGAGAATCAAAATATTTTTTTTCACTTAAGGTGAATAATACTGAGAAAAATGGCATCAATTACCTTTGTCATCCGTTTTGTATCCAGCGTTTCCAAAGTATCGGTAGGTTCGTGATAATTTTTATTTCTGAAGAAAGAAGTATCGGTGATCATGAGTGCGGGGATATCGAAATTCCAATAATTCAGATGGTCGGAAAAGTCTATTCCCGCTATAAATTTGGGTGCTGAGAAGGTTTCTGTTTTGATCTGCTCAGAGCCTTTAAAGTTGTTGATAAAGTTTTTTACAAACGGACCTGCCCCACTGAGCTTTTTAGCCAAAGTAATAAAGTCTCCTTTATCACCGTAAAACCATGAAAGAATGCCTAAAGGAAAGCTCTGCGATCCCTTTTCATCTCTGAAATATCCAATCATTTCCACGCTGGCCATTCCATACACATCGATATTATTGTCTTTTAAATATTTTGCATGGACATAACTTCCCATATTTTCAGTCCTGAAATAAGGAGGTTCTTCCAATGTGTAAGCTACAAGATCAACCCTGTACTTCAGCTTTTGTCCTTTAAGCATTCTTGCCAGCTCCAAGAGGGCTGTAACCCCGGTTGCATTATCATCCGCACCCTGCTGATTTCCGCAGACATCGTAATGAGCTCCTATAATGATCCGCTTTTTGTTTTCTGATCCAAAGGAAGTAATTACGTTTTTGTATACTTTCTCATCTACTTTATATTCCTGAAAAGTGGTACTATCACTATAAACAGCAAAATTCTGACGAATATAGTCTGCGATGGTATTAAGCTGGTCAATATTTTTATGGTTTCTGAATTGTGGTGTTTGGGTAAGTGCTGTCAAATGCTTTTTTACCAAAGCAGTATCTGCAATAATATTCGAGCTTTGTATGGATATATTTTTCTTCCCTGAAAGTAACAGGAAAACACCAGCGATAATAAATAAGCCTACGAGAAAAAACAGTTTTTTCCTCGTAGGCTTTATTATATTTTTCAGATTCATAGGATGTGCTTTTAATTTCTGTGCTGAAATTAAAGCTTTTCTGTCTATTTTTCTAAAAATCTCTCTAAAATTTCTACTGCACATTTCGGAAGATTGGTTCCAGGTCCGAAAATAAAATCGGCACCGTTGGCATACAGGAATTCATAGTCCTGCTGAGGAATTACTCCTCCTACAACGATAGTGATATCATCTGCTCCCAGTTTGGATAATTCTTCCACCACCTGCGGAACCAGTGTTTTGTGTCCTGCTGCCAGTGAAGAAACACCCAAGATGTGAATATCATTTTCTACAGCCTGTTTAGCGACTTCTTCCGGGGTCTGGAATAAGGGAGCCACATCCACATCAAATCCCATATCGGCAAATGCTGTTGCCACTACTTTTGCGCCTCTGTCGTGGCCATCCTGTCCCATTTTGGCGACCATTAGTCTTGGGCGTCGTCCTTCTTCTTCTTCAAATTTCTGAGTCAGGGCAAGGGCTTTTTCAAAATATTCATTTTTACCGGCATTCATTGCGTATACACCAGAGATTGTTTTAATATTTGCTTTATATCTTCCAAAAGATTCTTCCATGGCATCACTCATTTCGCCAAGGGTAACTCTTCTTCTTGCGGCTTCAATACATAGTGCCAGAAGGTTTCCTTTTCCTGTTTTTGCGCTTTCACGGATGTCATTAAGAATTTGTTCTACCGCTTCTGTATTTCGTTCTGCTTTGATGGTATTCAGTCTTTCGATCTGCTTTCTGCGAACTTCTGTATTATCAATGTCTAAGATTTCTATCTGATCCTGTTTTAATGAGGATTTGAATGAATTCACTCCGATAATGAATTCTTCTCCGCTATCAATCTTAGCCTGTTTTTTAGCGGCAGCTTCTTCAATTCTCATTTTTGGAATTCCGGCTTCAATAGCTTTTGTCATTCCCCCTTCCTGTTCTACCTCATCAATGTACCTCATCGCTTCTTCAATCATTTGCTGAGTAAGGCTTTCCACCAGGTTACTACCTCCCATTGGATCTACCACATCACATATTCCGCTTTCCTGCTGAAGAATGATCTGTGTATTTCTTGCAATTTTTGCTGAATAGTCGGTGGGAAGTGCAATGGCTTCATCCAGTGCATTGGTGTGGAGAGATTGTGTTCCTCCTAAAGCCGAAGACAACGCTTCAATAGCTGTTCTTGTAATATTATTGAAGGGTTCCTGCTCTGTCAGAGACCAGCCGGAAGTCTGAGAGTGGGTTCTTAATGCCAGAGATTTCGGGTTCTGAGGATTAAACTGTTTTAAAAGGGTTGCCCAGATATACCTTGCGGCACGCATTTTAGCAATTTCCATGAAATGATTCATTCCGATTGCCCAGAAGAAAGATAGTCTCGGGGCAAAATCGTCTACGTTCATTCCTGCTTTGATACCTGTTCTTACGTATTCAAGACCGTCTGCCAGTGTGTACGCCATTTCAAGTACGGGTGTTGCACCAGCTTCCTGCATATGGTATCCGGAAATGGAAATGGAATTGAATTTCGGAATGTTTTGCGAGGTATATTCAAAAATATCTGCGATGATCTTCATGGAAGGTGCCGGCGGATAGATATACGTATTTCTCACCATGAATTCTTTCAAAATATCATTCTGAATGGTTCCTGAAAGCAGCTCCTGTTTTACGCCCTGCTCTTCTGCCGCTACGATGTAGAAAGACAAAATTGGAAGTACCGCTCCGTTCATGGTCATGGATACTGAAATCTGATCCAATGGAATCTCATTGAAAAGAATCTTCATATCTTCCACAGAGTCGATGGCAACACCTGCTTTTCCTACGTCTCCCACCACCCTTGAATGGTCAGAATCATATCCTCTGTGCGTGGCCAGGTCAAATGCTACTGAAAGTCCTTTTTGTCCGGCTGCAAGGTTTCTTCTGTAAAAAGCATTGGATTCTTCGGCTGTGGAAAATCCGGCATACTGACGGATCGTCCATGGCTTTTGAACGTACATCGTGGAATACGGCCCTCTCAGATAGGGAGCAATTCCTGGAGAAGTCTGCGTTAATGATTCATCTTTTACATCTTTTTTTTCATAGGATGATTTGAGTTCAAGACCGTCTTTTTCAAAATTGTAAATCTCTCTTTCCTGAGGTAATACACTAAAATCCGGGTTTTTCACAGAAATTGTCTTTCGCATTCCAATTATTTTTGTCCCCGTAAAGTTAATTTTTTTGAACGAAACATGAAACTTCTGTTAACATTCTGTTTTTCTTGATTTTAATAAAAGAAAATGGCCGGACAAATGCCCGGCCATTCTTATTCATAAATAGTCTGCTTATTTTTTAATAAGCTTCGTATTGTAAGTATTTTTGTCATCTTTTATCGTGATCACATACATCCCTTTGATTAATGAAGCAACATTAATTCTTTGTCCGTCAATCTGACCTTCCTGAGCTAATCTTCCGTCAGCAGTATAGATTTTATAATCTGCTTTTCCTTTCAGATTTTTCACTTCTACGAAAGTATCTGCAGGGTTCGGATAGATTGAAATCTCAGTTGATTTTACATCTTTTGTTTCATTTACAGCAAGGGTTTCTGCAATTTTTACAGTAAAGTCTCTGAAGCCTCCAGTAGAAATAACTCCTCCTCCCTGTACCGGAACTGATGAAACACCACATGGTCCTGTGGCTGCATTAAAGAATGTACTTGCAACTCTCATTCTCAATGTTTTATCGCCTGCATATGCAGTTGCGGGTACAGTAAATGTAATTGTTCCATCATGGAAGCTAAGCTGGTTTGCTGCATTGTATACAGGGACAGCTGAATGAGATCCTACTTTTTCAGTAGATTCAAAAATTCCATTTCTATTATAATCGATCCAGATTTCAAGGAAGTCACTGTATGTACCCAAATCATGCCCTAAGTTTCTAAATGAAGCTGTATACTGGGTTCCTTTAGTTAAATTAATTATTTTCGTTGGATCATCACTGAAATCAAGATAAGTTTTTGCTGCAGTGGCTAAATTACCGGAGAAATAAGCAAGATTAGATAAGTTAAGCTGAATAAGACCGCTGTAATATGGTGCATTCAGGTTATTTCCCCCTGTACTCATCAGACAATAATCTGCTCCTGTAGTTAAACCTTTTGTTTTAAATGCATAGTTTGCTGAGAATGTTCCCGGAACACTATTCACAACAGCTGCAACCTGAGCTTCATAATTAGTTTCATCTTCTAAACTACTTAATAAAACAGAGTTTACAGAGCTTGTTGTATTCTGCCAGTTTGTTTCTCCTACTTTTCTATAGTTAATAGAATAAGTAGCTCCCGGCACGTTATTCCAAGATAATCTTGCTGTAGTTTTTAAGATTTCAGATGCTAAAGCAGACACTCCTGTAGGAGCTGCTGTAGTAGATGTAGGGGCTGTACCTACAGTTACCTGTGGAGATACTGCGTAGAATACGTTTCCTATAGCTGAAATTTTTAATTTGATTGCTCCTGTAAGATTTGCAGGCATCTGTACTGTATAGGATCCTGTATTTGGAGTGGAGGCCACTAATTCTGTCCATGCAGATCCATTAACAAGGTCTGTAGTATACTCAATCTTTACATTACTTGCGTTATATGGTGCGGCATTGGTATTGGCAACATCCCAGGTAATTGTATTTGATGCATTATTGTATAGGGTTGTCGAAGAAGTAATTCCATTAAATTTAAATGGTCCGTCATTTCCTACAGTAAGGGTTGTTTCTGAAGATACAAGCATTGGTCTCAAAGCATTTTCATCTCTAGCAGTTACCGCATAGTGAAGTATTCTCGGTATGTAAGAAACGGTTTCCCAGGTAGCTTTATTAGTAAGTTTTCCAGCCATTACAAGTGGTAAACTCGGGAAATATCTTCTTCCGCTTGCTGTTCCGAAGAAAGATCTTGCAATAGAGCCTTGTGCATTGTATCCCCAACCACTGTCTCCGGAAATAGAAGCAAGATTGTTGACACTGTCATATTGCTCCCAGGTATATTTTATTGCATCACCTTCAGCATCGGTAGCAGATGCATCCAGGTAATAAGGAGTGCCCTTTGGAATAGTGTATGCTGTAAGGGCAGCAATAGTAGGGGCTGTATTATTTGTAATATTTTCAGATGTTCCACAAGTAGTCTTTGCGTCTAAGCTATTAAGAATCTGATTAATTGAAGAATAATGGAAATAAGCATCCGAATTAGCCTGTACATTGTCCTGAGTAATTCCGGCATATCCCATAATTGTTGTTCCTCCACCCGGCTCAACATTTACACCAGAGCCTTCCGTAGCATGTGAAAAGGTATGGTTTCCTCCAAGCTGGTGTCCCATTTCATGCGCAACATAATCAATATCAAAAAGATCTCCTGTTGGATTGGTATTCTGTGTAAACGCAGATCCTTTTGCTAATGAAGTAGCTGTAGCAGGATCAACACATGTAGATCCGATAGATCCGGCATTTCCGTTACCACCGGCAGCATTGAATACATGCCCCATATCATAATTCGCATTCCCTACTTGAGCTGTTAAGGTTTGCTGAAGCTGTAAGTTTAAGTTCCCAGTATAAGGGTCTGTTGCAGGGTCTGTATATATAATGTTAGGAAGATCCTGAATAATCAGTTTAATTGCAAAATCTTTTTGAAAAACGCCATTTACACGGGTTATAGTAGCATTCATCTGAGTAACGGTATTGGTTACTCCTCCAGTCGGATCAAATTTCTTTGTATATTCTCCCGTAGTAGAGAGAGCCAATCTGTAAGTTCTGAATTTCGTACTTGCCGGTCTGTTTGTTATTCCTACATTAGAAAGGTTTTTTTTTCCGAAGGCTTCTAATGATTTAATATCTTTGAAGTTTTTCTCTTCAGTAGTACATTCAAAACCATGATCTGCCTCTGTTCTTTTTGTTTTATAGAAAACACCATACACCTGCTTATCAGCAGTAATAGGCTCTATAAACTGAAATTTCCCGTCTTTGATGATCATCGACTGCATTTCAGTAGGTGCAGTACTGAATCTTACATATTTGCCAGGATCATCAACCCCTACTCCTACATAAGATCCCAGCTGATATCTGTCTGCCATCGATTTTTCCATCACAGGATCACTATAAACAGCAAATTTTTCAATTTTTCCTTCTGCTGTAGGCAGAGATACGATTACAGCCTGAGCTCCTTTACCTGTTTCTACAGCATCTTTCAGAATATTTCTAAGAGACTGTAAATCAAATCTGTAAGCATACTGAACTTCTACTTCTTTTCTGATCTCTGATGTTCTTTGTGAGGCAGGTTCCCACCTCTGCGCATTAAGGCTGGATAGCCCAGCAGCCAATGCACAAACCAGTAAAATTCTTTTTTTCATAATTACCTAATTAGTTTAGAATTAATAAACTTTAAATATCCGCCCTAAAAATAAGAATTATAAACATAACAGCATAAAAAAAACAGCCAATTTTAAATAAAATCGACTGTTTGTTTAAATATTTTACTTTTTTAGAGTTATTTCTTTATTCCCATCTCAAACAATGCAAATGATATAAGATCTGCATTTTCACTGATCACCTGATCTGTAGATCTTCCGGCGCCGTGTCCTGCATTCTTTTCAATTCTTAAGAGAATAGGGTTTTTACATGCCTGTTTTTCCTGAAGCTCTGCACCAAATTTGAAAGAGTGTGCCGGAACAACCCTGTCATCGTGATCACTGGTGATAATCATTGTGGAAGGATAACAAGTTCCTGCTTTTACATTGTGTACAGGTGAGTAAGATTTAAGGTATTCAAACATTTCTTTACTGTCTTCTGCAGTACCGTAATCATAAGACCATCCTGCTCCGGCTGTAAATTTATTATACCTCAGCATATCCAGAACTCCAACTCCAGGGAAGGCTACTCTGGCTAGATCAGGTCTCATTGTCATTGTCGCTCCTACTAATAATCCTCCGTTTGATCTTCCTGACAGCGCCATGTATTCTTTTGAAGTATACCCTTTACTTTGAAGATATTCTCCGGCAGCGATAAAGTCTTCAAAAACATTTTTCTTCTGCTGCTTAGTCCCGGCATCGTGCCACTTTTTACCATACTCACCTCCTCCACGGATATTTGGAACAGCGTAAATACCACCATTTTCCATCCAGATGGCATTGACTACAGAGAATGATGGCTGCAGGCTGATGTTGAAACCTCCATAAGAATACAGAATAGTAGGGTTTTTACCGTTAAGTTTAGTTCCCTTCTTGTAATTGATCATCATAGGAACTTTTGTACCGTCTTTTGAAGTATAGAATACCTGTTCCGAAACATAGTCATCCGGATTAAACTTCACTTTAGGTTTTTGATAGATTTCAGATTTTCCTGAGTCTACATTGAATTTATAGGTAGTTCCCGGTGTAATATAATTGCTGAAAGAGAAGTAAACATCTTTCTCTTTTTCTTTTCCTCCGAACCCTGAGATATTTCCTTTGCCGGGAAGAGCAATTTCTCTGATCAGTTTTCCGGTTTTATCGAATTGTTTTACCTGATCTATAGCATCAATCATATAGGTTGCGAAGAAATATCCACCACCTGAAGAAATTCCTAAAACATTTTCTGTCTGTGGAATGACATCTTTCCATGTTGCCGGAGCCGGGTTGCTGATGGTTGTTTTTACAAGACGCATATTCGGTGCATCTTTATCTGTGAAAATGAAAAGATCATCACCCTGTGTGTCGACAATGCTGGCATTGATATCAAATCCGTTCATAATCTGCACAAAATCTCCGCCTTTTTGAAGGTCTTTTATGTACAATTCATTACCATTGGTAGCATTCGCTGCAGAAATGATAAGATATCTCTGGTCTTCAGAAACTCCTGCACTTAAATATCTTCTTGGCGTTTTCTCTCCTCCGAAAATCAGTTTATCTTCAGACTGCTTTGTTCCCAGCTTGTGGAAGTATACTTTATGCTTATCAGTCATCCCTGAAAGAACTGTTCCTTCTTTCGGTTTGTCGTAGCTTGAATAATAGAAGCCTTCATCTCCCTGCCATGAAATTCCACTGAATTTCACATCCAGTAAAGTTTCATCAATCTGTTTTTTGGTTACTGCATCGATGATGATGATCTTGTTCCAATCGCTTCCTCCTTCAGAAATAGAGTAGGCAGCAAGGTTTCCTTTTTTATTGAACGACAGGTTGGAAAGAGAAGTTGTTCCTTTTTCTGAAAATTTATTAGGATCTAAAAATACTTCTGTAGCATTGGTCTTGTTGTTTGTTCTATACAAAACAGACTGGGCCTGCAGACCGTCATTTTTATAATAATAGGTATAATCTCCTTCTTTGAAAGGCGCTGAAATTTTTTCATAGTTCCAGATTTCCTTCAACTGATTTTTAATTTTATCCCTGAACGGAATTTTAGAAAGGTAATTCTGGCTGTAAGCGACTTCTTCATCCACCCATTTTTTGGTAGGTTCAGAATCATTTTCCAGATCTCTGAAGGGATCAGAAACGGCTGTTCCAAAATAGGTATCTGTCTGGTTTCCTTTTAACGCTTTAGGATAATTCATTTTCTGAGAATAAAAAGATGCTGAAAACAAAACTCCAGCTGTTAACAATATAGGCTTAAAATTCATACTGATCGGTTTGTCTCAAAAATACGTAAAGTATGTGAAATAAAAAAAGCCCCATTGTATTGGGACTTTCTATACTTTATAATCGGTTATTCATTGGCTCCGAAGCTTTCAAAATAAAAATCGGTAAGGTTGGAAACAATCTCATCCGGGCTTCCGTTCCAGTAATATATTTTGTCTCCTACTTTCATTTCGTAAAGATTAAAACTCTGATCAGCTGTTACCGTTTTATCAGCATTTTTGAAATCCTGCGCTGCCTGAACCAGATATTTTTTCAGTTCTTCTGCTTTTATTTTACTCAGATCGCCTTTTGGTCCGGAAGTTAATTTCGAGGGAACCAGAAAGCTTACGGAATAACTTATTTCTGCAATTTTTTCGTCTTTAACATATTCATTCGGGACCACTTTTACATTTTTAACAGTCAGTTTTCCTTTTTTAAAATTCCCAAACATTGCGATAAAATACTCTTCCGCCTCTTTTTTGCATGCTGAAGCCGTGGCTTTAGGGAAAGCAGCCAGAAAGCTCTCTACGCTGCCATTTATCATTTCTTTTGAAGTTTCCTTAAAATCTACCTGATACGCATTCTGACCTTCTACAGTAGGTCTTAGATAATCGTTCAGTTTGTTCAAAGCTGTTTCATCATTATTCACAAAAGTTCCGAAAAAGAGTTCAAAGGCTTCTTTGGGTTTCTTCACTTCTGTCTGAGCCATCAGCTGCTGTCCCATCACGGAAAGCAACAGCAGGAAAATAATTTTGTAGTTTTTCATAGTTTAAATTGTATTTAGTATGTAAAAAAGCCCCTGAAAAATCAGAGGCTGTATTTTAATTATTTCGATTTTTTAGTAATTTTCTTCTTCCCCTTTCATCTTTTCTGCATTTTCTGCCATGATTACGGCATCAATCATTTCAGAAATATCGCCATTCATGTAAGCATCAAGGTTGTACATAGACTTGTTGATTCTGTGATCTGTAACTCTACCTTGCGGATAATTGTACGTTTTAATTTTTGCAGAACGGTCACCGGTAGAAACCATAGATTTACGTTGTGCAGCGATATCTCCCTGTACTTTCTGTAATTCAATATCGTATAGTTTTGTTCTTAGCATTTCCATCGCCAGCTCACGGTTAGCAAGCTGAGAACGAGCCTGCTGACAAACCACAACAAGTCCTGAAGGCTTGTGGGTAAGCTGAACTTTCGTTTCAACCTTGTTTACGTTCTGACCTCCGGCACCACCTGAACGGGAAGTCTGCATTTCAATATCTGCAGGATTCAGTTCAAAATCTACTTCTTCAGCTTCCGGAAGAACTGCCACTGTAATGGCAGAAGTGTGTACTCTTCCCTGAGATTCTGTTTCAGGTACACGCTGTACACGGTGAACTCCGGATTCAAACTTCATGATTCCGTAAACACCTTCTCCTTCCACTTTCATGATCAATTCCTTGTATCCTTTCGCTGCTTCATTAGAATCTGTCACTTCATGTCTCCATCCTTTTGTTTTGAAATACATGGTATACATTCTGTAGATATCTTCCACGAAAATAGCGGCTTCATCACCTCCGGTTCCGGCACGTAGTTCCACGATAACGTTTTTGTCATCTGCAGGATCTTTAGGAATCAGCAATACTTTCAGCTCTTCTTCCAATCCGGGAAGTTTAGCCTGGGCTTCCAATTTTTCTTCTTTAGCCAGATCTACCAGGTCTCTGTCTGAACCATCTGCGATAATTTCTTCAGATTCTGCGATACTGTCCAAAGCGCCCTTGTACTGATCATAAACTCTTACAATTTTTCCCAAATCACTATATTCTTTGTTCAAAGAAGAATATCTTTTTTGGTCTGAAATGACATCAGGCTGTATAATAAGGTCTGCAACCTCATTATATCTTTGTTTTATAGCTTCTAATTTTGGAATTAATGATTTAGACATTGTAGAAATTTTGTGGGTGCAAAGATAAGGATTATTAATTCAAAATTAAAATTCCTCATCATCATAAATTTTTGAGCATTAGGGATAAAGAGTCAAAAAGGTAAAAAAGCCGAATTGTAAAAATGTTTATGATATTGAAATCAGGCTCTAAGATCTTTTAGAAAGTCTTCTGTCTATTATGTATAAAACAATTCCTACTGCAATAATTCCTAATCCTATGAGGCTTTCTTTAGGGTTATGAATGAATGTAAAATAGAGAATATAGATACTGAACAGCAGAAAAACAGCCGGAAAAATATGGAAAGCATTCGACTTAAAGATCTTCCTGTCTTTTTTCTTCAGAAAGAATACCGTCGAGATCGCAAGACTTGCAAAAAGCTGTAGTATAAAAGCTGTATAGACAAAAATTTCTTTAAAGCTACCCGTTAAAATAATAATAGCAGCAATCACAGCATGGGCAAAAATAGCTCTTACCGGAATTCCTTTTGCATTTCCAGCTGATAATGGTTTCCAGATGTGGGTATGTTTTGCAAAAGCCTGTGTCAGTCTTGAGCCAACCCACAAGTATCCGCTTATGGTTGCAATCAGCTGCAGGGCTATAAAAATATTAACAATTTTTCCAAAAGCCGGTCCAAGCATATTGACTGCTGCTTCTCCCATCACATCTTCTTTTCCTGCCAGCTGATTTACAGGAGCATGTTTCAGCATAATATAATTCACCAGAATATAGCTTACCGTCACAAAAACAGTTCCTATAATCAAGGATTTCGGAAGATTTTTCTGCACATCCTTTATTTCTCCGGCAATATAGGAAGCTGAATTCCAGCCTGTGTAGGAATAGGTAACAAATACCAGAGAGGTAGCAAAGGCAGGAAGCATGATCTCATTCTGCCAGCTGTCACTGAAATTAAGGCTGTTACCGATCTGGGGTGAATTTGAAATTCCTACTCCAAGAATAACCAGTACAATAATAAAAGCGATCTTAATGAAGGTAAAAAAGTTGTGAAACCTGCTGGATGTTTTCAGGCTGAATGATAAGGCAATTGCTACCAGGAATATCGCGGCTATGGCAAATCCGTTTCCAAAAGAATACTCAAATACAGAAAGATATTTCGACATAGCCAATGCTGCCAGCGCTACGGGAGAGGAAAATCCTATGATGAGCGAAATCCAGCTTATGAGATATCCGAAAATCGGATGATAGGTTTCTTTAAGATAAATAAAATCGCCTCCGTTCCCTTTAAAATGGGAGCCCAATTCTGCGTAGCAAAATGCCCCGAACAAAGCGAGAACCCCTCCGATGCTCCATAGCAGGAAAATACTGTAGGTATTGGTAATATCGGAAAGCTGAAATCCCAGGGTGGTAAAAATCCCTGTTCCGATCATATTGGAAACGACAATGGCTGCGGCTGTTTTCCAGCCAATCTGATGTGAGGCAGTACTCATTTAATGATTAAAAATTAAAATTAAGCCTTCCGAAGAAATAATTCCCCAGCGTTCCCATCTGTACAGGCGCATATTTGAATACTCCATAATATGAATTTTTATAAATCTGGCGGTCCGGAAAGACATCAAATATATTGTTGGCTCCTACTGTAAAATTGATACTTTTGCTGATATCATACCCTACGCTGATGTCTGTCACTACTTTTGGTGAGAATTCCTGCACGTCTCCAAACGGATAACCATCTCTTATTACCTTACCAAAATAGGTATTTCTTACGAGAAAACTGAATTTTCCGATTCCATAATTTAATCCTAATGAAGCTTTTGTTTTTGGAGACAGTGTTTCAATGATATTGATCTGATCGGGACCAAAAAACTGATCCTGAGGCGTTCCTAAGTTTTCAGGAAAATGAAAATCTGTGATTTTTGTTTCCGTATAGTTTCCGGCAAGATTCATATTTAATTTTCCGTTCCCAAGAATCCAGTCATAGGAAACCACTACATCCACACCTTTCGTTTCTGTATCAATAGCATTAGCGAAGAATCTTCCGCTTTCTACCTCATTTCCATGCCCAACTACAGCAGGATTTGATAGTCTTGGATCTGTAATATTACCTGTAATAACTATTCTGTCTTTTACTTTAATAAAATAGCCATCTATTGTAATGAACAGTCCTTTTAATGGTTTTAACGTCAATCCGGCACTTGCATTGCCAGAAGTTTCCTGTTTAAGTTTATCAAATCCAAGAATTCTGGCAGCTTCGCTATCGTTGCTGAATATTCCTTTGGTAACAATCTTTGAACCGGAAGTAGAAATATCCGCATAGGAATTATTAAAATATTGCTGTTGCAATGATGGTGCTCTGAATCCTGTCCCAACAGCGGCTCTTACTGCATAGTTTTTTACAAACTCATACCGTACAGCTAGTTTTCCATTCAAGGTATTTCCGAAATCTGAATAATTTTCAAACCTGGCAGCAGCATCAATATTCAGTTTTTTATCCAAATCATAGGAAACATCTGCATATACTGCGGTGGAATGTCTGTCTTTCTTCAAGGCATTGTTGGGAGAAAATCCGATAAAGGATTGAGATCCGCCTGCTCCAAGTACTGTAGATCCTTCAGTGGCCACATTTCCACTGATATCATATTGGGTATAAGAAGCTTCATCACCAGCTTTGATCTGGTATTGTTCAAACCTGAACTCACCACCGAACGCAATATTGAAACGGTTTATATTTTTGGAAACATCAAGATTAATGGTATTCTGCAGAAAACTATGGGCACCTGCATAAAAACTTGTGGGTGATTTTGCACCCAGAGAAGCATTATTGGTGTTGCTTACCTTATAATTGAAGGTATTGCTCCCGAACGTATTACTCAGGTCAAATAGCCAGTTGTTAACATTATATTTTGCACCTACAGCATAGGAAACATCATATACCTGAGACCCAAGAACCGCCTGAAAACCGTTCGGATAAATGGATGAAACCACATTAGACTTTTCGCTTGGCAGTCTTCTGAAACCAAAACCTTCTCCTTCTTTAATACTGAAACCTCCGAAAGAATAGAGTTTAAAATGATCATTAAAAGGGTATTCTGAATTGAAAAACAACTGTCCCTGTCTGATCTGGGCATCTCCGATCTGAAAATTAAAATCATCACGGGTCAACCCTCTTTTTTCAATTTCGGCATCATCCGCAGCTCTGGCTGCTTTTACAGCTTCAGCGTCACCTGCAAATTCATACGCAAAATTATCTCCGAAAATATCCAGATCGTGGTTTTGAGTTCTTGTGGTTTTTCCTCTGTGGCTTAATTGCAGGGATAGATTGATATAACCGTCTTTTTTTCCTAATGAAGCACCATAGTTGACTCCTGCCTGGTAAGTATCTCCATCATTTCTTCCGCTTAATCCGTAAGTAAGACTTGCTGAAGCTCCGGCATTTTTCTTAAGAATAATGTTGATCACTCCGGCAATAGCATCAGATCCATATTGTGCAGCAGCTCCGTCTCGTAACACTTCTATTCTGTCAATAGCAATTACGGGAATGGTACTCAAATCTGTTCCTACAGAACCATTTCCTACGGTATTCTGATAATTGACCAATGAGGTTGTATGTCTTCTTTTTCCGTTAAGCAGTACGAGAACCTGATCGGGGCCCATTCCTCTTAATGTTACAGGATCAATATGCTCTGTGCCATCAGAAGCAGACTGCCTCACCGCATTAAACGACGGAATCACGTAATTAAGGAGATCCTGAGCGGTCATTTGCGGAGCGCTTCTCTGGATTTTATCGATATTGATAACATCTACAGGAACCGGCGTCTCCAGTTTTGTTCTTTTAACATTACGGTTTCCGACGATGATGATATCTTCGATCTGTTTTCCTTTTTCCTCACTTTCCTGAGCAGCTACCAGAATTGCTCCAAGCAATAGTACAGCTGTGCTTAATTTTTTCATTTTTGTTCTTGCCAATTAATACTACCAATCTGACGGATCTTTCCGCAGATACACAAGACTTCAAGAAATGGAATTCATATAGAGTATTGACTTCAATTATCTCTCCCAAAGGGTTGGAATTAGCACCTTTACACGCTGGAATTGTGCAGGTTGCTAAGGTTTCACCGGGCCAAATCCCTCCACCTTTCTTGATAAATCTACTGCAAAAGTAGACTATTTTTCTGAACTTACAAAAAAAGGCAAATCTGCTGATCTGCAAATTTGCCTTTTATTTTGTATGAACTTGTTTAAACTTTTTATTTTTGAACCATTAAGATTTAATAAGAGTTTAAGAGGAGTAAAAGAAGCTTAAAAATCAGAATGATTAACCTTAACTATACTTTATTTCTTAACCTTCTTAATGGTTTTTAAGATATTCAATATTTTTTATAAGTCTAACCAACTAAATCTTTTGTTTTTATTTAATAATCATCTTTTGAATGGCTATTCCTGTGTCTGATTTCAACTGTACCAGATAAGTTCCTGCCGGATAACTGACTGTCGCTTCATAGATGCCATTTTCTTTATCCAGTTTGAAAGAATCCATTCTTTTGCCAGTCATATCAAAAATTGAAATTTCCCCATTTTTTGCTTTATTGAAAACCAGTTTGGCGATTCCATTTCGGACAGGATTATCTGCAATCTGAAGGGATAGTTTATTGGCTGCATTGGTATCTACAGTAGACAACGCACCTGCATAATTTCCAAAGATTCTGAATTCTCCGGGCTGTAAAGTGATCGGAGCCGTTGTGGAAACTATATTCGAAATACTGTTGTCCATCAGATTCTGCCATTGACCTGTGTAAGGGAAATAAGGCACTACATTCTGTGTAGAAGTCGTGTAATTGGCCAATACGACAACATTCTTTATTCCTGTGGTAATAGAGGCATCATACACATAAATTCTTGTGATCAGGCCATTGGGATCGTTCGTAAGATTGTTGGATTCTATAGTATAGGTTTTAGATTTAAAAACCGGATAGGTATTTCTGATATTGATGATTTTAGCCCATGTATCGTAGACTGCTTTTCTATTCACATCAGTATCATATCCCAGCGTAAATGCAACAGGTTTCTCATCGGTTCTGCATCCGCTGTCTATCGTACCGTTTGCACATCTGTTGATGCTGAATTCATATCCTAATTCTCCAAACTGCCAGATCATTTTCGGACCAGGAATAGTAAAGAACGTTGCCCCGAAAGTTTTCATTCTTTCAAGAGCGGTATTCAGGTTTTTTACATCATAGTTTCCGTTCACTGCACCATATGCAAGGTTTTTAAACATAAGCCTTTCTTCATCGTGGCTTTCTCCGTACCCTACGCCACTCATATTGGTAAATCCGTGAAGACTGTGGTTCATTCGGTCGTAATTGCTGTTTTCCTTATATCCCATCGTATTCTGATTGTAAGGATCTGTCTGTTTATTCCAAAGCATAACACCTTTTCCTTCTGCTATTCTGTAATTCGCCCATTGCTGTTCTTCTGCATCAGTTCCAAGGTGTTCGAAGATCATGTAAGAATTCGGATCAATAGCCCATTGTCTGTCTGCATAATGTTTCATGATGTCTACTCTGTCCTGCTGATAGGCATTGGTACAGGCTTCATCATTTTCGGAACAGCTTTGCGTAAATCCTTTGGTTAAATCCCAGCGGAAACCGTCTATGTGATATTCAGTCAGCCATTGCTCAAGACATCTTTCAACGTAATATTGCGTTGAAAGGCTGGTATGGTTAAAATCGTTAAATACATTGTATGAATGTTTCGGAACCTGATTAAAGTAAGGGTTGTTGGCTGCAACATTTCCATAGCCATCACCATCCGGATCAATATTCCAGAGTCTTACCAGAGGTGAACGTCCTGTAGCATGATTAAATGCGACATCCAGAATGACTGCAATTCCATTCTGGTGGCATACATCTACAAATTCTTTGAATTTTTCGGGAGTACCGTAGGCTTTGTCCAATGCATAATGGAAAGAAGTATTATATCCCCAGGAAAGATTTCCGTCAAATTCCATGATCGGAAGCAGTTCTATAGCATTGATTTTCAGATTCTTTAAATAGGAAATTTTATTGATCAGTGACTGCCAGTTCTTTTCCTGTGTGAAATCTCTCAATAATAATTCATACACTATAAGATCCTGTTTCGCAGGTCTTTGAAAATTGGTAACCTGCCAGTTATAAGCGGTCTGGCCTGTTTTAAATGTTGACACTTCAAAACCCTGTCCGGCAGGAAATGCTGGTAAATTCGGATAAGTAGTTGCGGAAATCCACGGATCATCATAAGAGGAAAGAATTTGTGGCGAATAGGGATCTGCTACTTTTCTCAAATCATTGGTTCTGTATTGGAAGGTATAAAGCTGCTGAGGAGTTATTCCATTGAGCTCAATCCAGTACAGATCAGGATTTGTGGTGTCTTTTTTCATTAAATAGGTATCATTCACCGCCCAGTTATTGAAACTTCCTATGACGTGTACAAAATTTTTTCCCGGAGCATATAAAGCCAATCCCACCTTGGTTGGATCTGTCGGATGATAATTGATTCCCTGTCTGATCCAGTTGGGTATTGCCTGAGAAACAACATTTCTTGGAACCTGTACAATGAATGCTGCCGTTTTGGAATTGGTTCCCTGTGTCGCCACAAGTTCCATATTTGCATCCTGGGTAACTGTATAATTGTAAGAATAAGACTGTGAAGGCGTTGTTGTTGAATTGACAACAGTTCCGTTGGCTTTTAGCTGAAATGTAGCATTGGTACTTGCCGTCGCCGTAATGGTAATGGAATTTCCCGCAGGAACTGAAGTGAGGCTGTTCGCCAATGGATTTGTAAGCGTTAAGTTTAAAGTCCCTACGTTTACAAAAATATCGGGTGAAGTCTGGTGCGATCCCGTCTTATCTTTTAATAAAAACCCAAACCTTCCGATTCCTGTTCTTCCATAAAAAGAAGTTGGTGTAAAAGTGAGTGAATAACTGTCTGTTGCTGCATTATAATTCAGCTTATTCAGATCATTGGAATTGTTCCAGCTGCCATTGGTAGGGCAATCCTGGCTATTCTGATAATTGGTGTCAAACGACCATGTCCAGATATAAATGGCGTTGTTGGAAACGCCCCACGCAGACTCATCAATCTGATCCCCGGGAACAGTAAGTGTGATCACATCTGTTTCGTTGAACGGATCAGGAGAAATTGTATAATTGATCTGTCCGAATACAGCCATGGTAATCAACAGAAAAACAACAGAATAAAACTTTTTCATTTATTATTTTTTATCGAATATAGTATAAATTTTTCTTCATGACCACTATTCCTCTTCAGTATTCATCAAATATTTCTATTTTTTCGGAGAAATAATAATAAAAAAAAGGCTCATGAAAATTTCATGAGCCTTCCAATAAAAGTAATTGTAATGAACTAATTTCTTTTGGCGAAATCTTTGATATTGAGATCCGCTTACTCCTTTATAATCTTTTTAGAAACTGATTGTCCGTTCTTTAACTTTAACTCTACGATGTATAATCCTGAAGGAAGTTCAGTCAAATTGATCTGTTGATCCGAAAACTGTATATTCATTCTTTGCCCTACAGCATTGGTAACGTTTACTCTTTCAATTCCTGAATCAGCTTTAACCATAAGCATTCCTTTGGTTGGGTTAGGATACATTCCAATAACAGATTGATTCAGTTTGATTTCTGAAGTCCCTAAAGAAGAGGTAGGCTTGATGCATCTTACTGATGATCCCTGCCCTCTCATAGCTCCGGCAGATGGATTGGCAATCGTTGAACCGATATACAGATATTTTCCTCCCAGACTTGATGTATCAGAGCTCCAGAAATATCCTCTTTGCCCTACAAAAGTAAAGTTCCCGTCACTGGAGCTTCTGTAGCCTCCTGCCGGTAATTTAAGATGACTGTTATAAGCCGTTGTTGGGTTAGAAATACTTTCAGCTCCAATTAAAGTAGTCCACTCCGCCTGAGAAGGCATCTTCCAATCTGCTCCTATTGCTTTACAAGGATCTATACCTGCAGAAGCATTCACATCCGCAGCAGATACTCCTGCCCACGTATCCGAACCTGCAAAACCTGCCCACCATCCTGGAGATCCTGCAACATAACTTCCCGCAGTGGTATTTGTTCCTTCCGGAGTGTTGGGAGATGGTGCCGGTACGATCTGAGAATTTCTAAGCTGGTGACCATCATCCCATCTTCCCCATTGGAAAAGGTCCCCATAAGAATTTGCATCCGCTACTGATGAAGCCACCTGTGTACTTCCCAGGTTCTGCTGAAGCCATATTTTTCCGTCTGCTCCTCTTACCGTAGTATAAGCAACCTGTTGTCCGCGATACATAAAACTTACACAACCAATATCACCAACATTGGTTCCAGGATCTGTATTGCTGCATGTTTGTGGATTAAGGTTCAGAGAAATTCTTTTCACCTTTGTTGTATTGTCGGAATAAGCCAAAACAAGATAATTTTGTGCCTTATCTATTGCTAAATCATTATATTTTGCCTCTCCAGCTGAAACAAAATCACCTCCAAAAGGAACCCAGTTTTGCGAATCGTCTAATTGATAAACGGTATTTCTCAGGAAATTATCATTTTCAAAACGGCTGGCTACCACATATGGCTTTCCTGATTCTGTTACGGCTAAGGCAATATGCTGTACTCTTCCCTCAGAAAAATTGGCATTTCCAACCTGCACCCAGGAGTTTCCGTCAAACTTTCTGACATTCAACTTCCTTCCTCCTCCGGAGTTGGAAACATAAGCAACATAAATTCTGTTTGCTCCATCTAAAGCAATATCAGCATTATACTGCTCTCCTGATGAAGAAGCATCTGCAGCTGTTCCTCCTACCAGAGTCCAGTTTTGTGCTGAACTTGCATCTGTACTGTTCTGATATACTTTTATCCCTCCGGAAACATTACAGGTATAGATCATATTATTGGTTCCGATAACCATTTCAGCGAAGTCAGCCCCGCCCGAAAAACCTGCATTTCCTATCTGCTCCCATGTTCCTCCGGAATATCTTTTAACCGTTCCTGAACCATAAGAACCATACGTGAAAATGATATTATCAGAGGAAACGGCAGAAGCCTGATAATTAACGGAACTGTCTGTAACATTCGGAAGCTGGGACCATAAAGATCCTGTAAATAAGCGTACTTCCATCCCGGAGCCCGGATAACCAAGCTGATTGGTATAATAAATACTGTTTCCGTTCGGACTTATAGACAATGAGTTGTAAGTGGCAGTTCCTGTAGTAACTCCGGGCGTTCCTCCTAAGTAAGACCACGAGTTTCCGTTAAATTTCTGAACAGAGCCTTTAGCTACTGAAACATCATAATAGGACAGATAATAGTTTCCCGAGTTATCAATAACAAGATTATTAAAACTGCTTCCTCCTGCAGATACATCCTGAATGCCTCCTACATTTTCCCATTGCTGGGCATATATATAGCTTCCAGCCACGGTTAGCAATGCTAATCCCGTTCTGATTTTCCGTATTGCAAAATGTAAATCTTTAAACATATGAAATATTATTTTTAATTATTCTAAATTTAATTTAATTTTGCGCAAAAGTACCTCACATTATCAACCCCGAGTTATCATTTTCGAACTTTTGGTTATCCTGCGGAGGACTTTTATCTTAAGAAGTTGTACCATGGCTGTAAAAATGTGTTGTATGAGGCGTCAATTAAAAAGTGGACATTTGTTCATATCCGAGGACATCAAAATCATCATGCAGGAAGACCTGTGTCCTGATCAATCCTTCAAGTCTCATATGCTGGAGGGGAAATCAAGTTTTAATTTGATTTTCATGTTGAGTGATGGCATTAATTTAGAAGGTCATGATTGCGGAACCCAGTTTTTATTCAAAAAAAATCAATACATCCTCCATTATTCTCCTAAAGAAAGTGTTGCTGAACTGTGGACAGAAAACCAGGAAATTCTGAGGTATCTCCAGATTCAGATTAATTATCAATATATTTTTAACCTCATCAATCCCGAGCATAATCGTGAAAATGCTGAAATTCTGGAAAATATGATTCATAATAATTTCATTTTCCTTCATAAAGAAACGCCGCCGGACATGACGGTTGAGATGCATATGATTGTAAAAGAGATTCTGGATTATAATAAGAAAGGAATCATGCAGAAGTTATTTATAGAAGCAAAGATTATCAAACTTCTTATCCTGATCTTTGAGCAATTTAATGAAAAAAACATTTTCGAAGACACTCCAAAAACGCCTGAAATGATCAGGAAATTCATTGATGAAAATTACCATAGAAATATAAAAGCAGAGGAAATTGGAAAATATTTTGGACTGAACCAGAATACTGTCAGAAAGGAATTCAAAACGCAGTATCATACAACGATTGCTCACTATATTTCGGAGCTCAGGATGCTGAAAGCAAAGAAAATGATTACCAATAAAGAAATTATGATCAAAGAAATTGCTATTGAGTGCGGTTATGAGTATCTCCAGAACTTTACCAGGGCTTTTAAAAAGAAATTTGGGGTATCTCCTGAAAGTCTGAGAAATAATAAATAGAAAAACCGCTTAATTGCTTAAGCGGTCTATATATGTTGTTTTGCTTTGATATTACTTTTTCAGAATTCAGGTGAAAAAGCAATGACAATCAATTAATGATGATGTCCGTGATCGTGAAGGAAAGGTCCGTTTCCTTTCGGCTCGTTATAGATAACTTCTACACCTTCCTGCTCAGTAATAAGCTTTCTTCTGATATCTTCAGGGTCGAAAGGCTTTACTTTTCCGAAATACTCTTTCAAACCTTCAGTTAGCCACATTGGGATTACTAATCCGAAGAACATAAAAATACACCAGAATCCCACTAAGAACATAGTAATGAAGAATATAGTCCAAAGGAACTGGTAGAACGGCCAAAATGCTGATAATATCGTTATCATTCTCTTAAAGATTTTAGGCAAAAATAGAACTTTTTTCCTTTTTACACAAAAGATCAGCGTTCTATTTTGTTATTTATTTTAATTTTAAACTAATTAGTGAGCAAGATTTGCGAAGAAATCATTGCCTTTATCATCGGAAATGATGAATGCGGGGAAGTCTTTTACTTCAATTTTTCTTACGGCTTCCATTCCTAATTCCGGGAAGTCTACCACATCTACAGACGCAATATTGTCTTTCGCAAGAATAGCAGCCGGCCCTCCGATAGATCCAAGATAGAAACCTCCGTATTTATGACATGCATTGGTAACATCCTTACTTCTGTTTCCTTTTGCCAGCATGATCATACTTCCACCATGACTTTGGAACTCGTCTACATAAACGTCCATTCTTCCGGCAGTAGTAGGTCCGAAACTTCCTGAAGCCATTCCTTCCGGAGTTTTTGCAGGTCCTGCGTAATAGATCGGGTGATTTTTGAAATATTCCGGCATTGGCTTCCCGCTGTCGATAATTTCTTTGATTTTTGCGTGAGCAATATCTCTTGCAACGATTAATGTTCCGTTCAGTTTTAATCTTGTTTTGATCGGATATTTGGAAAGTTCAGCAAGAATTTCCGGCATTGGCTTGTTCAGGTTAATCTCAACAGCTTCTTCCAGATGTGGAGGCGTATCAGGTAAGAATCTTTTCGGATCCTGTTCCAGTTGCTCCAGGAAGATCCCTTCTTTGGTAATTTTTCCTTTGATATTTCTGTCTGCAGAACAGGAAACTCCCATTCCAACAGGACAAGATGCCGCGTGTCTCGGAAGTCTGATCACTCTTACATCGTGAGTAAGGTATTTTCCTCCAAACTGAGCTCCAATGGCACTTTCCTGGCAGATTTTCTGAACTTTAGCTTCCCATTCAAGGTCTCTGAATGCCTGTCCGGCCTCATTTCCTTCTGTCGGAAGATGATCATAATATTTTGCTGATGCTTTTTTAACGGCTGCAAGATTGGCTTCAGCTGAAGTTCCTCCGATTACCAATGCTAAGTGGTATGGAGGGCATGCAGCGGTACCAAGGTCTGAAATTTTTTCTTTGATGAATTCTTCAAGAGATTTTTCGTTCAATAAAGATTTTGTCTTTTGATATAAGAATGTTTTATTGGCAGAACCTCCTCCTTTCGTTAAGAATAAAAATTCGTAATAATCTCCTTTTTTAGCATAGATATCAATCTGTGCAGGAAGGTTGGATCCGGAATTCTTCTCATCAAACATCGTTAAAGGAACGACCTGAGAATATCTTAAGTTTCTTTTCTGATAGGTATTGTAAATTCCTTTGCTCAGGTATTCGCCATCATCTACTCCTGTATATACATTTTCTCCCTTCTTTCCCATTACAATCGCTGTACCTGTATCCTGACATGAAGGAAGAGCTCCTTCTGCAGCTACTGCAGCATTCTGTAAAAGGTTGTAAGCAACGAATCTGTCATTATCTGTAGCTTCAGGATCATCAATAATTCTTCTAAGGCTTTCCAGGTGTGAAGAGCGAAGCATGAAAGAAACATCTGCCATGGCTTCTTCTGCCAATAACTCCAGTCCCTTCGGATCTACTGTTAAAATTTCTCTGTCACCCAGCTTTTCAACCTTTACATAATCTGATGTAAGTTTTTTGTACACCGTATCATCTTTCTGAATAGGATACGGATCCTGATATCTAAAATCCATTCAATTTTTGTTTGTACAAAAATACGCCTCCTTTAAAAAAATATGAGTAAAATCAGTCATTTATATTGATATTTATAATGATTATAAATTGTAGGTTTCTGAGTTTATAAGTACCTTTATAGAAGCTAAATAAACAAAGCCAAAATATTATTTATTTCATTAAACATGATACTACCAACAATTTTTTTGGCGTAAAAAATAAAAGATCATACAAATTTCAACACTATGAATTACAGAATAGAAAAAGACACCATGGGAGAAGTGCAGGTACCTGCAGATAAACTTTGGGGTGCACAGACGGAACGTTCCAGAAATAATTTCAAAATAGGACCTGAGGGTTCAATGCCGCATGAAATCATTGAAGCTTTTTCTTATCTGAAGAAGGCTGCCGCTTATGCCAATACTGATCTGGGAGTACTTCCTGTGGAAAAAAGAGATATGATCGCGAAAGTATGTGATGAAATTCTGGAGGGAAAATTGAATGACCAGTTTCCTCTGGTGATCTGGCAGACAGGTTCCGGAACACAGTCGAACATGAATGTGAATGAAGTGATTTCCAACAGAGCTCATGTTAATAACGGCGGCACATTGGGAGAAAAATCTGAAATACACCCGAATGATGATGTGAATAAATCCCAGTCTTCGAATGATACCTATCCCACTGCCATGCACATTGCTGCGTATACCAAAGTGGTGGAAGTAACCATTCCCGCTGTTGAGAAACTAAAAAATACGTTGTCTGAGAAATCAAAAGCCTTCAAAGATGTTGTCAAGATCGGGAGAACCCATCTCATGGATGCCACCCCGCTTACTCTTGGACAGGAATTTTCAGGTTATGCAGCCCAGCTGGAATTCGGATTGAGAGCTTTAAAAAATACCCTACCTCATCTTTCTGAACTCGCATTAGGCGGAACAGCCGTAGGAACAGGTTTGAATACGCCTAAAGGCTACGATGTAAAAGTGGCAGAATATATTGCTCAATTTACAAAACACCCTTTTGTTACTGCTGAAAATAAATTTGAAGCCCTCGCTGCACATGATGCGATTGTAGAATCTCACGGGGCTTTAAAGCAGCTGGCTGTTTCTTTATACAAAATTGCTCAGGACGTGAGACTGATGGCATCAGGGCCACGTTCGGGAATTGGAGAAATCCATATTCCTGAGAATGAGCCGGGATCTTCTATTATGCCTGGGAAAGTAAATCCTACTCAGAATGAAGCGATGACCATGGTTTGCGCACAGGTTTTAGGAAACGATACGACCATATCATTTGCCGGAACTCAGGGGAATTATGAACTGAATGTTTTCAAACCGGTAATGGCGTACAATTTCCTGCAATCTGCACAATTGATTGCCGATGCATGTATTTCTTTCAATGATCACTGTGCAATAGGTATTGAGCCGAATCATGAGAGAATTAAAGAGCTTGTAGACAAATCTTTAATGCTGGTGACCGCTTTAAATACTCACATCGGGTATGAAAATGCTGCCAAGATTGCCAAGACAGCCCATAAAAACGGAACCACACTAAAAGAAGAAGCCATCAACCTTGGCTTGTTAACTGCTGAACAGTTTGACGAATGGGTAAAACCCGAAGATATGGTTGGAAGCTTAAAATAATGATTTTATAACTGATACTATGTAAAAACTCCGGGAGCCTTTCCCGGAGTTTTTCATTTGCTATCAAAGTACTATTTAATCTAATCCGATGGTTAAGCCTAATATCAGTGCTTTATCATTTTTGAAATAACCGTCTTTAAAGAAGTTGCTGAAATCTTTTTTAACAAATAAGCTGAAACTGTTATAAGAAACAGTAAGCTGTGCTCCGTAGACGAAAGGATTCACCTGATAATTTCCGCGGTCTCTGGTTTCACCATCAATTCCTTTTACAATATTGTTGGTAGACATTTTTACGCCACCATATACATTGGCTCCAATTTTAAATCCTGTGTAATAACTTCTGTACTGAACATCCATTCCACCATTTTTAAGTTTGGAAAAATTATACTGCATCCCAAGAGGAACAATAATATATCCTGTTCTCAGTTTACTTTTATCCAGATTTTCATTAGCTTGAACCAAAGAAACTCCCTGATCTGCACTTTTGGTAAAGAACATATTATTATCTGTTCTCACCGTTCTCCAGGAAAACCCCAGTCCTGAAGTAACAGCCCACGGGCTTGTCCTGCTAAGCTGATAATTCAGTTTCAGACCAAATTCCAGGTTATTGGCGTATCCTATATTTTTATCCAGTTCATTATCCGGAGAACTGTTTGTTAAAGTCATAATTCCGTAAGAAAAATATCCGGTAAAGCTTCTGGTAGGACGGAATTTTTTCAGCAATTTTTCTTTAAGCTCTTCTTTGGAAGTCACATCAGTATTCAGGAGAGAATATCTTACCTGCTTCTGAATCACATCATCCAGGTCGAATCCCAGTTCTTCAATCCTCTTATCCATTTTTTCGGAATAGCGGTCTGCAATCTTAGCTTTTTCTCTGTCAAAATCTGCCTTATCCAGGTTTTTTGCCTGTAGAACTAACAGTTCTTCTTCCATCAGCTTTTTCTCTTCCTGGATAATGGTATTGATTTTTGCTGCATATTCTTCTACTTTCTCTTTTACAATCGGGCTTACCTCTGTATCTTTTTTAGAAGACAGGTTAATATTGAAGGTCTTCTGTGCATAGAATGATGCAGAAAAAGAGCACAACAATCCCATTACGATTAATTTATTGATCATATTATTAATTTTTAAATTTTTACGGATACGTTATCTGGCATTCAGATCGATAGTAGTCGCCACGTTACTTCCATCTTTTGTTTTTTCGATGACATCTTTATGTTCTACTGAAAAAAGAAGTGTGGATGGGTCTACATATTTCTTCTTTTTAACCGGAGTTTTTAAAGAATCGGCTTTTGCCATGAGCTGAGGATGAGTAAGCTGAGGAATTTCCTGTTTTTTCAAAGGAAGGTTCTCTTTGGGAATCAGTGGAGTCTGTGCAATTGCCACCGCAGAAATCCCTTCTGCTTTATCGGAGGGTGATGTTTGATCCTCTTCTTTCTTTTCATTGTTCTGAGCTGTCAGAGAAATATTATCGTGAATAGAATCAGTTACAATTTTATCAGAAGAAGCTTTTTCTGCAGTATTCACCATGACAGGTTCAATCTCTGAAGGCTGATTGATAAAAAACAGAACAGTACCTAAACCGAAGGTCAACATTAAACATGCTGCCACTAAAAACCAGTTCATTTTTGATTTGAAACCGCGATTATTGTTATTATGAAACTCAATTTCAGACCAGAGATCACGGGAAGGAGCAACCTCTCTTTCCTCCATCTGTTTTTTGATCTGGTATTCAATAGTATCTTTAGACGTTTTCATTTTTCACTTTTTTTTGTTGTTGAAAGTAAATATTTCTTAACTTTTCTTTTGCTCTGAACAACTGTGTTTTGCTCACTGCCACTGAAATCTGTAATGTATCTGCAATTTCCTGATGAGAATATCCTTCCAGTACATACTGGTTAAAAACCATTCTGTAAGCATCAGGCAGCTGATCTAACAGATCCTGTGCATTAAAATCATAATCAATCTCCGGCTCGTGGATGTCTTCATGAAAAGATGGGTTAATCTCGTCCAGATAGAAAACTGTTTTATGACTTTTGATAAAGTTCAGGCATTCATTCACAACAATTTTTCTTGCCCAGCTATCCAGATTCGATTCTCCTCTGAAGCTTTCTATGTGTTTAAAAATTTTACAGAAAGCTTTTATGAGACAATCTTCCGCCTGATACAAATCGCTCACATAGCTTTTGCTGACACTCAGGAATTTCCTGACATTCTGCTCATAGAAAATCTTCTGTGCAGCCGGATCCTGTTTCTTCAGGAGGCTCAACAAATCATTCTTTTTATTTCCGAACAAGAGTTTCATGTTTATGCTGTTTCTATACTAAAGACAATCAAAACAAAAAAAGGTTACAATTTTTGAAAAAAAAATTTTATTTACAATCTGTTTTAAACTTTTCAGACTCTTCTAAATTCAATAATAAAAAACGCAAAGAATTCATTTACCAGATGTATAATTTTAAGGTAGATAAGGTTTAGCAGATGAAATCTGCCCTGAAGCGTACGCTTAATCATCCGTCTTTGACGGAATTTTCTTTGCCCCCAAAATACCCAGAATTAAGATGTATCTTCTTTGCGTTTTAACTATTCTGTATTATTGATTGCAGCAGCTTCTCCATTAAAAAAACTGTCTTGAAAGAGACAGCCTTAAATTTTATCCTGAAAATTCATCAAGCATGTTTCTGGTAGGAACAAAGAAAAGCGTTCCGGTAACTGCTGTGCTGAAATCTAAAATTCTGTCATAATTTCCGGGAGGATCACCTATAAACATATTGGTCAACATCTTTTTTGTTGTTGTAAATGTACTTGAATAGGCAATAAAATAAGTTCCGAACTCATTGGTAGAGGGATTTCCGAAAGGCATATTATCTCTGACTATTTTCAATTCTTCACCGTTTTCGCCCTCGATATTGGCTAAAGCAATATGTGAATTTGAAGGTTTTACAGCATCAGACATTTCAATATCATTCTCTTTTGATCTTCCGATTACTTTTTCCTGCTCTTCCGTGGATAAGCCTTTCCATGCATCCATATTGTGAAGGTATTTCTGAACAAAAAGATAGCTTCCTCCTTTATACTGAAGGTCTTCATCTCCTACTTTTCCAAAATAATCACGGTCATCACCATGCGGATTTTCCGTTCCGTCTACAAAACCAAGAATGGAGCGTGCATCCCAGTATTTGAATCCATGAACCTCCAGAATACTTTCGGCCACTGAGCTTAATAATTGGGAGATCTCGACAGCCATATCAAAAATCAGGCTTTTATTATCTGCCCTCAGATGAAAATGAAGGTCTCCGGGAGTAGAAACAGCCGTATGTTTTATCCCTTTTATTTCTTCAAAATTAGCTAATTCCTTTGGCGGAGGTGTTGGAAGTTCCAGTTTTTTCCATGCTTCTGCACCAATTCCCATGACACAGCTTGCCCTGCTGTCCGGGAAACGGTTAAACACTGAATTATTAAGATTTAAAACCAAAGCACATAGTTCCTGAAAAACTTCTTTCAGCTCAGGGCTGTCATTAAGTTTCCAGACCATGAAAATAGTATTGCTATTGGGATAATCTGTTACGTTCTGTGATTCTATCGTATTCATACCTCTTTTTTTGTGGTATTAAATATCCGAAACTGAAACCTGATCTGCAAAATATTGTTCCAGATCTTTCAAGGTTTCCGGATTGGTCTGAATATCTTTTACCAACACCCCTTTGTTCACAACCACAATTCTGTTGCAAACTTCTGTAGTATGGGAAAGATCATGGCTGGAAATAAGGAAAGTAACACCATCCTGTTTGGATAATTCCTTGATCAGGTTTTTAAGCTTGATCTGGGTAGACGGATCGAGGTTGGCAAAAGGTTCATCAAGAATAATAATTTCAGGATTCCCAATAATAGCTCCTACAATTCCTACTTTTTTCTGATTTCCTTTTGAAAGATCACGGATATATTTCCCTGATTTCAGGATTTCTCCATTGAAAAAATCGTGGAAAGGCTTAAGGAATTCGTCTACAGAAGCTTTGTTCTGGCCTCTCAGCTCTCCGATAAAGTAAAAATATTCTTCAGGCGTAAGATAGCCGATGAGAAAAGTATCATCTACAAAGGCTGAAACTTTATTTTTCCAGGCTTCAGATTCGTTAACCTTAATTCCGTCAATGCTTACAAACCCTGTTGTAGCCTGAATCAGATCCAGCATAAGGCTGAAAAGGGTTGTTTTTCCTGCCCCGTTGTTTCCCACGAGACCAAATGTTTCTCCGTTGGGAATTTCAAGATGTTCAATATTGAGAACGGTTGCTGTTCCGTATGTTTTGGATAAATTTTGTATGTTGATCATGGTTTAACTTATATTTTTAAATGCATCCAGTGTGCTGTATTTTTCTTTTTTGTAAAGTTTTACAATAATATCAAAGATCTTCTCTCTCAGGAAAAATCCTATAATTCCGATAATTGCAATACTGATTACTCCTCCGGTAATTCCCCACAAATATTTTGTTAAGGCAAATACACCCATCGGAAGTAACATTTTAGGAATCAGCAGAAACATGGCGATCATATTGAAGCTCCCTTTCTGTCCCAATCGTTTCTCTTTTGAATTCAGGTCGATCTGAGTTTTATTGAAAGCTCCGGACCACAAAGTAAATTGAGAATTCACACCGATATTATATAAACCTGCTGCAAAAAATGTAACGTAAACTTCCCAGCCAAAATAGGCATAACAAACCGCTATAATCACAGAAACTCCAGTCACAATATTCATCAGCCACCATTTTGCTTTCAGATATTCTTTGTAAGGAACGTTCAAGGTCATCATCAACGGATAGTATGAACTGTCAAAAGCGGGAACTCTCTGTCCAAAAAGAAACTGGAAACCTCCTGTTACAAAAAGTCCCATAAACATCATCATAGCGGGTGTTTTATACATTGAAGAAGTAAACATCAGCAATCCGTAGAACAGAAACATAAAGCTGCCCAGCAAAATTCCTTTGGGTACTTTATTGCGTCTCAACATTTTAATATCATTATTGATAAATGTCCCGATAACGCCGTATTTATTCAGGAAGGCAATATTTTCTGTTTTCCCGACCGTCTTCTTCGCTTCAAGCCCCTGATCCAGATAGAACTCCTGACGCAGGTAACGGAAACATATCCACCACAGCATTACGAACAAAACAACAGGGATCAGTACAACGTATGGCTTTTCATAGAAACTAAAGAAAACCGACTCAGAATATGATAAAACCGGAACAATATTGTAATATCCCAACGCTCCTATGCCCAGAAAGCATATTCCGATAATCACCGCCAGGGTCTCTTTACCGTTGAAAAAAATGTTGATAAAATTATTCAGGTACAATAGTGAAATCACACCAATCAGCCACACCATGATTCCCAAAATACTATATCCATTGAATACGGCAATCAGTGAAAAGGTAATAAAGAATAGAGAGCTCAGCCAGCTGAATGCTGAAAGAAAAGTTTTGGCCAGCATATAATTGACCAGCGTATTCTTCCGGATATTCATCGTTAGGAATGGCTTCATGTTCTGTGTGGGGATTTCCTGCCAGAGATATTTGAGAACAAGATCAATAATCCATGCAACGATCATGAATTTTGAAACCACCTGTAAAGGATTCTGATGCATTTCCTCCTGAATGTAGAAAAAGGCAATAAATGCTCCGCCCACAAGACATCCGATAAAGTAGAGAATTCCTATGAAACGGAGAATTTTCATGGTCAGATTGATCCCTAAAGATGTACCACGAAAAAAGCTTTTTATTTCAAGCCTAAGGAACTTTAGAAACATATATTAGTTTTTTACATTAGTCAATATAATGTAAAAAATGTTACAGTTTAATTTGTTTTGTTTTTGTTTATGGCGTACACAAGCCCAACAGGATTAGTTTTCCTTCTGAAAAAATCTTCACCAACACATTCGGAACATGAATAGCTTTTTACATTCATAAAGAGCTGTTTATCTTATAAAAATAGAAAGAGCAACCGTTATAGTTACTCTTTCTCTGAATATTTTAATTGAGATCTCCTTTTGGAATGCCCATGGATATTGCGTGCCTACCTATCTGAAACATTACCTAACTTTTTAGGGTATGTCCAAAAACAGTGGTTTTACTATATTTATTGGATACAAGCTTGATGCAAGAACCAGCTTGGAACTATTATTATTTCATTAAATTAAATTCGTTATCGTCAATTTCTCTATCTAAATATCCAATAACTTTATCAAAATTTTCACTCAAATAATATATTCCATAGTATGTTTTTCCCAATAAGCTCACTAATCTTAATTTATTTCCAGTATAATTTTCCAGGTTTAAGATCAGAGTACCCATTTCATCAGACAACTTATTATTTCCTGTTCGAGTAGCAGTATATTGTCTAATTTTATATACTCCAATCAGATTTTCTCTTTCGAAATTATTACTATTACTAATCTTAACTTTATAGTTTTCAAAAGTTTCTAAAAATTTCCTTTTCTCTTTAATTAAATTAAAAATTTTTTCTTCAGTTAACATATTTTGAGATTTTATTTTTATCTGGGTAAAACATACTCAACTTTCGCTCCATATACTACGCCTGGAACCAACCATTCCGCTTCTTGTGGATTATAGGGATTAGGGAGTACTGTTCCAACTTTAAATTGTTTAGAAATGATAATTCCTGGAATTCCATTTTCATACATTGCTACGCCTGTAGCAAAATCTCTAGCAGATTCTTTACTTGTACTCCAACTTGTCCAGATACTTAAATTATCCCCTCCGGCATGTGCTTCCATGTCACTGTGAGGTCCCCAAGTTGCAGCAACTTGTCTGTAACCATTCGGTATAGCAATACCTTGTGATGCTTCAAAATACATAGAGCCTTTAGCTTTCGACGAAACTCCTCGATATAACATAATCATTTTTTCTGGCTCTGATTCATCAGCTGTTGTTGTAACAGGTACAGTTAAAGGTAAATCCCTTGTCCAGTTATATTCTGGATCTTTCATCATGACAGGTGTTAACACAGCTCCTAAAGTTGCTGCTCCTACGGCTACTGACGTTACCTCTATAGCTGAGAAAAATTCAGCAATTCGTATTGGTTCTCCAACTTCAACTGCCCTGGAAACCTCAGCTCCTCTTGTAAGCGTTAAAATATCAGCCCCTTTATTTCTGCCAAACAAACGATCCCACCAATTGCTTACTCTTCCCCAGAAACCAGGCTTAGGTCCTTGTACAGTTCCTTTGTTATTTCCTCCACCGGTACGACTTCCTTGTTTAAATTCAGGAGTAGAAATAAAACTTCCATTCATCCCCGCAAACCAAAAGGAACCCTCAGGAACATTACTGATAATTCCTCCGTCATAAGGAACACTTCTCATT